>CAYSFS010000109.1:0-8860 GCA_964430235.1 uncultured Chitinophaga sp. | reverse complement strand
GAACATGATGTCGAACTCGGCCTCGCGGAACGGCGGCGCGATCTTGTTCTTGACGACCTTCGCCTTCACGCGGTTGCCCACGTTGCGGTCGCCGTCCTTGATGGCGCCGATGCGCCGGATGTCGATGCGCACCGAGGAGTAGAACTTCAGCGCGCGGCCGCCCGTGGTCGTCTCGGGGGACCCGAACATCACGCCGATCTTCTCGCGCAGCTGGTTGATGAAGATCACGATGCACTCGCTCTTGGCGATGGCGCCGGTGAGCTTGCGGAGCGCCTGGCTCATGAGGCGCGCCTGCAGGCCGACGTGGCTGTCGCCCATCTCGCCCTCGATCTCGGCGCGGGGGATGAGCGCCGCCACCGAGTCGACGACGATCACGTCGACGGCGTTGGAACGCACGAGCATCTCGCAGATCTCGAGCGCCTGCTCGCCGGTGTCCGGCTGCGAGACGAGGATCTCGTCGAGGTTGACGCCCAGGCGCTTGGCCCACGACGGGTCGAGCGCGTGCTCGGCGTCGATGAACGCCGCGACGCCGCCCTGCTTCTGGCAGTTGGAGATGACGGTGAGCGCCAGGGTCGTCTTGCCCGAGCTCTCGGGCCCGAACACCTCGATGATGCGGCCGCGCGGCAGGCCCTTTCCACCGAGCGCGAGGTCGAGGCTGAGCGCGCCGCTCGAGATCGACGGGATCACGGGCACCGACTCGTTGTCGAGCCGCATGATCGAGCCCTTGCCGAAGTTCTTCTCGATCTGCCCGACCGCGGCCTCGAGCGCCTTGGTCTTCGCGGCGCGCGCGGCGGGGTCCACCGCCGGCTTCGCGGGCGCGGGCTTCACGTCGATGCGGGACTCGGCCGACTTTCCATCCGTGGGCTTGGGCATGGAGGCCATCTTCGCAGAGTTGGCCGGCACCGGGGCCGCCGTGCCCGGACGCGCGGGCGCGCCGGCCGACGGAGCGGCGGCGGGGGTGCGGGCGGGGGTTCCGTTGGCGGTCGGGGTGGTCGGGGTGGTGTTCGAGGTTGCCATGGTCGGTCGCTCCATCGGTCGTGGCCGGGGCCTGGGGCCGTCCGGCGGGTGCTGCGGTTCCGTGCGCACTGGCCTGCGAACGCTGCAGGGCCTGGTTTCAGCGTGCTTCCGCGTTGTGTTCGGTGTTTGGTAGGTTCTCCAAACCCATCGGTCCTGTCAAGGGATGTTCGGGAGATTTTCGGTGGTTTTTCACCCCACCCCTCCCGACGCATCCCTGACGCAACGGACAGTAGCTGCCCACGGGGAAGCACCTGCGACACCCGGCGGAAAATCTGCGTTCAGCGCGCCTGCGCCTCGGGCTGCATCACGTTGGGCGTCGGCGCCGGGTATTCGGCCGGGTCGATCGACCGGAACCACGCCACGGTGCGCGCGATGCCCTCGGACAGCTGCACCCGGGGTTCCCACCCGAGCGCCGTGCGCGCAAGCGCGATGTCCGGCTGCCGCTGCAGCGGGTCGTCCTGCGGCAGGGGGCGGTGCTCGATGCGCGCGTCGGCGCCCACCACGCGCCCCACCTCGCGTGCGAGCTCGATCATCGTGAACTCGTTCGGGTTGCCCATGTTCACGGGCCCCGTGAACGGCTCGGGCGCGTCCATCAGCCGCCGGAAGCCCGCGACCAGGTCGTCGACGTAGCAGAAGGACCGCGTCTGCGTCCCGTCGCCGAAGACGGTCATCGGCTCGCCCATCACCGACTGGCGGATGAAGTTGCTCACCACGCGCCCGTCGTACGGATGCATGCGCGGGCCGTAGGTGTTGAAGATCCGGACCACGCGGATGGAGGTTCCGTGCATCCTGCGGTGGTCGAAGCACAGCGTCTCGGCGGCGCGCTTGCCCTCGTCGTAGCACGCGCGCGGGCCGATCGGGTTCACGTTGCCGCGGTACGACTCGGGCTGCGGGTGCACGTCCGGGTCGCCGTACACCTCGCTCGTGGAGGCATGGAACACGCGCGCCCCCGTGCGCCGCGCGAGTTCCAGGCAGTGGTGCACGCCCAGCACCGACGTCATCAGCGTCTTGACCGGGTCGTAGCGGTAATGGCCGGGCGCCGCGGGGCACGCGAGGTTCCAGATGAGGTCGCACGCAAGGTCGAAAGGCTCGACGACGTCGTGCTCCACGAACCGGAACCCGCGCACGCCCTCGAGGTGCCTGATGTTGTTCCGGCTGCCGGTGAAGAGGTTGTCGAGGCAGGTGACCTCGTGCCCGCTCGCGAGCAGCGAGTCGCAGAGGTGCGAGCCGAGGAATCCGGCGCCGCCGGTCACGAGCGAACGAGGCATCCGGGCAAGTGTAGGGGAACCGGGACGTCCCCTTGACCGCCCCGCCCCGCGCTGCGACGATCCCCGCATGACGCGCGTGCGCCACGTCCTCGGTGCGATGACCGGCACCAGCATCGACGGCATCGACCTCGCGCTCGTCCGGGTCGAGGGCACCGGCCTCGCGATGCGCGCCGCGCTCGTGGCGCACCGGTCGTCGGGGCTCGGCCCGCTCGCCGCGCGCCTGCGCGCCGCGGCCGAGCAGCGCCCGACGACGGCCGGCGACCTCGCCGCGCTCGCGCTCGACTTCGGCGACTTCCACGCCTCGGAGGCGCGCGCGTTCCTCGACGGCGCCGCCCTGCCCGCGCCCGACCTCGCGTCGATCCACGGACAGACCGTCTTCCATCGCCCGCCGGCGAGCTGGCAGCTCGTGAACGCGCACCCGCTGGCGCGCGAGCTCGGCTGCGACGTGGTCTTCGACCTCCGGGGCAACGACCTTGCGCACGGCGGCCAGGGCGCGCCGCTCACGCCGCTGGCCGACTGGGTGCTCTTCCGCGCGCGCGCGCCGCGCGCGGTCGTCAACCTCGGCGGCTTCGCGAACGTCACGTTCCTGCCCTCCGACGACGGCGCGCCCGGCGCCGTGGCCGCCATCCACGGCGCCGACGTGTGCGCATGCAACCAGCTGCTCGACGCGGCCGCGCGCATGGTGCTCGACGCCCCGTTCGACGCCGACGGAGGGGCGGCCGCGCGAGGGCGCGCGCACCCGGAACGCACCGCCGCGCTCGCCGCGCGCCTCGCCTCGGCCGCCGGCGCGCGCAGCCTCGGCACCGGCGACGAATGCCTCGGCTGGCTCGCGGACGCCCGCGCCCACCTCGCCCCCGACGACCTCCTCGCGACCGCCGCCGAGGCCGTGGGCACCGTGATCGGCCGCGCGGTGCGAGCCCACGGCGCCTCCGACGTCCTGCTCGCGGGCGGCGGCACCCGCCACGGCCCGCTGGTCGAAGCCATCGCCCGCGCGGCCGGTTGCGCCACGCATCGGTGCGGTGCGTTCGGATTCCCCCCGGAGGCCCGCGAGGCCGCCGGGTGGGCGGTCCTCGGGGCCCTCGCGCAGGACGGCGTGCCGGTCTCGCTGCCGCGCGTCACGGGGCGTCCCGGCGCGCCGATGCCCGCCACCGTCGATGGCACGTGGATCCATGTTCGCGCGGAACATTCCGGACCCTAACGGTTCCTTTACCCGGTTCAGGCACACTTCCTCCGCGTATCCCATCACGCCCGACCGCCCAGAAAGCCTGCGAGAAGCGATGTCCAAGCCACGCGTGCTCATCGTCGAGGATGAACCAGACATCGCGGAGCTCATGCGCTTCCACTGCGAACGCGAGGGGTACGAGGCGCGGACCGCGGCGAGCGGCAAGGTCGCCCTCGAGGCGGTGAAGAAGGACCCTCCGGCCCTGGTGCTGCTCGACCTCATGCTGCCGGACGTCGGCGGCGTGGAGGTCTGCCGGCGCATGAAGCAGTGGGCCGAGACGAAGGACGTGCCGGTGGTCATGGTCACCGCCAAGGGCGAGGAATCGGACGTCGTGGCCGGCCTCGAGATCGGCGCCGACGACTACGTCGTGAAGCCCTTCAGCCCGCGCGTCCTCATGGCCCGCGTGCGCGCGGTGATGCGGCGGAATTCCGAGGAGGCGGCCCCCGCCGCCACCAACCGCATCGAGCGCCTCGACGGCCGGCTGGTGATCGACGCCGACCGTCACGTGGTCACCGTCTGCGGCGACGTGATCGACCTCACCGTCACCGAGTTCGGCATCCTGGCGCACCTGGCCCAGCGCCCCGGGTTCGTGCGCACCCGCGACCAGATCATCGCCGCCGTCCACGGCCGAAACGTGGTCCTCTCGAGCCGCACCATCGACGTCCACGTGACCGCGCTGCGCAAGAAGCTCGCCGACCTCGCGGGGTGCGTCGAGACGGTCCGCGGCGTCGGGTACCGGTTCGCCGAGAGCCTGGTGCCGGCGGAGTAACGTGGAACCGATGCAGGCAGCCGAGGCAGGGTCGGCGTGGTTCGTGCCGTTCGCGGTCGCGTGCGTCGCCGCGGTCGCGCTCGGCGCGGGATTCGCGACGACGTGGTTCGGCCGCGCCGCCGACCGCCGCCGCATCGCGGCCGCGCTCGGGACCCTCGGAGGCAACGACCAGGACCCGGTGCGCGGCGCCCGCGCGGCCGCGGGCCAGGCGGTTCGGCTCGACAGCGCGCTGGCCGAGCTGCGCGCCATCGTCGAGACGGCGCCCGTCGGGATCGTCGCGCTCGATCGGCTCGACCGCATCGTGACCATCAACCCGGCGGCGCAGCGCCTGCTCGACGCCGAGAACCGCCCGGTCGAGGGGCGCCTCATCGTCGAGTTCGCGCGCAGCCCGGAGCTCGAGGCCCTGATCTCGGGCGCGCGCGAGACCGGCCGCCGCGCCGACGCCGAGCTGCGCTTCTCGTCCGCGTCGGGCGCGCACGTCGCGCGGTGCGCGGCGGTGCCGCTTGCGCGCGCGGCGGGCACCGCGCAGGTGCTCCTGGTGCTCGAGGACCGCACCGAGCTGCGGCGGCTCGAGGCGCTTCGCACCGAGTTCGTCGCGAACGTGAGCCACGAGCTGCGCACGCCCATCACCTCGATCCGCGGCTACGCCGAGACGCTCGTCGACGGGTTCGAGCTCGGCGCCGACGCCGACCGGTTCGTGAAGACCATCGCGCGCAGCGCCGCGCGCCTCGGCGCGATCATCGACGACCTGCTGCTCCTGTCGTCGCTCGAGGACCCCGGCGCGCGCACCGAGCTCGACGCGACGCCCGTGCGCGTCGCGGCCTTCGTCGCCGAGGCGGTCGAGCAGGCCGCGCCGGCGGCCTCGGAGAAGCGCGTGATGCTCGACGTCGCGGTCGACCACGACCTCTGGGTGAGCGGCAACCCGGGCCTGTTGGCCCATGCGGTCGCCAACCTCGCGTCGAACGCCGTCAAGTACGGGCCCGCCGACGCGCGGGTCGCGATCGACGCGCATGCGGACGGCGTCCACGCGGTCATCACGGTCACCGACCGCGGGCCCGGCATCCCCGAGATCCACCGGGCGCGCCTCTTCGAGCGGTTCTACCGCGTCGATCGCGCGCGCAGCCGCGACTCGGGCGGCACCGGCCTCGGGCTCGCGATCGTCAAGCACGTGGCCATGGCGCACGGAGGCACCGTCGAGGTCGAGAGCCGGACGGGCACCGACCACGGGAGCACGTTCCGGATCCGGCTTCCGCTGGCCGACATGACGGGCGGCCGGAACCTGCCGATTCCGCCCGAAATGCGCGCCGGGCCCGATTCGGGGACACTTCCCTCATCGGCCGACCGCCGATCGGCCTGAGACCACCGAGCACCCCCGATGAACACCGCCCGGATCGCCCTCGCCGCCCTCCTCGTGCCGATCGCGCTCCTCGGCGCCCGACCCGCTGCCCCCGATGCCGGGGGCACCGTCCGCGTCGACGGCTCGTCCACCGTCTTCCCGTTCGTGGAGGCCGTGGCCGAGGAGTTCTCGAAGGAGAACCCGAAGACCAAGGTGACCGTCGGACAGTCCGGCACGGGCGGCGGCTTCAAGCGCTTCGGCGCCGGAGAGACCGACTTCAGCAGCGCCTCGCGCCCCATCCGGGCGGGCGAGGTCGAGGCATGCAAGTCGAAGTCGGTCGAGTTCGTCGAGCTGCCGGTCGCGTTCGACGGGCTCACCATCGTGGTCAACCCCGCGAACGACTGGGCGAAGCAGGTCACGGTCGACCAGCTCCGGGCGATCTTCCTGTCGAGCTCGGCCGCGAAGCGCTGGAAGGACGTCGACCCCTCCTGGCCCGACGAGCCGATCAAGGTCTACTCGCCCGGCACCGACAGCGGCACGTTCGACTACTTCAAGGAGGTCGTCCTGGGCAAGGACGGCACGATGCGCGCGGACATGAGCGTCAGCGAGGAGGACAACGTCCTCGTCCGCGGCGTCGCCGGCGAGCGCAACGCGATCGGGTTCTTCGGCTACGCGTACTTCACCGAGAACGCGAAGAAGGTGCGCGCGGTGCCGGTGGTCAACCCGAAGACGGGCGCGGCCGTCGCGCCCACGCACGGGTCGATCGAGGACGGCACCTACGCGCCGTTCGGGCGGCCGCTCTTCGTCTACGCCAGCAAGGCTTCGCTTGCGAGGCCCGGGTGCCGGGCGTTCGCCGAGTTCATGCTCGATCACGCGGGCGAGCTGGCCGAGGAGGTCGGCTACGTGAAGCTGCCGCAGGCCGTCTACGACCGCGCGAGGGCCAACCTCAGGGCGCTGCGCACCGGAACCCAGCTGATCGGGCCCGACGGCAAGGAGCGCCACGGCCCGATCGCCGAGACCTACCGCTGACCATGACCGCCGCGACCGTCACCTCCGCAGCGCGCGCAGCGGCGGCCGCGAGCCGCCGGGGGACGCCGCGCTCGGCCGCCGCGCGCGACCGGCGCGAGCGCGCCGTCCGCGGCGCGCTCTTCGGGAGCGCCCTGCTCTCGGTTGCGACCACGGCGACCATCATCGGCATCCTCGCGTCCGAGACCGTCCGATTCTTCGGGATGCCGGGCGTCTCGGCGACGGACTTCCTGTTCGGCACCACGTGGGCGCCGCTCCTGGGCGCGGACAAGCACTTCGGGATCTGGCCGCTCCTGTGCGGCACCTTCCTGATCACGGCGATCGCGGCCGCGTTCGCGCTCCCGGTGGGCCTCGTCGCGGCCGTCTACCTCAGCGAGTACGCGCGCCCGCGCGTGCGCGCCCTGGTGAAGCCGGCGCTCGAGGTGCTCGCGGGCATCCCCACCGTCGTCTACGGCTACTTCGCGCTCACGGTGATCACGCCGTTCCTGCATGACCACGTGAGCGATCGCTTCGGCACCTTCAACGCGCTCGGGGCGGGGCTCGCGGTGGGGATCATGATCCTTCCCATCGTGGCCAGCCTCTCGGAGGACGCGCTCCGCGCGGTGCCGCGAAGCCTGCGCGACGCGGCCTACGCCCTCGGCGGGACGCGCTTCGACGTGAGCGTGCGGGTGGTGGTGCCCGCCGCCCTCAGCGGCATCATGGCGAGCTGGCTGCTCGCGGTCACGCGCGCGATCGGCGAGACCATGATCGTGGCGCTCGCGGCGGGCGGCATGGCCGCGATGACCCTCAGCCCGACGGCCGAGGTCCAGACCATGACCGCGTACATGGTGCAGATCTTCCTCGGCGACGCGCCCGCGACGGGCGTCGAGTACCGCTCGAGCTACGCCGTGGCGACCGTGCTCTTCGTGGTGACGCTCGGGCTCACGCTCGTCGGCAACCTGGTCCTGCGCCGCTTCCGCGAGGAGTACGACTGATGGCGCCCCCGCCCACCGTGCCCGCGCACGCCGCCGGCCACGCGTCGGTTCGCTCGCCGGCGCAGCTCGTCGCCGCGGCGGCCCCGTCCTCGCAGGGCGCGCGCCGCGCGGTCGACCGCGGGTTCCTGGTGCTGTGCCTGGCGCTCACGGCGCTCGCGGTGGTGATCCTGGGGGTGCTCTTGGTCTCGGTGTGGCGCGACGGGCACGGGCGCCTCGGTGCCGAGTTCCTCACGAACTACGCCAGCCGCAAGCCCGCCGAGGCCGGCGTCAAGGCGGCGCTCTGGGGGAGCGTGTGGGTGTGCGCCATCTGCGCGCTCACGGCGCTGCCCATCGGCGTGGGCACCGCGCTGTGGCTCGAGGAGTTCGCGCGTCCCTCGCGGCTGACGTCCTTCATCAAGCTCAACATCTCGAACCTCGCCGGCGTGCCGAGCATCGTCTACGGCATCCTCGGCCTCACCGCGTTCGCGCGGCTCTTCGGGGCGGCGAGCGCCGACGCGCCGATCGAGATCGGCGACCCCGAGGGCTTCCTGTACCTGAAGCTCCCGTTCGGCAACGGCGTCCTCGCGGGCGGCCTCACGCTCATGCTGGTGGTGCTGCCGATCGTCATCGTCTCGAGCCAGGAGGCCCTGCGCGCGGTTCCGCGCAGCCTGCGCGCGGGCGCGCTCGCCCTCGGCGCGACGCAGTGGCAGACCACCTGGAGCATCACCCTTCCCGCGGCGCTGCCCATGGTCATGACCGGCGCGATCCTGGCCGTGAGCCGCGCGATCGGCGAGGCCGCGCCCATCCTGGTGCTGGGCGTCCCGCTCTTCATCCGCTCGGTGCCGCAGAACCTCATGAGCGACTTCACGGTGCTTCCGCTCCAGATCTACAACTGGGCGAACCGCCCCGGCGAGGCGTTCCACGAGCTCGCCGCCGCGGCGATCATCGTGCTGCTGGCCGTGCTCCTCACCTTCAACGCGGTGGCGGTGGTGATCCGCCAGCGCCTCCGGACCACCCACTGAGCCCCATGACCACGCCCACCGACATGCCCAAGGGCCCCGACCTCACCCTGCGCCGGCCCGAGATCGCTCATGCGCGCGCGGAGGCCGCGGGCCCTGCACAGACGTGCATCCGGGCCGACGGGTTCGACGGCTGGTACGGCGACTACCAGGCGCTCAAGGGCATCTCGCTCGAGATCCCGCGCTGCCGCGTCACGGCGTTCATCGGGCCGTCCGGGTGCGGCAAGAGCACGTTCCTGCGGTGGATGAA
>CAYSFS010000108.1:0-8894 GCA_964430235.1 uncultured Chitinophaga sp. | reverse complement strand
GGGAGTTGATGATGACCTTGGGCTGGGCACCTTCCATGACGGCGACCACGCTGTTCGTGGTGCCGAGGTCGATGCCGATGATGGGGGACTTGTTGCTCATGCCCCATGGGGTGCAACCCGCGTGCCAATGCGCGTGCCCCCCGATCCCCGGCCAGGGCGGCCGTGGCCTGTCCCTTCGGCGCGGGCCCGGGGAACGCCTGCCGTTCTGGCAGCGCACGGCCCACCCTACGATTCCGGGCCCATGCACGCGCCCTCCGCCGCCGCGACGACGCCCGACGACCTGCGCGATGCCCTTCGTGCGGTGGCGCCCACGCTTGCGGTGGTCCGGGCGCTCGGTGCAACGCTGGATGTCGTGCCGCCGATCGAGAAGAAGGACGGATCGCCCGTCACGGCCGCCGACTACGCCGTGCAGGCGGTGGTGGTGGCAGGGCTGCGCGCCGCGGCCCGCGACCGGCGCGTGCCGCTCCTCGGGGAGGAGTCCGCGGCGGGGCTCGCGTCCGCGCGCCGCCCGGACGCGGTGCGCGCCGTGGTCGACGCGGTTCGCGCGGCGCTCGGGTGGATGGACGAGGCCGCGGTGCTCGCGCTGATCGACGGCGACGAGGCGCGTTCCGGCGAACCGCACTGGACCATCGACCCCATCGACGGCACGCGCGGCTTCGTGCTCGGCGCGCAGTGCTCGGTGTGCCTGGCGCGCATCGAGGGGCGCGACGCGACGCTCGCCGTCATGGGGTGCCCGCGCATGGGCCCCGCCGGCGACCTGCGCGTGCATGCGGAAGGCCCGGGCGTGCTGTACGGCGCGGTGCGCGGCGGCGGCGCGGTCGAGTGCGACGCGACGGGGCGGGTGCTCCGGTCGATGCGCGTCGAACCGTGGCGCGGGCCCGGCATCCGCTGGGCACGCTCGCTGAACCGCGGCGGGTCGCTGGCCGTGGGCCGCACCGAGCCGCTGGTGCGCGCCATCGGCCCGATCGAGGAGACCCGCATGGACAGCCAGTGCAAGTACGCGCTGGTGGCGCGCGGCGACGCGGACCTCGTGGTGCGCACGCCTCGCACGACCGGCGCGGTGGAGCAGGTCTGGGACCACGCGACCGGCGCGTTGCTGGCCGCCGAGGCCGGCGCCGAGGCGACCGACGCGTGCGGCATGCCGCTCGACTTCGGGCACGGCGCCGTGCTGGCGGCGAACGTGGGCGTGCTGGTCGCGGCGCGAGGGCTGCACGAGCGGGCGGTGCGCGCGATCGCGCCGACGCTTCGTGCCTCGCCCCGGCCCGCGGAGGCCGGGGCTCGATGAGCCGCCGTCGCCGCGCGGCGGCGGTGGAGTCGCTCGCGGCCGTGGCGGTCGCGCTGCTCGTTCCGCTGCTCGCGGCGTGGCTCGTGGGCCAGGCGCTGCGCGACCGGTTCACGTGGAGCCAGTTCCTCTTCTGGGTCCCGGCGTTCATGGTGCTCGCCGCGGCGCTCGCGTGCCTGGCCGCGCGGCGCGCGTTGCGTCCGCATTCGCGGATGAGGCGCCCGGCCGTCGTGATCGCCGCGGTCGCGGCCGTCGTCTCGGGCGCGCGGGCCGCGCGATGGGAGTTCGGCTGGCGCCCGTGGGCCGCCGAGCCCGGTGCGGGGGACGTGGTCCTCTCGCACTGGAACCCGCAGTGGCCCGGCCGCGAGGCGCTTGAGTGCGGGCGCGCGCTGGCCCCGCACCTCGGCGACGTCTGCGTCCTCTCGAACCCGGGCTCGATGACGCGCTCGGTGGTCGCGGGCGAGTGGTTGCCCGCCGGCTGGCACGTCGCCGACACCGGGCAGTTCGCGGTGGTGTCGCGCCACCGGATCGCCGAGTGCGAGCTGCTCGCGGTGGAGCACCCGCCCGGCGTCGGGCTCGTGTGGGTGGGGTGGGCGGTGGTGGAGATCGACGGCTTCGGGCCGCTGCGCGTGCTCGCGGTCGACCTTCCGTCGAACCCTCGCATGGCGCGCGCGACGTCGGCGGCGGCGCTGGAGTCCGTGCTCGCGCGCGTGCTCGGCGACCGCGTGCCCGACGTGACGGTGGGAGACGTCAACGCGACTCCGGGCGGCCTGGTCTCGGGCGCGCTCGCGCGGTTCGGGCGCGCGGCGCCGCCGTGGGCATCGTCCGGATGGTTGGGCTCGTTCGAGCGCCCGTGGCCGCTGCTGCGCATCGAGGCGATGCTCGCGGCGGACGCGCTCGCGTGGCGCGGCTACCGGACGATCGACCTCTCGACCGGCGAGCACCGGATGCAGCAGGGGATCGTGGCGCGCGGGATCACCGCGTCCGCTGGTCGTTGATCGTCTCCCAGATCTCGCCGTAGCGCTGCTGGGCGTCGCCCGGCAGGTTCGACGGATCCGGCGGCAGCTGCGCGAACAGCGAGTTCTGCGAGTCGGCCACCCACTCGACGCTGAGGTCGGCCCACATGCGGTTCAGGCCCACGCGGTGGTTGAAGTCGAGCTGGGTGCGGAGGCCGTCCGAGAGCAGCACCACGTCATGGCCGTCGTTCAGGCTCACGCGGCGCGCGTTCCGGATGTCGGACCCCGCGCCTTCATAGCGCACGTGGCCGGCGTAGTGGTAGTTCGTGTAGATCTGCGAGCGCGCGGTGTCCGTGGCGTACGCGCCCGCGTACCGCTCGAACGGATGCTCGCCGTGGTGGCTCGCGCAGTGCAGGCACTGGCATCCGTCGCCGAGGTAGCCGCCCTTCACGAGCAACCCGATGCCGTCCCAGCCGCCGTCGGCATCCACGGGCTCGAACGATCCGGGCGCATGGCGCGCCGCCATGAGTTCCCACGGGCGGACCGCGCCCGGCCGCAACGCCCCCGAGGGCGGGAGCAGGTCGTCGTTGGCCATCGCGTACGTCGAGAGCGCGGCCCCGATCTGGCGCTGGTTCGAGGCGCACGACATGCGCCGCGCGGCCTCGCGCGTGGCGCGCAGGGAGGGCAGCAGGATGCCGCACAGCACGGTGATGACGCCGAGGCACACGATCAGCTCGACGATCGTGAATCCGCGGGGGGCAATCCGCACGCACGGATCCGGGCGCCGCCCGACAGGCGGCCCTGCCAAGCGGGCTCGCACTCGTGGGGTTGTGACTCCCGTGAGTGGGGTCATCGGCCGCCTCTTGGTCATCGAGCCACGCCCGAGGCCGCGGCCGGGTCCAGGATGGACCGGGTCACGGGGGATCGTGCTCTGTTTGCGTAGGATGCCACCCTGGATGGGAACCTCAAGCGAAATCTGAACGAATTTCCTTGGTTTGGCGATGCAGGAAGGCGGGTTTCGGGCATGATTTGCGGGGCGGGATTTCCCCGCCGCAGCATTCTCGGCCACGCAAGGACACCGCGTTGGAAGCTTCCGACCAGCAGGATTGGGCCCTCATGCAGCGGGTGTCCCAGGGCGACGAGGTCGCCATGGGAGAGCTGTACGACCGATTCATCGGGCTGGTGTTCAAGGCGTCCCGCCAAGTGCTGACGTCGCGCGCCGAGGCCGACGACGCGGTGCAAGAGACCTTCATCCGGCTGTGGCAGACCGCCGATCGCTTCGATCCCGCGCGCGCCAAGTTGGTCACGTGGGTGATGCTCATCACCCGCCGGCACCTGATCGACCGCCTGCGGCGCCGCGGGGCGCGCCCCGAGCAGCTTGGGCTTGATGGGGCCGCCGAGTTCCTCGGACCGACCGTCGAGCCGGCGCCGGAGCCCGGCGGCGTGCATGACGTCGAGATCCTGCGTCGCCGCATCGGCGAACTTCCCGAATTGCAGCGTGTGGTCATCGAGCGCACCTACCTCCAGGGCTTCACGCTTCGGGAGGTCAGCGAGCAGCTGGGGGCGCCCCTGGGAACCGTCAAGAGTGCGCTCAGTCGAGGACTGGCGCGGCTGCGCGATCGAATGTCGTCCGATAAGCATCACGAAGCGGGTGGAACCGCGGGTTGATGCAACACCCCCGCGGTCGGGCGCGAACAACGAGCAGGGAAGCGAGGTTCGATGCAGTTCAGCGACGGACAATCATTCGGGGACCGACCCGGCGCAAGCGCCGGGCAGGATCTTCGCACGCACGCGGTGCTCGACGCGCTCGGCATGCTTGACGCCGGCGACGCGGCCCAGTTCGACCGCGCGTTCCGTGACGCCGTGCCGGGCGTGCAGGCGGAGCTGCGTCGGCTGCAGGCCGAGGTCGCGGCCGATCCGTCGCTGCTCTCGTCCGAGGAGCCTTCGGCGGACCTCAAGGCGCGCACCCTCGCGCGCGTGATGACCGAGGTCGAGGCCCATGAGGCGAAGCTCGCGCCGATCGCGCACATCGGCCGCGCGGGCGTGCGCTCCGCCCGCCGCACGGTGGGTTCCATCGACGCCCAGGACCTGATGGCCCAGGCGATGGAGCTTGCGACCCTTCGCACCGACGTCGACCGCTTCAGCCGCAGCTCGCGCGCCTGGCGCGCCGCGGCGTTCGCGCTGGTGGCGGGCCTGGTCGCGGCGCTGGTCTTCCAGGTGTCCGTGCAGGGGCTCGCCGCGCGCATCACCGAGCTTGCGCTCGGCACCGCGTCGGCGCGCGAGATCAACGAGGCCCTCGACCACCCCGGCGCCATCGCCACCATCGAGGGCGCCGACTTCCGCCGCGGGCTCGCGAGCCCGGCGGGCGCCAACGGCGGCACGGTCACGCTCGCGGTCGACGCGGGCGCCAAGAGCGCGTTCCTCCTCACCGTCGGGCTGCGCCCCGGCACCACGTACACGCTGCTCGCCATCGACGACACCGGCGCGCGCACCGCCGTTTCCACGTTCGTCGCGCGCTCGGACGTGTGGGGCCACGTGGCCGCGCTGGGCCCGTCGGGCATCGATCCCCAGGCGCTCCGCACGCAGCGGCTCGTCCTGGTGGACGGCGCGGGCAACGAGGTGATGAGCGGCTGACGGGGGGCGGCGGGCCCCGGGCCCGCGCGCGCCGCGCCCCGGGCCTCAGCCCGCGCGATTGCTCAATTCGAACTCGAGCGGCTCCAGCTCCTGCTGGAGCCGTTCACGTTCCTGCGTGAGCTGCCTCGAGCGCTTCGCGTCGGCGTAGACCTTCGGGTCGAGCATCTGTTCGTCGATCTCGCGCGTGCGGCGCTCGATCTCGGTGATTCGCGCCTCGATCTGCTCGACCGTCATCGCGGGCCGGCCGCCGCCCTTGCCGCCCCGCGACGGCGCTCCCGCGGGCTTCGCGCCCGGCTGCGCGGCCGCCGGCCTCGCAGCGGGCGCGGCCGGCTTCGCGTTGCCGGACGCCTTGCGCGCGGCCGCCGAGCGCGCGCCCGACTCTCGCGCGGAGCGCTCCTCGGCCTCCTTCGCCTCCCATTCGTCCCAGTTGCCGTCGAAGAGCCGCACGCCGCCGTGGCCGTCGAGGATCACGAGCCGGTCGCAGCAGGACGCGAGCAGCGCGCGGTCGTGGCTGATGAGGATGAGCGCGCCGTCGTAGCCGCCGTCCTCGGGAGCGGTGGCGAGCGCGGCCTCGAGCCGCTCGGCGCTCGGGATGTCGAGGTGGTTCGTCGGCTCGTCGAGCACGATCAGGTTGTTCGCGGCGCTCACGAGCCCCGCGATCACCATGCGGCCGCGCTCGCCGCCCGAGAGGTTGCCGACGCACTTCTCCTGCTCGCTGCCGGAGAAGAGGAACGCGCCCGCGAGGTTCCGCGCCTGCTGCTCGCTCGCCCGCAGGCCGCCCTCGTTGGACGCGATGACGCGCTGCAGGTACTCCCACACCGTGAGCATGGGGTCGATGTGCTCCTGCGTCTGCCGGAAGTACCCCACCTTGATCTGCGGGCTCACCTTCACCTCGCCGCCGTCGGGCGCGAGGTCGCCGAGCAGCGCGCGCACCAGCGTCGTCTTGCCGGCGCCGTTGGGCCCGACGATGCCGATGCGGTCCATCGGCTTGATCGCGAGCTCGAGGTCGCTGAAGAGCGTGCGGTCGCCGTAGGACTTCGCGACGCCCTCGCACCGCAGCACGTGGTCGCCGACGCGCGGGGCCTTCGGCAGCTCCAGGCGCATCACCTCGAGCTCGGCCTGGTGCTCGACCAGCTCGTCCTGCTTGAAGCGCTCCAGGCGCGTGGCGCGTCCGCGCGCCTGCTTCGCGCGCTGGCCCGCCTTGTAGCGCATGATGTACTGCTCCTCGGCGCGGATCTTGTCGAGCTGCTTCTCGTGGTTGCGCTGGCTGGTGAGCATGCGCTCGCGGCGCAGCTCGATGAAGTCGGCGTAGTTTCCCGGGTACTCGCGGATGCGTCCCTGGTCGACCTCGATGATGCGGTGCACCACGCGGTCGAGCAGGCGGCGGTCGTGGCTCACGAGGACCACGGCGCCGGGGTACTCCTCGCCGAGGAAGCGCTCGAGCCATCGGCGGCCCTCGATGTCGAGGTGGTTCGTGGGCTCGTCGAGGAGCAGGAGGTCGGGCTGCTCGAGGAGGAGCCGCGCGAGCCCCACGCGCGCGCGCTGCCCGCCGGACATCTTGCTCACGAGGATCCCGAACTGGTCGTCGGTGAAGCCGAGGCCGTGGAGCGTCTCGTCGATCCGGTGGTCGATCGCGTAGCCGCCCGCGCGCTCCATCTCCTCCTCGACCTTCGCCTGGCGCTTCATGAGCGCGTCGACGTCGGCTCCGGGCCTGGCCATCTCTTCGTAGAGCGACTCCATCTCGCGGTGGAGCTGGTCGAGCCGCTCGAAGGCGCGGCCTGCCGCGTGACGCAGGGTGTCGGTGGGCTCGAGCCTCGGGTCCTGCGACAGGTAGCCCACGCGCGTGCCGCGTGCGAGCGACACCGAGCCGAAGTCCGGCTGCCACATGCCGGCGATCAGCTTCATCAGCGTGCTCTTGCCGCCGCCGTTGCGGCCGACCAGGCCCACCTTCTCCCCGGGCTCGATCGACACGGTGGCGCCGTCGAGCACGATGTGCGTGCCGAACCCGTGGCGGACGTTGGTGACCGAGGCGATGGGCATGGAACGCCGCAGGGTACGCTCAAACCGCGATGACACGGTTCTGGCGACGAATCCGGCCGCGCGCGCTGGTGCTCTCGGCGACGGTGGCCGTGGCGGCCGTCCTCATCGGGCGCGGGGCGTCGCAGCGGCGCGAGGCCGAGGCGGGCGCGGTGGCGGAGTGGGTGCGGGGGGCGGTGGGGCGCGCGGGCGAGGGCACGGGCGCGTCGGGCGCGGCGGCGATGGTGGACGACGCGCTGGCGTCGTGGGTGCGCGAGGTCGAGCGCGGGCCGCGCGCCTCGCAGGTGCACGTGGCGGTGCGCCCGATCGGCGCGTGGCGCGGCGAGGAGGGCGTGCCCGCATCCGCGACGCACGTCGCCGAGGTGCGGGTTCGCGACGCGAGCGCGACGGTCGGGATCGAGTGGCCCGCCGGCGGCCCGTCGGGCGCGGCTCAGCCCGCGATCGTCTCGTTCAGGCGCACGGTCCCCAGGCGCCGAGCAGGATCCCGAGGTCCTGGCCGTTCACCGCGCCGTCGAGGTTGAGGTCCGCCGGGCAGTCGGACGTCGCGCACGGTCCCCAGGCGCCGAGCAGGATCCCGAGGTCCTGTCCGTCGACGCTGCCGTCGCCGTTGAGGTCCGCCGGGCACGCGACCGGCTGCGGCGCCTCGATGATGGCCGCGAACTGCGCGATCTGCGTGCACGCGTTGGGGCCGAACGCGAAGAGGCTCCACGAGGTGCCGTTGAAGAACGACGCGTTGTTCGTGTAGAAGCCGACGTACTGCGCGTTGCACGTGGCCACCTGGAAGCCGAAGCTGCCGGAGTAGTTGAAGTTGCGCAGCTTGACGGACCACCCCACGTTGTTGAAGTTGCCGGTGGTCGACACGCCGGGCAGGTCGATCGTGACCGCGAAGAATGACGCCTCGAGCGACGTCGACGGCGGCAGCTTCACGTCGGTGACGACGGTGCTGTAGAGGACCGCGCCCGAGCCGAAGACGAGGCCGGAGGGATCGCCGTCGTTGAGCGTGAACTCGATGTCGGTCGTGCCGGAGTCGAGCCCGTTGCCGCCGAACGTGGCGAGGTACAGCGTGATGCGGCCGAGCGCGACCGGCGGCGAGCCGGGGCCGTTGCCGAGCCATCCGCTGTCGCCGTACTTGACCGTGGCGGCATTGGCGGCGTTGAACGGGGTGAAGAATCCGTTGTCGCTGCCGGTCTCGAAGAGCACCTGGGCGTTCGACGGGGCGGCAAGCCACGTGGCGACGGCGGCGATGGCGGCAGCGAGGAAGGTCTTCATGGATCGGCAGTCCTGGGATCGGGGCCAGCCCAAAGCGGTTATCAGCATATGGTGCGGCGTCCTGGTCGGAACAGTATGCACGGGAATCCGCGTGAGTCACGCTTGACCGCGCCCGGGATTCGGTCATTCTTGCATGCTTCCCTCCCGCGGCCTCCCTTGCCGCGCCTGAACCCTTTCCCGGAGCCGTCACGACATGTCCGAGACCCGCGCCCCTGCGTCCAATGACGCCGTCCGCTCCCTCCGCGCCTCGTACGCCCTCGCCGCGGGTGCCGCGGCCGCGACGGCTGCCTCGGCCGATGCGTCGATCGTGTACTCGGGCGTGCAGGACCTCTCGATCGGCCAGTTCAGCTCGCTGAACCTGAACCTCGACGGCGATGCGTATGGCGACCTGCTCCTCAAGAACTACGTGTTCGGAGGCGCCAGCTACATGGGCGCCACCGTGAACTTCTTCCCCGGCAAGCTGGTGTCGTTCACCGCGGGCTACAGCTACGTGAGCGCGCTCACCGCGGGATTCAGCATCGACTCGACGAGCGTCGGGCCGTCGTTCTTCGGCTCGATGGCCTACGGAGCCGCGAACCCGAACGCGCAGTTCAACAACGCGACGAACGCCTACCTCGGCCTCTCGTTCGCCAGCGGCGCGAACCTGTACTACGGCTGGGTGCGCGTCAGCGTGAACCAGGCCGCGGGCTCGTTCATCGTGCACGACTGGGCGTACG
>CAYSFS010000107.1:0-8943 GCA_964430235.1 uncultured Chitinophaga sp. | reverse complement strand
ACGTCGCACCACGGGCCAGGGCGGAACTCATCTGGTAGGCGCCGTGGTAGACCCCGCTCGTAGCGCGGTAGTTGAAGTTGCTCTCGCGATTGAGGATGCAGCGGCGCACATCCTCCTTGCCCGGCATGAACCACTTGCCCTGGTACAGGCTCGGCATGAAGCCCATCAGGTCGACGGCCATACGGCTGCCACGCGCATGCGCGGCCTCGCGGTCACGGTCGTTCAAGGCAGCCAGGTCCGTGTCGTTGGCGGGAGCCGCGGGCTCGGCGTCCGGGTTCGACTCGGGCTTCGACTCCGGCTTCACCTCGGGCTTCGGCTCCTGCCCGGCGGGGTAGAACACCTCGTTCGCAGGCGCGGCCGCGTGGGCAGCGCCGGGCACGACCACGGCGAGCAGGCCAACCGCTACAGCGGCAGCCAGGCCAGCGCGCCCTCGACCAGGGGTTCGCCGACGCGTTCGCGTTCCCGGGCTTCGTGCCGGAGTACATCCGGCCGCAGTTCTGCACGGGACGCGGCCCGTTCCGGTGGGTGGCGCTCTCGGGCGACCCCGAGGACATCCGCGTCACCGACGAGGCGGTGCTCGAGCTCTTCCCGGACGACGTGGGCCTGCGCCGGTGGATCCGGATGGCGCAGGAGCGCGTCGCGTTCCAGGGGCTCCCCGCGCGCATCTGCTGGCTGGGCCTCGGCGAGCGCCACCGCGCGGGGCTGAGGTTCAACGAGCTGGTCGCGCAGGGCAAGGTCAAGGCGCCGATCGTGATCGGCCGCGACCACCTCGACTGCGGGAGCGTCGCGAGCCCGAACCGCGAGACCGAGGCCATGAAGGACGGCACCGACGCGGTGAGCGACTGGGCGATCCTCAACTTCGCGGTGAACATCGCGAGCGGCGCGAGCTGGACCAGCTTCCACCACGGCGGCGGCGTCGGGATCGGCTTCAGCCAGCACGCGGGACAGGTGATCGTCGCGGACGGCACGCCCGAGGCCGCACGACGGCTCGAGCGCGTCCTCACGAACGACCCGATGATGGGCGTGTTCCGCCACGCCGACGCGGGCTACGAGATCGCGCAGGACTGCGCGACGCGGCTGGGCGTCAAGATCCCGATGCGGTGAGCGCGGTGCGCGGGTGCGCCCGCCGGGGCACCGGGCCGCTCACGCCGTCGCCCGGCGGAGCCGGTCGACCACCGCGCGCCACAGCCCGTCGCTCGAGGGCGGCGACTCCACCACGATCTTCGCGCAGCCGAGCCCGTCGGCGGAGCGCAGCGCGTCGTACAGCGCGCTCGCGTAGAGCCGCGCGTCTCGGGGCATCGCGATCGCCGTGTGGGGGCTCGCGACGTGCGACGTGTCGAAGCAGAGCACCGCGCACGGCCGCTGCTCCGAGGCGAGATCCGCACGCACGCCGCCCACCGGGATGAGCACTGCGGGGGTTCGCGGCGCGTAATGGCGCGCCGCGGTGCCGGGGCTCGGGCCCTGCTCCTCGATCTGCGGAGCGTCGACCTCGCCGAGGATGTCGCGAAGCGCCTCGAGCGTCACGGTGCCGGGGCGCAGGAGCACCGGGCGCGGGCCGGTGAGGTCGACCACGGTGCTCTCGAGCCCGAGCTCGCTGCGGCCGCCGTCGAGGATCACCAGGTCCTCCTCGACGGCGAAGTCCTCGGCCACGTGCCGCGCCTGCGTGGGGCTGACGTGGCCCGAGCGGTTGGCGCTGGGCGCGCTCACGGCGGCGCCGCCGAGCTCCTCGAGCAGGCGGCGCGCCACGGGGTGGCTCGGGGAACGCACGGCGATGGTGGAACGGCCGCCGACGGCGGCGTCAGGAACGAGCGAGCGCCTCGGGAGCACGAGGGTCAGCGGACCGGGCCACAGGCGCGACGCGAGCTCGTCGCAGCGGGTGTCCCACGCGTCCACCACGCTCCGCGCCCCGCGCGCGTCGAGCACGTGCGCGATGAGCGGGTTGTTGGACGGCCGCCACTTCAGGCGATAGACCTCGGCGATGCCGCGCGGGTCGAGCGTGAGCGCGCCGAGCCCGTAGACCGTCTCGGTGGGGAACGCCACGGCGCGGCCCTCGCGCATGGCCTGCGCGGCGACCTCGATCGCGGTGACGGACGGCTCGAGGATCGTCGGCATCGTTCAGCTCGACGGCTGCGCGTCGACCACCTTCAGCTCGATGCGGTTGCGCTCGAGCGCGGTGCCCATCGCCGCGTACAGGTTCGCGATCGCCACGTTGTAGTCCGCGAGGGCGACCGCCTCCGCGACCTGCGCGATGGCGAGCCCGTCCTGCCGGAAGAACTTGAGCGCCAGGAACTCGGGCGTCAGCTGCGGGATGTTCTCCTCGTCGATGTCGAGGGCCCGCATGTTCTCCGCGGCCGCGAGGCGCTGCGCGCGCGTCTGGCCGATGAGCCGGAACGCGGCCGAGGCGTCCTGAAGCGCGTTGCGCACGTCGAGCACCGCCGACTGCACCGCGGACTTGTAGAGGATCACGGCGCGCGAGCGGGCCAGGCGCGCCCTGCGGAAGTCGGCCTCGGCGGCGCGGTTGCCGATCGGCTGGCGGAACGTGGCGCCCACGGCCCACTCGATGTAGTCGTCGTCGCCGAGCTGCTGCCACGAGTCGCCGAAGCCCGCGGCGAGCCCGTAGAGCGCGCCGCTCGCCTGCAGGTCAAGCTGCGGGAGCCGCCCGTTGTCCGCGACGTCCACGCCGATCGACGAGTCGTCGATGGAGAGGAGCGCCGACGCGACCTGCGGGTTCTGCGCGACGGCCGTGGCGAACGCGTCGGCCGTGCTGTAGCGCAGCGCCTGGTCGACCGGCACGTCGACGGTCACGATCGTCTCGGCCCCGCCGACCGGGAGCCGCGGATCGTTCATCGAGCGCTTGAGCTCGTTCACCGCGCGCTGCAGGTCGCGCTCCGCGCGGATCACGGAGGCGCGGCGGTCCTCGACCTTCGACACGGCGTCCGCGTACTGCGCGAGCGACGTGTCGTAGGCGCGGCGACGGTCGAGCAGCGTGCGCACGCGCTCGCCGACCTCGAGCAGCCACCGGCTGCTCACGAGCCGCTGCCGGGCCACGTAGACCTGCCAGTAGAGCGACTCGGTCCGCACCACCGCCGCGAGCAGCGCCTGTCGCACGCCCTGCAGCGCGCGGCGGTCCTGGTTGCGCGCGATGCGCAGGCTCGCGAGGTTGACGTCGGTGCCGAAGTTGCGGAGGAGCGGCTGGCTCAGCGTCAGGTTCACCGAGTTCAGGACCGAGGGATTGGGGCTCACGTTGTCGCCCGCGTCCACGAACTCCTGCCCCTGCATCTTGGTGGACACGAGGAGGCTTGCGCCCGTGGCGAACTTCTGCTCGACGCCCGCCTGCAGGTTCCAGATGCTCTGGTCGGCGGTCGGGTTCAGCGGCAGGCTTCCCCCGCCGCCGAGGTCGAGCGTCGGCTGCGGGATGTTGCTGCGGCGGTACCCGCCGTTCGAGAAGAGGACGGCGTCGAAGACCGCCTCGGCACGGATGATGTCGGCCTGGCTCATCGCCTCCTCGAGCCGGGCCTGCTGGACGCCGAGGTTGTTCTGGACGGTCGACGCGATGGCCTGCTGCAGGGTCAGGACGACCTCGCGCGGGCGGGCCCCGTCGAGGTCGGGGCCGACGTCGAGGCCGATGCCGGCATCGTCCGATTGGGGGCCCAAGGCATCGAGCTGTTCCTGCCGGGACGCAAGTTCCGCCAGCAGCGGGTCGGACAGCCGATCGGACTGGATGTCCCGAGGGCGACCCGCCAGGCTGGCGCTCGATGCCTCCCGGGCGAGGGTCGCGTCGAGGGAGCGCTGGAGCTCGGCGTCGGCATCGCTCCGGAGGGCGTCCTGGCAGCCGGCCAGCGTCAGGACGCTCGCGAGGGCCGGCACCGCCAAGCGCACGGCCGATCGCGCTCCGGGACGGCCGCCGTGCAGGCCGAGGGCCCGGTTCAGCGCGGGCGAAATCGTGGGATTGGCGGCCTCGCGCATCTTCCCAATGATATCGCGGTCCGGTATCCTCCCGGCATGCTGCATGGAAGCACACCCGCACGGATGCGGGGCGCCGCCGGCATGATGCTGGTCACCGCGTCCCTGCTCACCCTCCCGCACCTCTCGAGCGAATCGCTCGCGGCCCAGGCGACCGCGACGGCCGATGCCCCGTACTGGGCGGTCGTCACGGGCACCACCGTGAACGTGCGCTCGGGCCCGAGCGCGCAGAGCGCGTACGCGTTCGGCAAGCTGCGCAACGGCGACGTCGTGCGCGTGCTCCGCGAGGAGTTCGGCTGGGCGCGCGTCGAGCCGCAGGGCTCGCCGTTCGCCGGCGCCTACGGCCTCGTCCCCGCCGACCGACGCGTGACGCTCTCGGCCGACGGCACCAGCGCCACGGTCTCCGCGCGCACCGAGCTGCGCGCCCCGAACATCGACGCGGGCGGCGCGCCCGACAAGAGCTGGAAGCAGATCGGCACCGTCGAGGCGGGCACCACGCTCGCCGTGAGCGGCACCGTCGCGGGCGAGCGCGAGTCGGTCTACAAGGTGGCGTTGCCGGCGAACGCCGAGGCGTGGGTCAACATGCAGTTCCTGCGCAAGGCCAGCGACGCCGAGGCGGCGAGCGCGAACGTCGCACCGACTGCGGCCGTGCCCGCCGCGAACGCCGCGACGCCCGCACCGACGACTCCCGCCGCGCACGATCCGTCGCTCGCCGAGACGGCGCCCTCCGCGTCCCCCGCGGTGCCAGCGGTGTCCTCGCCCGTCGATGCCGCGGCGCCGCAGTCGCTGTCCGCGCCGGCGATCCCGCCGCTCCTCGGCCAGCCCGCACCGAACGCGAACACCGAGGCCACGCCGAAGTCCGAGCCCGAGCTCGGCGCGCCGGCCCCCGCGCCGAAGCCGCGCTTCGTGTCGCGCCGCGCCGCGCTCGACGACCTCGAGCGGCAGTTCAAGGCGGTGCGCTCGCAGCCCGACGCGAGCGCCGAGTTCGACGCGCTGCGCGCGAAGTACGAGGAGCTCGCCGAGGCGACCGAGGCGACCGGCAGCGTGAAGGGCGTGGCGAACGCGCGTGCGCAGCAGCTGCGGCTCCTCACCGAGACGCAGTACGAGATGCAGTCGCTCGAGCGCCGCAAGTCCGAGCAGGACCAGAACAAGCAGGGCATCGCGAAGCTCATCCTCGACATCCAGCGCCGCGCCGACTACACGGCGATCGGCGTGCTCAACGCGAGCGCGGTGTACGACGGCGAGCGGCTGCCGGAGCTCTACCGCCTGACCGACCCGATGACCGGCGCCACGGTCGCGTACGTCGAGCCGAACGCGGACATCGCGATGGGCCCGATGATCGGGACCCTGGTCGGCGTCAAGGGCGGCAAGGAGTACGACCCCGCGCTCCGGATCAGCGTGATCGCGCCGCTCGCGATCGAACTCCTCACCACGCGCCAGTCGCCGCAGGTCACGAAGACCGAGTCGACCCGCCCCGTCGAGGAGGCCGGCACCGTCACGCCGTCGATGACGCAGGTCGACGGCGGGCCCTGCCCCGAGGACTTCGAGCCCGCGTCGGCGAACGACGCGACGCCCTGAGTCCGGGCATCCACGCAGCAGCATGCGCAGGGGCCGCCGAAGGGCGGCCCCTGCGTCGTTTCGGCACCCCACCGGCCGGCTTGTATGATCACGGTTCTCCGGGGCGCTAGCTCAATTGGAAGAGCACCGCCTTTGCAAGGCGGGGGTTACCGGTTCGACCCCGGTGCGCTCCATTCACCCGTCGCGCGGCTCGCGGGCGCCCCCCGCGAGAGGGCGCGCCCGCAAGGCCGACGCAAGCGCCACGGCGGCCGTCTCCACCCGAAGCACCTGGGGGCCGATGGACACCGGGACGGCACCGGCCGCGACGGCGGCGGCGGACTCGTTGGCCGTGAACCCGCCCTCCGGACCCACCGCGAACGCGACGCGCGCGGGGAACGACGCCGGCACGGGTGCCCCGCCCTGGTCCGCAAGGAACACGGTTCGGCCTTCGGCCACCATCCGCGCGACGAACGCGGCAAGCCCTTCGTGCGCCGCGAGCTCGCAGGTCCAGCCCGCGCGCGACTGCTTCGCCGCCTCGAGGAGGATGCGCTCGGCGCGCGCGCGGTTGATGCCTGCCGCGTCCACCACGCCGTGCTCGGCGTCGATCGGGACGACGGCGCGGACGCCGAGCTGGCCGAGCATGTCGAGCGCCGTCGACCATCGGTCGCCCTTCGGCGGCGCGACGCCGGCGACGACGTCCGGTTCGGGCCGCGGCACGCTCCGGGCGACGCCCACGCGAGCCACCGGTCCCCCGTCACGGTCGCGTTCGCCGGTCAGCGCCGCATCGGCCGCGCGGCCGCGACCGTCGAACACGACCACGACGTCGCCCGCGCCGAGGCGCCGGACGCCGAGCGCGTGCTTCGCCTCGTCGCGGTCGAGCGCGACCGACGAGCCCGGGGGCGGGACGGACGGGACGTGGAACCACGGGCAGCTCATTGGGCCGCCGCACGATAGACGTCGAACCGCACGGTGCGGCCCTCGATGCGGCCGTCGGCGCCGGGCGCGAGCTCCGGGGCGTCGTCGGAACGCTTCACCACGGCGCGGACCCGCGCCGCGCGGCGCGCGGCGGCGAGGAGCTCGGCGGAATCGGGGTCCTCCCCCACCGCGGCGCGCAGCACCTGCAGCTCCTTGGGCGGAAGCGCCGATGCACGGCGCTTCGGCGGGAACATCGGGTCGACGAGCACGGCATCGAACGCGCCGGCAGCGATCGCGGTGCGCGCGTCCGCCTCGTGGAGCCGGATGCGCGCGAGCGCCCCGGGATCGACGCGCGGGTCGCGCGCGGCGCGCGCGAGCCCGTCGCGGGCGAGCGCCGCCACCGCGGGCGAGCGCTCGAACGCGGTGACCTCGAAGCCCGCGAGCGCCAGCAGCCACGCGTCGCCGAGCAGGCCCGCGGTCGCGTCCGCCACCGTGCGCACGCGCTCGCCCATGGCCCGGACGAGCGGGATGCCGCGCACGCCGCGCGCGTCGGCGGCGCCGAGGTCGACGCGGATGCCCGAACCCGCGCGGTCGGAGGGACCGCGCAGCTCCAGCACGCCCTCGTGCTCGGCGAGGACGAGATCCTCGGGTCGGCTCGGCGGAACCCACTGCACGGCGCGAGTTCTACACCGGGCGCGGCGTAGACTCCCCGCCCATGCCCCAGCGCGCCCCCGTCTTCGGAAACGTCCTCGAGATGATCGGGAACACCCCGATGCTCGAACTCAAGCGCATGGACACCGGCCCATGCCGCCTGTTCGTGAAGATGGAGTCGATGAACCCGGGCAACTCGATCAAGGACCGGATCGCGGTCCGCATGATCGAGGCTGCCGAGCGGGACGGGCGCCTGAAGCCCGGCGGCCACATCGTCGAGGCCACCGCCGGCAACACGGGGCTCGCGCTCGCCCTGGTCGCGGCGCAGAAGGGCTACACGCTCAGCGTGGTGGTGCCCGACAAGATGAGCGACGAGAAGATCAGCCACCTTCGCGCCATGGGCGCCGAGGTGGTGCTCACGCGCAGCGACGTGGCCAAGGGCCACCCCGAGTACTACCAGGACGTCGCGGCGCGCATGGCGTCCGAGCGCCCCGGCACGCTCTACATCAACCAGTTCGCGAACCCGGCCAACGCCGAGGCGCACGAGGCGACCACGGGCCCCGAGATCTGGGAGCAGATGGACGGCAAGGTCGACGCGTTCGTCGCGGGCGTCGGCTCGGGCGGCACGATCAGCGGCGTCGGGCACTACCTGCGGGCCCGCAACCCGAAGGTCGAGGTGATCCTCGCGGACCCCGTGGGCTCCATCCTGGCGCCGCTCGTCAACGAGGGCCGGCACGTGGACCCGGGGAGCTGGCTGGTCGAGGGCATCGGCGAGGACTTCGTGCCCTCGATCTGCGACCTGAAGCTGGTGAACAAGGCCTACACCGTGTCGGACGCGGATGCCTTCCACACGGCCCGCGAGCTCCTGCGGAAGGAGGGCGTGCTGGCCGGCTCGAGCGTCGGCACCCTGCTCTGCGCGGCGCTGCGCTACTGCCGCGAGCAGAGGGAGCCCAAGCGCGTCGTGACGTTCATCTGCGACACGGGCGCGAAGTACCTGAGCAAGATGTTCAACGACTTCTGGATGATGGACAACGGGTTCATCGACCGCCCGCGCACCGGCGACCTGCGCGACCTCATCGCGCGCCGGCACCTCGACCGCGAGGACTACACGCTCACGCCGTCGATCCCGCTGCAGCAGGCCATCAAGCGCATGCGCCTCTACAACGTGAGCCAGATGGTGGTGATCGGCGAGGGCGACCGCATCGAGGGCATCATCGACGAGAGCGACGTCCTGCTGGCCATGGTGGCCGACGCGAAGGGCGCGGCCGCGAAGCCCGTCTCGGAGTTCATGTCGCGGCGCCTCGAGACGGTGCGTCCCTCGGCGCGCCCCGAGGACCTCCTGCCGATCTTCCGCGCGGACCGCGTCGCGATCGTCGCCGACGAGAGCGCCTTCTACGGCATCATCACCAAGATCGACCTCATCAACTGGCTGCGCAAGCAGCTCCCCTGAACGCACGCCCGGCCGGGCCGCACCGAAGGCACACGCACCATGGCACACGGAAACCTGCACCTCGATTCGCGCGTCATCCACGGCGGCCAGTCCCCCGAGCCCGCCACGGGCGCGGTGATGCCCCCGATCTTCACGAGCAGCACGTTCGTGCAGGAGAGCCCGGGCGTCCACAAGGGCTTCGAGTACAGCCGCAGCCACAACGCGACGCGCTTCGCGGCCGAGCGCCTGCTCGCGAGCATCGAGGGCTCGCGGCTGACCGACGCCGAGGACCGCACGAACGGGGGCTTCTGCTTCGCGAGCGGCCTCGCGGCCATCGCCACCGCGCTCGAGCTGCTCGACGCGGGCGGCACCGTCCTCTGCATGGACGACGTCTACGGCGGCACCAACCGGCTGCTCAACCGCGTGCG
>CAYSFS010000106.1:0-8999 GCA_964430235.1 uncultured Chitinophaga sp. | reverse complement strand
TGATGAGGAGCAGGATGACGTCGATCATCGGCGTCAGGTCGAACGACGCCTCGGATGCGTCGGGGGCGCCGGCCATCACGCCCTCCGCGCGGCGCCCGCGGCGCGTTGCGCGGTGCCGATGCCGGCGGCGAGGTCGTCGGCGAGCGGCTCGAGGTCGGCCACGGCGATGTCGGTGACGAGCCGGTCGATCCGCTGCCGGAAGAGCGCGAACGCCACCGTCGCGGGCACCGCCACCACGAGCCCCTGCGCGGTGTTGACCAGGGCCAGCGACATGAACCTGGCGAGCTCCGTGGACCGTGCCGCTCCCTGCAGCGACCCGATCGCGTTGAAGGCCCCGATCATGCCGATCACGGTGCCGAGGAGCCCGAGCATCGGACCCACCGCGGCCAGCACGCCGAGCCCGTTGTTCAGCCGGTGCAGCCGCATGGCCTCGACCTGCGCCGCGTCCTCGATCGCGGACCGCGCCTCGAGCGCGCCCATCGGGCTCGCCGTGCACCGCCGGATCGCGGCGGTCATGGTCCGGGCCACGAAGGACCGCCCGGGCTCCTCGGCGCAGGACTTCGCGGCCGCGGCCACGGCGCCCTTGCGCAGCTGCTCGGAGATCTCCTTCGCGAATCCCGGCGGCGAGAGCACGGCCCGCCGGAGCGCCAGCAGGTTTCGCACGATGAGCGCGACCACCACCACCGAGAGGCCGATGAGCAGGTAGCCGAGCGGGCCTCCCGCGCGGACGTACTCGAACAGGCTCATCGAGCCCGCGCCGGCGGCGTCCTGCGCAAGGAGTGCGGTCGTTTCGCGCATCGGCGCAGCGTATCCGCGTGCCCGGGAAGCGCGCAGGCGGCGGCCCGGGGGCCGCCGCCTGCGGAATTCACGCGGGAAGGCGGGTGCGCGTCAGTTGCACGCGCCCCAGTTGGCGAGCAGCACGCCCAGGTCGAGCCCGTCGACGTTCAGGTCGCCGTTCAGGTCCGCGCTGCCGTTGGCGCCCCACTGGCTCAGCATGCCGCCGAGGTCCAGCCCGTCGACGTTGCCGTCGCCGTTGAGGTCGCCCTCGCAGGGCGGGAGGGCGCACGACAGCACCAGCGATCCCGCGCCGCTGTCGGAGCCCGGGGCACCCACCCGGACGTACCACGTGCTGCCCGCGGTGACGTCCCACGTCACGCTGCTCGCCGTGCCGCACCCGTTGTCGTTGCACGCCACGACGGGCGTGGTCGACGGGCACGTGGCGCCCGCGTAGACCGCGACGTTGGTGTCGAACGCCGTGCCGCACGTGGCCGCGGTGGCGGTCCCGGCGCACGGTGCGGTGAAGCGGAACCAGACGTCCTTGTTGATCGTCGTGGTGGCCGCCGCGTTGCAGCTCGAGGGGATGGCGGGCGTCGAGTTCGTGGCGCCCACCGTGTTGAACGAGAACGTGCCCGTGCCCACCGCGGTGGCGCCCGAGCAGTTGTCGTTCGCCGGGGCCGGCGTCGAGACGCTGTAGGTGAACGAGTACTCGTTGCGCGTGTCGGTCGCCAGGTACACCCGCATGAGCAGCGTGTCCGAGCCGGACGCGTTCGTGTACGTGAACACCTCGTTGTTGGTGGTTCCGGTGCGGTTCACCAGCACGGGGCCGCCGCAGGCCGACTGGATCGATGCGTTGATGTTGCCGTTGGCGTGCGTGAAGGTCATGTTCACGCTCAGCTGCCCGCCGTTCGGCACCTGCAGCACGTACCAATCCTCGTCGAGCCGCTTGACGACGAGCGACGAGTAGGTTCCCGGGGCCACCGAGCGCGCCGTCGCGCACGTGTCGTTGTCCTCGAGCGCGTCGTCGGAGCCGGCCGCCATCGAGGTCGCGAAGCCGGTGCTCGACAGGTTGACCGCGGTGTCCCAGCGCCCGTAGCCGTCGTCGGCCTGGGGGTTGGAGCAGAAGCTCCCGCCGCAGGTGAGCACGCCGTACATCTTCTTGTCGCTCGTGCGGTAGATCGCGCTGCCCGACGAGCCTCCCTCGGTCACGCCGGTGGTGGTGACGCCGTACTGCGTCGCGGCGTTCCACGAGAGCGACGACCAGTTGCTGGTGGGGCTGCCGCAGTTGAAGGAGTTCGCGTTCTTGGTGCCGAACGAGATGCGCTGGTAGCTGCCGTCCGGGTGGTGCACGCCGACCGACGCGGTGTTCGTCGGGATCGACGCGCTCGTCCAGCCGACCCAGAACACGTTGGCCGGCAGCGTGGGCCGCACCATCAGCAGCGTGCAGTCGCTGCCGGCATACGTGCGGACGAGGTCGCCGCCCGTCACGTTGCTGCCCGCCGCGGCCGAGGCCGAGGCCGCGCACGTGTTGCGGCGGTAGAAGAAGTTGAACTGGCAGCTGTTGGCGATCGACTGCGTCGCGATGCAGTGGTTGGCGGTGGAGACGTAGGGAGTCTCGTCCGCGGCCGTGGTGGCCGTGAGCTGGCCCGAGCACAGCGAGCCCGTGAAGATGAGTCGCACCGTGCCGTTCGACTCGTTGGACCAGTCGGGGAAGCAGATCGGGTCGAGGTGGCAGGTGCCCACCGCGACGCCGCCCTCGGTCACGCGCACGGCCGACCAGATGTCGCGGTACCCGTGGTAGTACTCGGCGCCGGAGAAGGGGAGCGCCGTCGCCTTCTGCCCCGCGGGGACGAACCACTCGACGAGGATGCGCGGATTCGGGGTCGACATGGCCCACGCCGTGCCGTCGCCGAACTCGCCGACGCCCTCGATCGGGCCGACGACCGAGTCGGCCCAGCCCGGGCTCGAGAGGCGCATCTGCTGGCCTGCGGGGAGGTTGATGCCGGTGAGGAAGAGGCGCGCCGTGTGCGCGTTGTGCGAGACGATCTCGGTGCGCCACAGGCGACCGCCCGGGACGTCGAGCCACTGGCCGTCGTCGACCGTGACGTGCGCCGTGACCGGAACCGCGAACCGCAGCGGCTTGCGCCCGCCGACGCGCACCTCGAGGTCATCCTCGGCGAGGTAGAACTCGTTGTCCTGGTTGGGCATCCCGAACTCGGGCGCCGGGATCATGTCGACGCCGAGCTCCGCGCCGAGCGTGGGGAGCGCGGCGGGCGCGGCCCACGGTGCGCCCCGGAGCGCGTGGCCATCGGCCTCCATGATTCCCGGCGTGCCGCCGCCGAGTCCGCCCGTGCCCTCGGCTTGCGCGGGGTGGGCGCCGGCGAGCGTCGCGGCGATGGTGCACGTCATGAGGAGCGTGGACTGATGCGTCTTCATCTCTTGGATTCCTCGTGGGGGAAAGCGGTCGTCTCGAACGGTGTCTCCCCGGACGGGCGTCCGGGGACCACCCGGATGCCTCGCGGCGCGTGCGGTCAACGTATCGCGTCGCCGCTCGCTGTCGACTCTCAGGACGGACGAATCGCCTGATGTGTTCGAATCGTATTTCCGGACTGTTGCGGTGCGCGGGAAAATCCGCCCAGCAATGGCTTATCAGACGTTCTGCCGCCCCCGCCGTCCGATCGCGAAGCCGACCGCCAGCATCACGACCGCCCCGAGGCCGCCGAGCAGCACTGCCCGCTCGGCCTGCCGGGCAATGGAGGTGAGCGAGCCGGACAGGCCGCGCAGCTCCTCGGCGATGCGCTCTTGGCTCTTCGACACCGAGTCAAGCCGCGCGCCCGCCTCGCCGAGCGCGCCCTGGATCGAGCCCGTCCGCTCGAGCAGCCGCTCGATCGGCCTCGATTCGAGCACCACGCGGGCCGCGCTGTCCACCTCCATGCCCACGGCGTCGGGCGTGCGTGCGACGAGCCAGATCGCCTGGAGCCCGAGCAGCCGCATCAGCTCGAGCTGCCGCGCCGCGTCGGTGACCGGGCTCAGCATGTCGGGCGTCGAGTCCGGGAGGATCAGGTCGGCGGCCTCCTTCGACTCGGCGATGTCGTCGAGCCGCATGAGCCCCACCGAGAGGAGATCCGGGTTGGCCTCGGTGAAGCGCGCGATGATGGCGTCGAGCGAGGCCAGCTGCCGCGCGCTGAGGTTGCGCTCGGCGATCGGCTGCAGCTGCGCCTCGATGCGGCCGTACACCCTCTCGGAGATGTCCGGCACCGTGCCCGGGTACTTGCGCTCGCGGTTCTTCGCCGCGAACTTCCCCACGCGGCACCAGATGTACATCTGGACGAGCCCGTCGCGCGGGCTGGCGCTGATGGCCATCGCCCGCAGCGTGGTGGAGATGCCCACGACGAGCTTGGAGGTGATCGCCATCTCCCGCGAGTCGGTGTCCGGGTTCAGCGCCTCCTGCGCGTACTCCTCGCGCATCAGGCCGCTTCCCAGGTCGGCGATGTCCATGAGCTGCACGCCCAGCACGGCGTCCTGGCGGAGCAGGTCCTTGTCGTGCGTGCTGTCGATCCTCGGGGCGCAGCCCGCGGCGAGCAGGGCGGCGATGGCCACGGCGCAAGCGAGGTGGTTCACGCAACGGAGGGTACAGTCCTGCCCGAGGACGTTCACGGAGTGCGAGCGATGATCCAGTGCCCTCGGACCGTGCGCGTGCGCGCCTCCGCGGCGATCCTCGCCGCGGCCTTCGCGATGGCGCACGCGAGCGCGGAGGACTGGGGTTCGCTCGTCCGCGACCCGGCGGCGCGCGTGCGGTGGGTCGATGCGGACGTGCTCGAGGTAGCGTCCGCCGACGGATCCGCCCGTCGGTGGATCGACGCGCGATCCGGCACGTGGTCGGGCGCGGCGCCCGCCGGGGAACCCCGCCCCGAGGCCCGCGACGGGACGGCGCGCGGCCCCGCGGCGCCGGCACCCGCGTCCGTCCGCGGCACCGTGGACGCGCCGGCGCTCCCGCCCTCCGTGGCGGCGCTCGGCGGCGAGGCGTCGTGGGCCCCCGGGCACGCGGCCCTCGTCGCGTGGGAGGTCGAGCCCGCGCAGGACCATCCGGTGCACCTCGTCGAGAGCGCGCCCGCCGACCGCGTCGAACCGCGCCTTCGCACGCTGCAGTACCTGAAGCCCGGCGACCGCATCGAACGGCGGTGGCCCCGCCTCTTCCGCGCCGACGGCACCGAGGTCGCCCTCGACCGTTCGCTCTTCCAGAATCCGTGGTCCAACGACTCGCTCCGCTGGTCCGCGGACGGAGGGTCGTTCACGTTCCTGCACAACGCGCGCGGTCACCAGGCGCTCCGGCTGCTCTCCGTGGACGCGTCCGCCGGCGCCGTGCGCACGGTGGTCGAGGAGCGGTCGCCGACCTTCGTCGACTACGCCCACAAGACGTTCATGCACTGGCTCGGCGAGGGCGAGCTGCTCTGGACGAGCGAGCGCGACGGGTGGAACCACGTCTACCTCGTGGACGTGGCCGCGGGCCGCGTCGCGCGCCAGGTGACGTCGGGTCCGTGGACGGTCCGGTCGGTGGAGCACGTCGACGGGGCCGCGCGCACCGTCACGCTGCGCGTCATGGGCATCGACCCGTCGCAGGACCCGTACCACTTCCATTTCGTCCGCGTGCCGATCGACGGCGGCGAGCCGGTGCGGCTGACCCACGGCGACGGCACGCATGCGCTCGCGTGGAGCCCGGGCCGCGAGTGGTACGTCGACACGTGGTCGCGCGTCGACCTTGCGCCCGTGCACGAGCTGCGCCGCGCGTCCGACGGTGCCCTGGTGGCCGAGCTCGGCCGGGCCGACGCGTCGGAGCTGGTCGCGCGGGGCTGGACATGGCCCGAGCGGTTCGCCTCGAAGGGCCGCGACGGCATCACCGACGTGTGGGGCGTCATCTGGCGTCCGCGCGGCACCTCCGGCGACGTGTCGCCCCGCCCGGTGGTCGAGAGCATCTACGCGGGGCCCCATGACTTCCACGTGCCGAAGGAGTTCTCGCCGTGGCACGGCGAGCGCGCCGTCGCCGACGACGGGTTCGTGGTGGTGCGGGTCGACGGCATGGGAACCAACTGGCGCGGCAAGCGGTTCCACGACGTCTGCTGGAAGAACCTGCGCGACTCCGGGCTCCCCGACCATGTCGCGTGGCTGCGGGCGGCGGCCGCCTCGCGCCCGTGGATGGACCTCGCGCGCGTCGGCATCTACGGCGGCAGCGCCGGCGGGCAGAGCGCGATGCGTGCGCTGCTCGACTTCCCCGACGTCTACTCGGTGGCCGTCGCCGATTGCGGGTGCCATGACAACCGCATGGACAAGGTCTGGTGGAACGAGCTGTGGATGGGCTGGCCCGTCGACGCGAGCTACGAGCGGAGCTCGAACGTGGCCGATGCGGGGAGGCTGCGCGGCCGGCTGATGCTGGTGGTCGGCGAGCTCGACGACAACGTGGACCCCTCGAGCACGCTGCAGGCCTCGGCCGCGCTCGTCCGGGCGGGCAAGGACCACGAGCTGGTGGTGATCCCGGGCGCGGGGCACGGCGCCGCGGAGACGCCCTACGGCTCGGCGAAGCGACGCGCCTTCCTCAGGCGGCACCTGCTCGGCACGGAGTGATCAGCGGAGCCCGGCGCGGTCGATGATCGCCCGCGCGAACGGGTCGGCGTCCGCCGCCTCGCGCAGCGCGCCGGCCGTGACGTACGCGTAGTCGAACCCGAAGGACGGCTTGCGCACCACGTGCCACGCGTTGCCGTCGTCGACCACCACGCTCACGAACCCCGGCGCGAGCCCGGCGGCCACGGAGAGCGCGATGCCCGCGACCGGCAGCGCCCACAGCGCCGAGCGCGGGACGCCCGCCCGCTCGGCACGCTGCCTCACCGCGACGATCCACGTGCGCGCGATGGCGAACTCCAGGCTGAGGACGCCGAGCCCCGCCAGGAGCAGCGGGATGCCCGGCCCCGGGAGCACCAGGAGCAGCAGCCCGGCGAGCGCCATGCTGCCGCCCACCGCGCCGACGACGAACCGGCGCACCCGGGGGCTCGTGTTCGCGTTGACCCATGCGAGGAAGTCGCGCACGCCGGCGAGGATACGCACGGGGCGGGCTACGATGCCGGGCCCGGCGCCGCGCGCCCCACGCACCGAACCACGACGACCCGCCATGGCAGCACCCTCCAAGTCCGGCCCGAAGAACGAGACGCAGATCATCTACTCGATGATGGGCGTCACCAAGGAGATCGACCGGAGGAAGATCCTCGACGACGTCTCGATCTCGTACTACTACGGCGCCAAGATCGGCGTGCTCGGCCTGAACGGCAGCGGCAAGAGCACGCTCCTGCGCATCATCGCCGGCGTCGACAAGGCGTACGAGGGGAAGATCACCGCGGCGGGCGGCTACTCGATCGGCTACCTCGAGCAGGAGCCGCTGATCGACGACGCGCGCACCGTGATCGAGGTGGTGCGCGACGGCGCCAGGGACACCTTCGCGCTCCTGAAGGAGTACGACGAGATCAACGCGCGCTTCGGGGAGGACATGACCCCGGAGCAGATGGACAAGCTCATCAACAAGCAGGCCGAGGTGCAGGAGAAGCTCGACCGGCTGGACGCCTGGACCATCGACAGCCAGCTCGAGATGGCCATGGAGGCCCTCCGCTGCCCGCCGCCGGACCAGCCCGTGAACACGCTCTCGGGCGGCGAGCGGCGCCGCGTGGCGCTGTGCCGGCTGCTCCTGACCAAGCCCGACGTCCTGCTGCTGGACGAGCCGACCAACCACCTCGACGCCGAGAGCGTCGCGTGGCTCGAGCAGCACCTGCAGCGGTTCGAGGGCACCATCATCGCGGTCACGCACGACCGCTACTTCCTCGACAACGTGGCGGGCTGGATCCTCGAGCTCGACCGCGGGCAGGGCATCCCCTACAAGGGCAACTACACGGGGTGGCTGCAGCAGAAGAAGGCGCGGCTGGCCGTCGAGGAGAAGCAGGAGTCCAACCGCCAGAAGGCGCTCGCGCGCGAGCTCGAGTGGATCAACAAGAGCCCGCAGGGCCGCATGGCCAAGAGCAAGTCCCGCGTCGAGCGCTACGAGCAGCTCGTCAGCCAGAACCAGAAGGAGAAGGCGGCCGAGGTCGAGATCTTCATCCCGCCGGGCCCGCGGCTCGGGCAGCTGGTGGTCGAGGCCAAGGGGCTGACCAAGTCGTACGGCGACAAGCTGCTGCTCGACGACGTGAGCTTCTCGATCCCGGCCGGCGCGATCGTCGGCATCATCGGGCCGAACGGCGCCGGCAAGACGACCCTCTTCCGCATGATCACGGGAAGCGAGCGGCCCGACGGCGGCGAGCTGCGCGTGGGCGACAGCGTGAGGCTGGCCTACGTCGAGCAGAGCCGCGAGACGCTGCCGAACGACAAGAACCTGTGGGAGGCGATCTCGGGCGGCGACGAGAAGATCATGCTCGGCGGCGTCGAGGTGAACAGCCGCGCGTACGTGGCGCGCTTCGGGTTCACGGGCACCGACCAGTCGAAGATCGTGGGGAACCTGTCGGGCGGCGAGCGCAACCGCGTGCACCTCGCGCGCATGCTGCGCCAGGGCGCCAACGTGATCCTGCTCGACGAGCCGACCAACGACCTCGACGTCAACACGATGCGCGCCCTCGAGGAGGGCATGGAGAACTTCGCCGGCTGCTCCCTGGTCATCAGCCACGACCGCTGGTTCCTCGACCGCGTCGCCACGCACATCCTGGCCTTCGAGGGCGACAGCAAGCTCCACTTCTTCAACGGCAACTACTCCGCGTACGAAGAGGATCGCCGCCGTCGGCTGGGCATCCCGGCGGACGCCGCGCCGCGCCGCCTGCAGTACCGGGCGTTGACGCGCTGATCGAAGGACAGGCGTTGGCCGGCGCACGGGTTGTGCATCGTCCGGAAATCACGCGGTTTGCGGTGAATTTGGTCCCGCCCATGATGGACGGCGTCCCCCGATTGCGTTCACGGATGCGTCGGGGCCATCCAGGCATCTTCCGCGGCGCAGGCGTGCGCCGCGGCCACACTCCTCGCCCTTGGGAACCACCGTTCCCGAGGGCGAGTGTGCTTCGTGCGCGTGCCCCGGCCTGCATGCCGCGGCTTGAGTGAGTGCCCGAAATTCTGCACGCTCGTGATGGTTTCCCGGGTCGATTCACGTGTTCGGAGTACATCCTTCCGTTCAGGTGCGTGCCTTCCGGGTGGATGCAGCAATT
>CAYSFS010000105.1:0-9072 GCA_964430235.1 uncultured Chitinophaga sp. | reverse complement strand
GTGTGCAGGATGCCGCCGTTGCGGTAGTAGTCGACCTCGACCGGCGTGTCGATGCGGCAGCGGGTCTCGAACTGCACCTTCGTGCCGTCGGCCTTGGTGGCCGTGACCTCGATCTTCTGGCGCGGCTCGACCCGGTCGTCGACCGCCACGTCGAAGGTCTCGGTGCCGTCGAGCCCGAGGCTCGCCGCGGTCTGGCCATCGAGGAACTGCAGGGGCAGCACGCCCATTCCCACGAGGTTCGACCGGTGGATGCGCTCGTAGCTCTCGGCGATCACCGCCTTGACGCCGAGCAGGAAGGTGCCCTTCGCGGCCCAGTCGCGGCTCGAGCCCATGCCGTAGTCCTTGCCCGCGAGCACCACGAGCGGCACGCCCTTCGCCTTGTACGCCACCGCGGCGTCGTAGATGAACTTCTCCTTGCCGCCGTCGGTGAAGTCGCGGGTCCAGCCGCCGGTCCGCTCCGGGGTGATCTTGTTGCGGATGCGGGTGTTGGCGAACGTGCCGCGCGTCATCACGCGGTCGTTGCCGCGGCGGCTTCCGTAGCTGTTGAACATCGCCACCGCCACGCCGTGCTCGGTGAGGAACTTGCCCGCCGGGGAGTCGGCCTTGATGTTGCCGGCCGGCGAGATGTGGTCCGTGGTGACGCTGTCACCGAGGTTCGCCAGGCACCGCGCTCCGCGGATCGGCGTGATCGGGTGGACCTGCATCGACATCCCCTCGAAGTACGGCGGGTTCTGGATGTAGGTGCTCTTGGCGTCCCACGCGTAGGCCTCGCTCGCGGTGGCCTTGATGGCCCGCCACGCCTCGCTGCCCTCGAAGACGTGCTCGTACTCGCGGGTGAACTGCTCGCGCGTCACGAACTGCGCGACGGCGTCGTCCACCTCCTTCTGCGAGGGCCAGATGTCCCTGAGGAACACGGGCTTCCCGTCGCTTCCGGTGCCGAGGGGCTCGGTGGCGAGGTCGATGTCGACGGTGCCGGCGATGGCGTAGGCCACGACGAGCGGCGGGCTCGCGAGGTAGTTCGCCTTCACGTCCTGGTGGACGCGCGCCTCGAAGTTGCGGTTGCCCGAGAGGACGCTCGAGACCACGAGGTCGCCGTCCTTGATCGCCTTGCCGATGTGGTCGGGCAGCGGTCCGCTGTTGCCGATGCACGTGGTGCAGCCGTAGCCCACGAGGTAGAAGCCCACTTCCTCGAGGGGCTTGAGCAATCCGCCCTTCACCAGGTAGTCGGTGACGACCTTGCTGCCGGGGGCGAGGCTGGTCTTCACCCAGGGCTTGCGCGTGAGGCCCTTGGCGCGCGCCTTCTTCGCCACCAGGCCGGCGCCGATCATGACGTTCGGGTTGCTGGTGTTGGTGCAGCTGGTGATGGCGGCGATCACCACGTCGCCGTGGGTCAGCTGGTACTCGTTGCCTTCCTCGTCGCGCACGGCGACCTTCGCGGGCGCGGCCATGGTGGCGGTGCCGCCGCCCGCCGCGGGCTTCGCGGCGCTCGACGCGCCCTTCTCGAGGAACTTCGGCAGCTCCTTGCGCCACGCCGACTTCATGTCGGTGAGCTGGACGCGGTCCTGCGGGCGCGCGGGGCCCGCGAGGCTCGGCACGATCGTCGAGAGGTCGACGTCGACGACCGCCGTGTAGGCGATGTCGGCCGAGTCGTCGCGCCACAGCATGTTCGCCTTGCAGTAGTCCTCGACGGTCTTGACGAGGCCCTCGCTGCGGCCCGAGAGGCGCATGTAGTCGAGGGTGTGCGAGTCGACCGGGAAGAAGCCGATGGTCGCGCCGTACTCGGGCGCCATGTTGGCGATGGTGGCGCGGTTGGCGAGCGACATCTCGGCGAGGCCCGGCCCGAAGAACTCGACGAACTTGTTGACCACGCCGAACTTGCGGAGCACCTGCGTGATGGTGAGGACGAGGTCGGTGGCCGTGGTGCCCTCGGGCAGCTTGCCCGTGACGCGCACGCCGATCACCTCGGGGATCAGCATGTAGATCGGCTGGCCGAGCATGACGGCCTCGGCCTCGATGCCGCCCACGCCCCAGCCGACGACGCCGAGGCCGTTGATCATGGTGGTGTGGCTGTCGGTGCCGACGAGGCTGTCGGGGTAGAGGACGCCGCCCTCCTCCCAGACGACCTTCGCCAGGTACTCGAGGTTCACCTGGTGCACGATGCCGGTGGCCGGCGGCACGACGCGGAAGTTCGAGAGCGCCTGCTGGCCCCACTTGAGGAACTCGTAGCGCTCCTTGTTGCGCTCGAACTCGAGCTCGCCGTTGATGGTGAGCGCCATGCCGTTGGCGAAGGCGTCGACCTGCACGCTGTGGTCGATGACGAGGTCGCACGGCACCAGCGGGTTGACGCGCTTGGGGTCGCCGCCGAGGCGCTTCATCGCGTCGCGCATGGCGGCGAGGTCGACCACGCACGGGACGCCGGTGAAGTCCTGGAGCACCACGCGGCCGGGCATGAACGGGATCTCGTCCTCGCCGACCTTCTTCGCGTCGTACCTGCAGATCTTCTCGACGTGCTCCTTCGTCACGATGCGGCCGTCGCAGTTGCGCAGGCACGCCTCGAGCAGCACGCGGATGGAGTACGGCAGCCGGTGGACCGGGCCGAGGTGCTTGAGGGCGTCGAGGCGGTAGTACGAGCGGTCGCCGGCGGGGGTCTTCAGCGTGGCGCGGGCGTTGAAGGGATCGTGGTGGGCCATAGTCCCGTGATTCTAGGAGATCGGGCCCCGCAGCCGCCCCGCCCCCAGGAAGCCCACGGGGAGGCGCGTTCTTCCGTCGACCGCCAGGTCCGCGAGCGCCTCGCCGATGGCGGGCATGAACTTGAAGCCGTGGCCGCTGAAGCCGCACGCGACCCACGTGCGCTCGCATCCGGGCATGCGGTCGACCACGAAGTGGCCGTCGGGGCTCATGGTGTAGAGGCAGGTCGACGCGGCGACGGGGGCCGTGCCGGCATGCGCGGCGCACGGCAGCACCCGCTCGACCGCGGCTCGCAGCGCGTCGAGCTCGTCGTGCGCGGGCGGGGTGCGCGGGGCGTCGGGGTCGCACGGCGTGCCCGCATGGAACGCGACCTTCATCCCCGCGGGCTCGCCCTGGTCGGGCGCGACGGGGACGCCGTAGAGGCCGGGCTCGCCTGGGCGGTCGACGTACCAGACCGGCATGCGCGGCGAGGTGCACGCGGGCTCGTCGCGCGGCGCGAGCCACGCGATCACGACGCGCCGTGGCTCGAGCGGGATGCCGAGCCTCGCGGCGAGCGCGGGCGTCCACGCGCCTGCGGTGATCACGAGCGCGTCGGCCACGTGCGTGCCGCGGTCGGTGCGCACGCGCACGCCGCGCGCGGTCTCTTCCCAGTCGAGCGCGCGCTCGCGCTCGCGGATCTCGGCGCCGCGCGCGCGGGCCACGCGGAGCGCGGCGTCGACGGCGCGCTCGGGGCGCGCGAAGCCGGCGCCCGGCTCGAGGAGCGCGCACCAGTCGTCGGGCACGCGGAACTGCGGGTAGCGCGTGCGCAATGCATGGGCATCGAGCCGCTCGCACGGGATGCCGTTGGCCTCGCCCGAGGCGAGCGAACGCTCGACCACCTCGCTGCCGCGCGGGCCGAGGTAGAGGGCGCCGGGGCGATGGACGAGCGGCAGCAGCCCATCGGCACCGCACGCGGCGGCGTCGTGCTCGAGCGCGGACCATCCGTCGCGCGCGCAAAGGAGCAGGGGCACGTAGTCCGGGTGCTCGAAGTAGCACTCGCGCACGATGCGGCTGCCGCCATGGTGGCTGCCGTGGGCGTGCGGGGCGGCAAAGCGCTCGATGCCCGTGACGCGGACGCCGCGGACGGCCAGGTGCATGCACGCGGCGGCGCCCATGGTGCCGGTGCCGAGAACGATGGCGGAACGTGCGCCGGGCATCACGTCCCCATTGTCGGCGGAAAATGCGCCGGGGGCCATTTTCGGCGGGAAATCGACCCGGCGCGCCGGGGGCGACCTTCGCCGGGCGAAAAAATGGCAAAGGACATCCCGGATCATCTTCTTCCGCGACGTATCACTCCACGGATCGGCTGCCTGCGCGGACGGGCGCGGGCCCCAGGGCCGACCGGAGACCGCTCCCCATGCGCACGAACGCCGCCGCCGTCGCCGCACTCGCCTCCGCGCTCACCGCCGCTGCCGGCGCAAGCGACGGTCCCGGAGGGGTCGTCTACCCCAACTGGGGCCCGCTCCAGGAACTGACATGGCAGCGCAACGTCCGGTCGCTCGGGACGGTCGCGGCGCTCGCCTCGGGTGACTCGAGCTCCGCCCCCATCCCGGTCATCCTCGCGGACGGGTCGCTGCGGGTGCATCCGCCGGGACGTTTCGCGCCGTTCGGGCTTCCCGTGCCCGGGGACCTCGGTGCCGTCCGCTGGGCCGGCGTCACCACGGGCGAGTGGTTCCTCGCCATCACCGAGTCAGGCGCGCTCCGGCAGTGGTCCGCCAACGGCCCCGGCTTCGCGCCGGCCGATGCGTCGTGGCGCTTCATCGCGCTGGGCCGCTCGAATCCCGTGGGCGTCACCGGCGACGGAACCATGCGCGCATGGAGCTTCGCCGGCCCGCTTGCGATCGAGGGCGCCGTCGCGGGACCCGTGTCGCTCGGCGCGGGCGACCGCTGGGGCATGTCGGTCGACGCGCTCGGCGTCGCACGCCCGTTCGCCCTCGGAGGCGCCGCGGTGCCCGGCATCCCCGCGACCGCCGGTGCGCGTTCGGTCACGGTCGATCCGCTCGCCGAGGCCGCCTCCGTCGCCGCGCAGGTCGACCCGGGAAGCTCCGCGGTCATCCTCCGCAACGACGGCTCGCTCACCACCGCCTCGGGCATCTCGCTCGGCGCCGGGCCGTACTCGCAGGTCGCCTGGTCCGGCAACGCCGAGACGCGCGTCGTCGCGCTCCGTACCGACGGCCGCGCCGAGGTCGTCGCCGCGTCCGGCGTCGAGGTCACCGTCCCGGGCTGCTATCGCGAGGTGTGGGGGGCGCGCGGCTCGCTCAGCGCCTACGGCGCCGTCTGGAACGACGACTGCGACGGCGACGGCGAGCCCGACGCGGCGCAGATCGTGCGGGGCGAGCTGCCGGACGTCAACGGCGACCTCGTCGACGATCGCCGCCAGTCGCCGTTCGTCCTCCCGGACCTGAACGCGAACGGCGTCCCCGACCACGCGGAGACCGGAACCGACACCAAGCTGTGCGCCCGGACGACCCTGACCTACCACCTCCTCTTCCAGGGCGGCGGCAACCCCGCCCCGGTCCGGGAGGTGTGGGCCGCGGCCACCCGCATCCGCGAGGGCGGCGAGGTCGTCGACCGCGTGACGTGGCTCGCCGCACGGCCGACCGTCGCGGCGCAGCACGCGTTCCAGCCGATTCCCGCCGTGCTTCACGTCTGGAGCGACCCCGACGGCGACGGCCTTCCCCACGATGCCGTCGAGATCCTCGCGGTCCCCACGACGCTGCGCGTCGGCATGAACACCATCGACTTCCCGCCCGTGCGCATCGGCGAGCGCGGCGAGAGCGTGTTCGTCGGGCTCACGTGGGTGCGCCCGGTCGGCCTCGTCTACGGCGCGGGAATGGGGTGCTGGCAGCGCACCGCCCCGGTGGCCGGCGACCCGGTGGCCGCGTCGCGCCTGCAGGGGGCGCTCCGGGTCGGCTCCAGCCCCGACCTGTCCCGATCGCCCACGGACATCCTGCGCGGCGACTTCGGCAGCGCGCCGCAGTCGTACGAGGTCGGCAGCAGCGGGACGCTCGGCATCGGCTTCATCCCGTACGTCGCGCTTGGCTCGGTGAGGGCGCTCCCCACGGACTGCGACCGCAACGGCATCGTCGACGCGGTGGAGCTGGCCGACCCCTACTGGGCCCCGCGCATCGACGCCGACGGCGACGGCCGCATCGACGCATGCGAGTCCGACTGCGACGGCGACGGCACGCAGGACCTTGACGCCGTGCTCGCCGGTGCGGAGGACTGCGACCGCGACCTGGTGCCCGACGCATGCGCATGGGGCAAGGCCGGGGCCCCCGACTGCGACGGCGACGGCACGCCCGACGCGTGCGAGGGCGACGACTGCGACGGCAACGGCGTGCCCGACGCATGTGACCTCGCGGCCGGCGCGCCCGACGCCGACGGCGACGGCACGCTCGACGCGTGCCAGCGTGACTGCGATGCGGACGGCACGCCCGACCACGCGCAGATCGCCGCGGGCGCGTCCGACTGCAACGGCAACGGCTGGATCGACGCGTGCGAGAGCAACGACTGCGACGGCGACGGCACGCCCGACGCGTGCGAGATCCTGGAACGCGGCGACTGCAACCGCAACGGCATCCCCGACGACTGCGACCTCGCGAGCGGCATCGCGGCGTGGCGCGACCTGGACGGCGACGGCGTGATCGACGCGTGCCAGACGGCGTTCGGCGCGGACACCGACTGCGACCGCAACGGCGCGGTCGACCAGGCCGAGATGGCGTCCGACCCGGCGCTCGACTCCGACGCCGACCGCCGGCTCGACCGCTGCGAACGCGCGGTCGGCGACCTCAACCTCGACGGCACCATCAACGCGCTCGACCTCGGGATCCTGCTCGGGCTCTGGGGCGACGCCGACCCCGCGATGGGCGACTTCGACGGGAACGGGATCATCGACGGCGGCGACCTCGGGTTCCTCCTCGGGAACTGGGGCGCGGTGCGGTGGTGACTACGATTCGACCCATGCGTCCCGTACTCGCCGCGTTGATCGCCCTGCCGCTCGCCGTGCCCGCGACCGGCGCCCTCGCGCAGTCCTCGGGCGCCCCGCGCAGCTCGGCGCCGCAGCTGGTCGCCCCGCGCGAGACGCCCAGCGGCGCGCGCTCGCCGGCGCGCACGAAGCGCGTCCGCAAGGGAACCGTCGCGCGCCAGGGCTTCCGGGCCACGGCGCCCGCGACGGCGGTGCCCGCCGCGCCGGGGACCGCCGGCGCCCCCGGGGCGCCGAACGCCGCGCCCGCCGCGAGCCCCGCCGCCGCGCCGGACCCGGCCGCGCTGGCACGCTCGCTCGCGATCCCCGAGAACGCCGACGTCCGCGCGTGGGTCGACTCGGACCATGCGTTCGAGGCCCCGCGCGGCGACCGCCACTTCATGCCGTTCACCGACTGGAGCGACGACGCCGCGTGCGTCACGCGCCGCGAGGGCGACACGAAGTACCTGCGCCCCGGCTGCCGGCCCGCGGACTACCAGGTGCGCGTCACCGTGGACCGCGCGTACGGCGAGGAGCTCGAGGCGCACTTCGGCTTCCCCGCGTGCGCCATGGAGCCGATCCGCTGCACGACCGACGACGGCGGGTGCGCGGCGGTCGAGGCCGCGGTGGTCGAGCTGGTCGCGCAGCACGGCATCATCTGCACGCCCGACCGCATCATGCCCGACCACCAGTGGGTGCTCGACCGCTCGGTGCCCGCGGTGCAGGACGTGGCGTACGCGGTGATCCGCGCGTACTGGGGCGCGGGCGCGCCCGTGAACCCTCGCCAGCGCGTCGAGGCGCTCGCCAGCTTCGTGCAGAACGCCGTGCCCTACCGCACGGTGAAGGGCGCGAAGGACGACCTGGTCCGCGACGGCAAGATGCGCTGCGGCCTGCGCACCCCGGTCGCCACGCTCTTCGAGGGCGGCGACTGCGACTCGAAGGCGCTGCTGCTGGCGTCGCTCATCAGGAGCGTCGACGCCGCGATGCCGCTCTCGCTCGTCTACTGCCTCGACGGCGACAACCCGCACATGGTGCTCGCGGTCGGCTGCGCGCGCGCCGAGGGCGAGGCCGCGATCAGCGCCGGCGGCAGCACGCAGGTGCTGGTCGAGACGACGTCGGACTGGGACCTCGGGGTGCTCGGGTCGGGAATCGACCTCGCGGACGCGGAGTTCGTGGGGTTGAGGTGAGGGGGCCATGAATGCCCGCGCCCCCGACCCGCACGAAGCGGATCGGGGGCGCGGATGAAACGCGAGTGGACTCCCGTCAGGCTCAGCGGCGCCGGCGGCTCGCCAGGCCGGCCAACCCGAGCACGGCGATGGCGCCCGGGGCCGGGATCACCGAGGTGCTGTACGTGATTCCGTCGACGTAGGCGTTGTCGCCGGCGAAACCGCCGCGCGAGTGGAAGCTCATCCGATCAACCTGCGGCTGCGACGCGGACCAAATGGTGCCCCAGGTGCGCTGGACGCTCGCGCCGAGCTGGGTGCCGTCGGCGCCGAAGAGGCGCGTGGTGACGGTGGCGAAGGCGCCGCCGTTGAGCACGCCGTCGAAGTAGTTGATCGACGTGGTCACCCGGTACCACGAACCCCACGTCAAGCCCAACGCAACCTGCGCACGGTCGAGGTTGTCCCCCGCCGAGTTTCCGCCGAACGTGTAAGCCTGCAGCGATCCATCGTCAGCCGACTGCATGGCGAAGAACGTCGTCCGGTCGATCCCGGCCTCGGGGCTGCCGCCCCAGCCGCCCCAGACCTCGCTGCGGAACCGGAACGCCGTGTTGGTCGAGGTCGGCACGGAACGGACCCAGTACTCGGCGTTGAACTGCGTATAGGTGTTGCCGCCGACCTCCGAGCCCGCCGCGTTCGCGAGGCGCGGCGTGAGGATGTTGGTGATGACGCCGTCGTTGCCGTTGCCGCGATTGCCGACCGCAAGCGCGGTCCCGCCGGTGCGGCCGTCGCCCGAACGGAAGAAGCCCGAGGTGGCGGCGTTGTCCGGAAGCCACCACTGACCGCCGCCGGCGGTCTGGTCGTACGCGCCGCCTTGGACCGCCGAGCCATTCGCGAACGCGTTGAGGTCGAGCGAAATCACGTCGGCGCTCGCAAGCGACACGCAAGAGGAAAGCGCCACCACGGAAGCGATGAAAGCACGCATCTTGACACCCCTGGGCACCCCGGCCCGGTTGAAGTCCCGTCTCCCCGAGGCACCCACGCAGGCGCCGCCCCCACCTTGGAAACGCAAGCAAGGCGCCCAACCCATCACGGAACTCTCAAAATGCAGCACGAACGGGGTATCTCCGGGAAGAACCTGCGTTGCCAGCCTGCTGGCGCCCCCCCTACCTCACCACCACCACCCCCCGCGCGCACGCCACGCCGGCCACGATCGCCGGC
>CAYSFS010000104.1:0-9077 GCA_964430235.1 uncultured Chitinophaga sp. | reverse complement strand
CGGGCACCTCGGCCTCGAAGAGCTTGCGGATGAAGTCCGGGTGCGCGCGGCTCAGCACGATCTTCACCTGGCTGATCGAGTCGCGCACGTCGAGGATGAGGCAGCGGACGCGGTCGCCGGGCTGGAACTGCTCGCCGGGGATCTGCTCGCTGCGGGGCATGAAGCCCTCGATGCGGTCGATCTGGACGATGAGCGCACCGCCCTCGTAGCGGGCGCAGGTGCCGGTGACGAGCTCGCCCTGGCGCTTGCCGAACTCCTCGAGGAGGGCGTTGCGCTCGTCCTCGCGGAACTTCTGGATCATCACCTGCTTCGCGGTCTGCGCCGGGATGCGGCCGAGCGACTTGAGGTCGATCGGGTGCTTCTCGCCGGTGTCCTCGTCCTCGCGCCACAGCGAGATCGCGCCGGTCAGGCGGTCGATCTGGCACCCGAACTCCTCGGTGTCGAGCGAGTTGAAGTGCTTGCGCGCGGCGCTCACCATCGCCTGCTCCAGGTCGTGGATCAGGAGCTCGCGGTCGATGTTGCGGTCGCGGGCGATGGAGTCGAGGATCTGCAGGGTCTCGCGGTTCATGGGGTGCTCCGGTGTCGGGCTGGATGTGGTGCGGGTTGTGGTGACTGCGGACGGCGGCCGCGTGGGCCGCGAAAACGGGCGCGGGCCGTGCGCCCGTGCGCACGGCCCGTCCTGGCGAGCGAGGAACCCTCGTGCGCGTCGGTCAGCCCATGCGGGCGACCTCCGTGCGGGCGGCTCCACCGTTGCGACCGACGACGGCGCGCGAGGCGCCGACGGCCAGCGGACAGGCCTTGACGCGTGAAGGCGTCATGGCGTGCGGCTGGTGCCGGAGTTCAGGATCGACGCAAAGACGATCATGGGCGGCAGGTGCAGGAGGGCCGGGGCCCGCGAGGGGGCATCGGTCCAAGACGGACGGTCCCGGAACATCCGGGACGGACACACGATTGTAGCAGGAATCCCGCGATTCTGCATGAGCTGCAACCGGCGGCCAACGACCCCGTTACGCTTCCGCACGCCATGCGACACGCCGCCCTGTCCCACGTCCTTGCCCTGCTGGCGCTCGTCCTCGCGATCCCGACGGCAGCCCGCGGCCAGGCAGGTTCGGACACGAAAGTATCGGTCACCGCGGTGGCGCCGCGGCCCGCCGTGCGCCCGGGCGACCGGATCCCCGTGGCGGTCGTCCTTGACATCGCCCCCGAGTGGCACGTGTGGACCTCGGAGTCGCAGGCCAAGGCGCTTCCCGCGGGGATGGTGGCGTTCGAAGCCGCGATCTTCACGGAGGTCGCGCTGACGGGCGTCGCCCCCGCCGCCGCGGCCATCGTCGCCGGGGGCATCCAGTGGCCGGCGCCGCACGGCGTGACGCTCGACCAAGGGGACGGCCCGCAGAGGTTCGCCGTCTACGAGGGCAAGGCCATCGCCTACGTGCCGGTCGAGGTGTCGGCCTCGGCGTCGGGCCGCGTGGAATTGGCGTTCGACGTCACCGTGCAGGCGTGCACCGACACGTGCCTGGCGCCCTCGACCATCCCGGTGAAGCTGGCGCTCGACGTGCGCGCGGACGCCGGCGACGCCGCGGCGGACCCCGCGATCTTCGGCGGCTTCGACCCCTCGGCGCTCGGCGGGGCGTCGGACGCGGGCACCGGCCCGGCCGGGGCGCGCGCCGCGCCGATCCGCGTGCCGCTCTTCGGGTGGGACTTCGAGCTCGACCCCGAGTCGGGCACCTTCTTCCCGATCATGCTGCTGCTCGCGTTCGTCGGCGGCACGATCCTCAACTTCACGCCGTGCGTGCTGCCGGTGGTGCCGCTCAAGATCATGGGGCTCGCGGGCGCCGCGGGCGGCGAGCGCCGGCGGACGTTCCTCCTCGGCTGCGCGATGACGGCCGGCGTGGTCGGCTTCTGGGGCGTGCTCGGCGTGCTGCTCAGCTCGGTGAAGGGCTTCGAGCAGTCGAACCAGCTCTTCCAGTACCCCGCGTTCACGATCACGGTGGGCGCGTTCATCGCGGTGATGGCCGCGGGCATGGCCGGCTTCTTCACGATCGGCCTGCCGCAATGGGTCTACTCGGTCGAGACGAAGAACGAGACCGTCTCCGGCTCAGTGATCTTCGGGGTGATGACCGCGGTGCTCTCGACGCCCTGCACCGCCCCGCTGATGGGCGCGGCCGCGGGATGGGCGGTGACCACGAAGAGCCCGTTCACGATCATCGCCGTGTTCCTCACCATCGGCCTCGGGATGGGGGCGCCGTACCTGGTGCTGAGCGCGTACCCGCAGCTCGCGCGAAGGCTCCCGAAGAGCGGACCCGCCAGCGACGTGCTCAAGCAGGTGATGGGGCTCCTCCTGATGGCCGCGGCCGTCTACTTCATCGGTGCCGGGATCAACGGCTACCGCACCGAGCCGATCAAGGCCCACTGGTGGCTCATCGGGCTGCTCGGCGTCGCGGCGGGCCTCTGGACGGTGTGGAAGGCGCTGAGGCTCGCGAAGACCGGTGCGGGGCGCGTGACCTTCGTCGCGGCGGGCCTCTTCATCGCGGCGGTGTCGGGAGCGATCCCGCCGGTGCTGACGTACGAGCGCCTTCCGTGGAGGCCCTACTCGGCCGAGGCGCTCGCGGGCGCGATGCGCGACGGCGACGTCGCCGTGCTCGACTTCACCGCCGAGTGGTGCATCAACTGCAAGACCTTCGAGAAGACCATCCTCGAGAGCGACGCGGTGAGCGCGGTGCTGAACGAGCCGGGCGTCGCGCTCCTGAAGGCCGACATCACGGGGAAGAACGCGCCGGGCTCGGCGAAGCTCGCGGAGCTCGGGCGCGTGACGATTCCGCTGCTCGTGGTCTACGCGGCGGACGGCACCGAGACGCTCAAGAGCGAGGCGTACACCGCGCAGCAGGTGATCGACGCGGTCAGGGCCGCGCAGGCGAGGCGGCGTCGATGATCTCCTGCATGCGGGCCCGGTCGGCCTCGCCCATGCGGCGCAGCGGGTCGAGGGCGTAGGTCAGGTCGACCCCGAGGGCGTTGCCCGCGAACCGCGCGGCGTCCTCGGCCTCGCCGAGCGCCGCGGCGCCCTCGGCGGCGCGCATCCAGCCGCGCACGCTCCGGGGGTTGAGCTCGACCTGCATCAATCCCCACTTGCGCACCTGCGAGGCGGCGAGCGACCGTTCGACCCCCGCCGCCGGCGCGCGCGCGAGCGCGGCCTCGGCCAGCAGCCCCGCGGCGGCGGCCTCCGGCTCGCAATGCATGCGCCATGGCGCGGACCCACGCTCCTCGAGCATGCCGAGCACCTCGTTCAGGCGGCCCTGCAGCAGGAGGTCGTCCCCTTCCGGCGCCTCGAGCGCCGCGATGCCCAGGGCGTACTGCGTGAGCGACGCCGCACGGACGGCCGGTCGGCCCAGCCAACGCTGCGTGCGCGGGAGGCTGCCCACGAAGTCGGTCACGGACGGGTCGATCAGGCCCGCGGCCTCGAACCGGGCGTCCGCGATCGTGCGCCCCGGCGCGGGTCCGATCCCGAGCCGGGCACGCCCGAACGCCGCGAGGGGCTCGGCGGCGCGCGCCACGAACGCCTCCGACGATCGCGCGCCGGGCACCTCGAGCGCCAGCACGACGCCCGCCATCACGAGATGCACCGCGACCAACGCGCGAATCGACGCGCGCGCGAGCGCCTCCCGGGTGGACACCGAGTGCGGATGCGGGCGATCGACCGGCGTCTCCGCCGCGGCGGCGCGCGCATCCGCGGGCCACGCCCCGCCTGCGACCGCGCCGACCAGGCACGCGACCCACGCGAGCGCGCCCGGCCACCAGAGCGTCATCTCGACCTGCGAATGCACGGCCAGCGCGAGCGCCGCCCCCGCGAGCCCCGCGGCGAGCGCGCGGCCGGGCGCCGCGAACGCGCGCACGAGGACGCTCGCGCACGCGGCGGCGAACAGCGCCGCGAGCACGCGCGCGGCCAGCGCCGGGTCGTCGAGCGACGGGGCCTCGGGGACGATCGCGAGGACGCCGACGACGAGCGCGAGGAGGACCGGGACGAGCCTTGCGCGCGCGGCGGGCTCGGCGCGCGCGGCCGGGCGCCGGTCGCCGTCCGCGGCCGTGCCGGCGATGCCGTCGCCGGCCACGTGACCATCGCACGCCGCGCGCGCGAGCCACGCGACCACCGCCACGGACGCGACGATCCATGCGACTCCGCCGAGGCCGAGCGACGCGATCCAGTCGGCCCACGCGGCATGCGCGCTCTGCACCTCCTCGGGCGAATCCCACGGGCGCAGCCGCAGGTACGCGGGCCCGAAGCCGGCGGGCCCCTCGCCGAGCACGGGCGACTCGCGCACCATCCGCAGCGCACCCTCGGCGTAGTGCGCGCGGAACAGCAGGCTCCGCTCGCCGACGGCGAGCCCCACGGCCGCGCGCACGCCCACCGCGACCAGGGGCAGCGCCAGGAGCGCCAGCGCCGCGCGCGTCCGCGCCGGCGCCGACGGCGCGCGCAGGGCGCACCACGCCGCGAAGCATGCGCCGATCGCGAGCACGGCGAGCGCGCCCTTGGAACCGTTCACCGCCGTCAGCGCCGCGCACCCGACCGCGACGATCCCGAGCATCGCCGCTCCCGCGGGGCGGGCGCGCCGCAGCGCGACGGCCGCGCCCGCGAACGCGACCGCGCCGGCCGCCAGCATGCTGGACGCCACGTTCGACAGGCCGAACCACGCCGTCGCCTCGGGCTGCACGAGGCGGCGTTCGTAGGTGAGCGCCTGCGGCGAGCCCTCGGCCCAGCCGCGCGCGGCGAGGAACTCGGCCTTGTGCGCCTGGAAGTGCGCCACCGTCGCCGGGTGCTCGACCAGCACCTGCAGCGTGCCCCGCCACGCGACGGGCACCGCCGCGGCCAGGAGCACCGCGATCGCCGCGCGCCGCGCGATGCGCCCGTCGGCGGGCCCGAGCGCGCGAAGCACGACGGCGACGGACGTCCCGCCGACGATCGCCGCCACCCACTGCATGGCGCGCCAGCATTGCTCGGCGTCCGAGGCCGCGTGCATGAACGCGACCACGGCCCCCGCGCCCGCGAGGAACGCGACCCGCCGGCCGGCTCGGTCGATGCCGCGGCGCGCGCACCGGAGCGCGACGGCCGCGAGCGCGAGCGCCGCCGCGTCGAGGGCCATGCCGGTCGAGGGCGCGATGCCCGCGAACGGGAACGGGTCGGACGCCGGGTCGACGTCGAACCACAGCATGGCAGGGTGCGCGACCAGCGCCTGGAAGGACGCGATCGCGGCGATGCCGACGACGGCAGCAGCCGCGACGCGCCGCTCGAGGCGCGCGGCCGGCGTCACCCTCGCTCCCCCGCCATCGCGCGAAGCATCGGCCGCTCGAGCGCGGCGAGCGTCGCGAGGATGACCCCCACCTGCACGCCGATCAGCGACGCCTGCCACGGGGCCGCGGTCCCGAGGAGCAGCCCCGACACGCCGCACGCGGCGGAGAGCGCCGAGATCAGGAGCACCGCGCCCCGGCGCGTGAGGCCGCGCATCACGAGCCGGTGCGAGAAGTGCTGCTGGTCGCCGACCATCGGGCTGCGCCCCTGCGCCATGCGCAGCACGCTCACCGTGAACGAGTCGTAGAGGGGCACCGCCAGGACCACCAGCGGCGCGAGCACGCCGTACCAGCGCGTCCCGAGCGCGTAGCCGGGCTCCCCGGGCGCGGTGAAGGTGATCTGCATGGCGAGCACCGCGAGCAGGAACCCCAGCGGAAGCGACCCGCCGTCGCCCATGAAGATCCGGGCCTGCCGCCCCGCGCGCCACGGGAAGTTGAACGCGAGGAATCCGAGCACCGCGCCCGCGAGCACCGCGAGCAGGCCGGCCGTGGCCCACTGACGCGCGATGCACGCGGCCACCGCGAGCGCCGCGGCGGCGATCGCGCCGACCCCTCCCGCCAGCCCGTCCATGTTGTCGAGGAAGTTCATCGCGTTCGTCATCAGGACGACGAACGCGACGCTCACGGCCACCGAGAGCCAGGGCCCGCCGACGTGCGCGTCGAGCAGCGTGAGCGCGCGGAACCCGCCGGGCCCGCACGCGGCCAACGCGACGGCCAGCTGCACCGCGAGCTTGGGCCACGCCCCCAGCGCGCGCCGGTCATCGACGAGGCCGAGCACGTGCAACGCGAGCACGCACGCGAACATCCATCCCGCCGCGGCGGCGTGCGCGGGCAGTTGCCGGGCGCTCTCGGCGAGCGCCGGGGCGCCTCGCGCCGCCGCGAACTCCGCCAGCCGGTCCGCGCCGAGCGCGAGGTGGGCGACGAGCACCGCGGCCAGCGCCGCGAGCACGGTGGCGGCGACGGCGATGCCCCCCACGTTCGGCACGCGCCGAAGCTCCTTCGCGTGGCCCGCGGCGCCGGCGGAATCGAGCGCCCCGGCCCGGTGGCCGAGCGAGACCAGCGCCCGCGTCGCGACGGCCGACGCGGCCCAGGCGACGGCGCCCGCGGCGACGACCGCCGTCGCGGCGGCGGAGAGCCCATGGGATGCGCCGTCGGCGTCCATGCGGTGAGGTTAGCCGCGCCCGCGCGCGATCGTGGATACTGCGCGCATGCGTTCCGTCACCGTCTACTGTTCCTCGAGCGGCGCGCTCGAGCCCCACTTCGCCGAAGGGGCGCGCGACCTCGGCTCCGCGCTCGCGGCGCGCGGCATCGGGCTCGTCTACGGGGGCGGCTCCATCGGCCTCATGGGCGAGTGCGCGCGCGCCGCGAAGGCCGGCGGCGCGCACGTCACCGGCATCATCACGCGAAAGCTCCTCGCGCTCGAGCAGGGGTGGACCGGCTGCGACGAGCTCGTCGTGGTCGACACCATGCAGCAGCGGCGACGGCTGCTCATGGACCGCGCGGACGGCTACATCGTGCTGCCGGGCGGGCTCGGCACCTACGAGGAGTTCTTCGAGGTCCTGGTCGCGCGCCAGCTCGGCGACCACGCGAAGCCCATCGCCATCGTCAACCACGACCGCTACTACGACCCCCTCGTCGCGATGATCGAGCACGGCATCGAGCATCGGTTCGTGCGGCCGGCGATCCGCGGCGTGCTGAAGGTCGTCGACACGGGCCACGGGGCGATCGAGGCGCTCGTGGCGCACGAGCCCGCCCCGCACGACCCGGCGCACTTCCTTCCCATGCACGCGGGGAACGACCGCGGATGACCGCGCGCGCGGGGATCATCGCCGGCCAGGGGACGCTTCCCTTCCTCGTGGCGCGGGGCATGCGCGCCGCGGGGCGCGAGGTCCACTGCGTGGGGCTGCGCGGCCAGTTCGAGCCCGCGCTGCGCGACGAGTGCGACTGGTTCCGCGAGGCCGGCGTGCTGCAGCTCGGCCGCTGGATCCGCCTGTTCCGCCGCGCCGGCGTGACCGAGGTCACCATGGTCGGCCGGGTGAGCAAGAAGCGCATGCACGACCCGTGGATGGCGCTGCGCGCGCTGCGCGACCTGCCCGACTGGCGCACCGCGAACCTGTGGTTCCGGAAGCTCCGCCACGATCGCCGCAGCGCTACGCTGCTCCGGACGGTGGCCGACGACCTGGCCACGGAGGGCGTGGTCCTCATCGACAGCACCCGCTACATCCCCGAACACCTCGCGACCGAGGGCCCGATGGGCCGCGTGCAGCCGGATGCCCGCGCGCTCGCCGACATCGCCTTCGGGTGGCCGCTCCTCGAGAAGGTCGGCGGGCTCGACATCGGCCAGGCCATCAGCGTGCGCGAGCGCGACGTGATCGCGGTGGAGGCCGTCGAGGGCACCGACGCGATGATCCGCCGCAGCGGCGAGCTCTGCCGCGCGCGCGGGTGGACGCTCCTGAAGACCGCGCGCCCCGGCCACGACATGCGCGCCGACGTGCCGACGATCGGCGTGCAGACCATCGAGGGCCTGCGTGCCGCGGGCGCCGGGTGCGTCGCGGTGGGCGTGGGCCGGGTGATCCTGGTCGACCGTCCCGCGGTGATCGCCGCGGCCGACCGCGCCGGCATCGCGATCGTGGGCGTGAAGGGCTGACGTGGCGGTTCCGGACCCGCGTCCGCCCGAGGAGCGCTTCGTCTCGCGGGCCGGGGCCAAGCTCGAGCACGCGATGGAGGCGTTCGGCGTGGGCGTCGAGGGGCTCCGGTGCGCCGACTTCGGCTGCAACGTCGGCGGATTCACCGATTGCCTGCTGCAGCGCGGCGCGGCACGCGTGACGGCCGTCGACACGGGCTACGGCGCGCTCGCGTGGAAGCTCAGGCAGGACCCGCGCGTCGAGGTGCGCGAGCGGACGAACGCGCTCCACGCCGACCCGCCGTCCGGGGGCGTCGACCTCGTCGTCGTCGACCTCGCGTGGACGCCGCAGCGGCTCGCGGTTCCCGCGGCGCTGCGGTGGCTGGCGCCGGGCGGGCGGGTCGTGACGCTCGTGAAGCCGCACTACGAGCTGCGCGACGACGAGAAGGCGTGGCTCGACCGCGGCTTCCTGCCGCACGAACGCGTGCCCGGCGTGGTGGCGCGCGTCGAGGCGGAGATGCCCGCGCTGGGCGCGCGCGTGGCGGGAAGCGAGCGGAGCCCGCTCGTCGGCGGGAAGACCAGTCGGAAGGCCGGCGTGCCCGGCAACGTCGAGTGGCTCGTGCTGCTCGAACGGGCCTGATTCCACGGCCGTCCGCGCACAGGGAATTCCGCGCACGCGGCATCGGGAACCGCCCGCGACGGGTACAATTTCGGACTCGGAAACCCGCATGGCAGAGACCCCCGAACCCACCGCCCCGCCGGTCGATCGCCTCGTCGACATCGACATCGAGCGCGAGCTGCACGACAGCTACCTGACCTACGCGATGAGCACCATCATGGACCGGGCCCTGCCCGACGTCCGTGACGGCCTCAAGCCCTCGCAGCGGCGCATCCTGGTGGCGATGCACGACCTCAACCTGACCCCGGGGCGCAAGCAGATCAAGTGCGCGAAGATCTGCGGCGACACCAGCGGCAACTACCACCCCCACGGCGAGAGCGTCATCTACCCGACGCTCGTGAACATGGGCCAGGCATGGAAGACCCGCGCGCTGCTCGTCGACAAGCAGGGCAACTTCGGCTCGATCGAGGGCGACCCGCCGGCCGCCATGCGTTACAC
>CAYSFS010000103.1:0-9095 GCA_964430235.1 uncultured Chitinophaga sp. | reverse complement strand
GCTCGACGAGCCGACGATCGGCCTGCACCAGCGCGACAACTACCGGCTGCTCGCGACGCTGCGCCGGCTCGCCGACATCGGCAACACCGTGCTCGTCGTCGAGCATGACGAGGACGCGATCCGCGCCGCCGACCACCTCGTGGACGTGGGACCGGGCCCCGGCCGCCACGGCGGGCGCATCGTGGCGCAGGGGACGGTGGCCGAGGTGACCGCGAACCCGGCGAGCGTCACGGGTGCGTACCTCTCGGGGCGCCGCTCCATCGCCGTGCCGCCGAGGCGACGGCCGCTGCGCGCCGACCGCGCGGTGACCGTGAAGGGCGCGCGCGAGAACAACCTGAAGGACGTCGACGTCGCGTTCCCCCTCGGCGGGCTCGTGTGCGTCACGGGGGTCTCGGGCAGCGGCAAGAGCACGCTCGTCACCGACATCCTGCTGAAGGCCGCGCAGAAGCACGTGCACGGATCGAAGACGGTGCCGGGCGCGCACGCGCGCGTCAACGGGCTCACCGGCATCGAGCGCGTGGTCGAGGTCGACCAGAGCCCCATCGGCCGCACGCCCCGCTCGAACCCCGCCACGTACACGGGCATCTTCGACGAGATCCGCAAGCACTTCGCCAAGGTGCCCGAGGCGAAGATCCGCGGCTACGAGCCGGGACGCTTCAGCTTCAACGTCAAGGGCGGCCGCTGCGAGGCGTGCCAGGGCCAGGGCACGGTGAAGATCGAGATGCACTTCCTTCCCGACGTCTTCGTCGCGTGCGAGGCGTGCAAGGGCAGCCGCTACAACCGCGAGACGCTCGACGTCCGGTTCAAGGGCAAGTCGATCGCCGAGGTGCTCGACATGACGGTCGAGGACGCCGTGGCGCACTTCGACGCGCACCCGCGCGTGCGCGGCATGCTCGAGTGCCTGCGCGACGTGGGCCTCGGCTACATGCAGCTCGGGCAGTCGAGCACCACGCTCTCGGGCGGCGAGGCGCAGCGCGTGAAGCTCGCGACCGAGCTCGGGAACGCTTCGAGCGCGCAGACCCTCTACGTGCTCGACGAGCCGACCACGGGCCTGCACTTCGCCGACGTCGAGCGGCTGCTGTCGGTGCTGCAGCGCCTGGCCGACGCCGGCCACACGCTGGTCGTGATCGAGCACAGCCTCGACGTCGTCAAGTGCGCCGACTGGATCGTGGATCTCGGCCCCGAGGGCGGCGAGCGCGGCGGCACGGTGGTCGCGACGGGCACCCCTGAGGACGTCGCGCGCAACCCGGCGTCGCACACGGGGCGGTACCTCGCGCCGATCCTCGCGAAGGCGGGGACGCTCGAGGGCGGGGCCACGGACGGAGCGAGCCGAGCGCCGAGGTCGCCGTCGGCCCCGAGGCCGCGGCGGGGCCCGGGCAAGGCGGTCACCTGACTCGTCGGCGACCGGCGAGCCCCGCCAAGCCGAGGAGCGCGATCGCGCCGGGGGCGGGCACCGGGGAGGCACCGGCGAGGATCGTCGCGTTGGCCGAGGACTCGAATGCCGCGGAGCGAATGGAGAACACCCGGGTCGCGAACGACCAGACGACCTCGACGTACCCGTAGCGCCAGGTCGATCCGGACCCGAACCGGAAGCCCATGTAACTCCCCGCGTCGAAATCGGAGGAGAGCGAACCGCCTTGCTGGAACGCCGAGAAGTCCGTCCCCGCGGCCCAGGTCGCCGTCGCGTCGATCGGCGATGCCGGCGAGAAGTTCCGAGGATTCGCGTATGCCACCGGGTTCCCGATCGCGAACTCCAGGCCACCGAAGCCGCCGAGCCCCGTCTCGAAGCCGCCGAACCTGTTCGAGATCCAGAGCATCCCCGCGCCGGCGGCGGGCCAGTCGGCGATGAGCGTCCTGGTGCCGCTGGCGATGCCGCCGTTGATCCCGCGGATCGCGGAGACGTCGATGCCGACCACGGCCGCACGGGCACCGGTCACGGCCGCGGCGACGACCACGACCGACACGACGACCGACGGAAGAGCACGGGACTCGGGATGAACCACACCCCGAGGAACGCAATCCCGGCGGCGGATCCATCATCGGCCTCGGCGCCCCCCAAAAACCCCGGGGAAATCACGCGGAGGGCCCGTGACCCGGCCGCTCCCTCCCCGGTCGAGGGCTCAAGCCCGCTGCAGCTTCGCGTACTCGAGCACCAGCGTCTTCACGCCGACCGTCCGGAACGCGACCCGCACGCTCGTGACGCTGCCGCGGGGCAGGATCGCCTGCACCGTGCCGACGCCGAAGAGCGCGTGCCGCACCTGGCATCCCACCGGGAACTGCGCGCCGAGGCCCTTCGGACACGCGGGCTCGAACTCGTCCGCCCAGGGCGCGTCGACCGCGTCGTCGCCCCCGCCGCCGGCGTCGCCGGATCCGTCGTCGCCTCCCTCGAGCCACGAGCGCGTGACGCCCGTGCGCTCGACGTGCTCCTCGGGGATCTCGCGCAGGAACCCGCTCTCCATCGCCCCCATGCGCATGCCGCGCACCGTGCGGTTCGCGGCGTGGGTCATCCAGAGCCGCCTGCGCGCGCGGGTCATGCCCACGAAGCAGAGCCTGCGCTCCTCCTCGACGTCGTCGGTGCCCTCGCGCGAACGCGCGTGCGGGAGCAGGCCCTCCTCGCAGCCGACCATCGCGACGAGGTCGAACTCCAGGCCCTTGGCGGCGTGCAGCGTCATCAGCGTGACGGCGCCCGCCTCGGGATCGAACGCGTCCGAGTCGGCCACCAGCGCCACGGACTGCAGGAACCCCTGCAGCGCGCGCAGCAGCGTGGGCGGCGCGCCCGCGGGGTCCTCCGGCAGCTCGAAGTCTCCGGCCGCGTTCACCACCTCGTCCAGGTTCAGCCTGCGCTGGTCGAGCTCGTCGCCGTCGGTGCCGTCGGCGAACTCGCGCAGCCCGCTCTCGTCGAGCACCATCTCGGCGAACGCCGCCAGCGCGTCGGGCGCGCCGGACTCGAGCAGCCCGCGCCACCGCGACACCATGTCGCAGAAGTCGTCGACCTTGCGCGCCGTGCGGTCGGCGACGCCGGCCTCGCGCGCCAGCCGCAGCGCGCCCAGGAGCGGCATCGAGCGCTGCGCGGCCGTGCGCTCCACGCGCACCAGCGACGACTCGCCGATCCCGCGCGCCGGCACGTTCACGATGCGCGCGCACGCCACGTCGTCGGCGGGGTTCGCCGCGAGACGCATGTAGGCGAGGAGGTCCTTGACCTCCTTGCGGTCGTAGAACGCCGTGCCGCGCACGACGCGGTACGGGACGCTGCGCCGCCGCAGCGCGTCCTCGACGACGCGGCTCAGCGCGTTCATCCGGTAGAGCACGGCCATCTCGCGGAACGGGATGCCCTCGCGCTGCGCCGCCTCGATCGCCTCGGCCACGAGCGTCGCCTCGGCGTGCTCGTCGGCGGCGCGCGCCACCCGCACGCGCTCGCCCTCGCCGCGGTTCGTGTAGAGCGGCTTCGCCTTGCGGCGCTTGTTGTGCCGGATGAGCCCGTCGGCCGCGCCCACCACGTGGGAGGTCGAGCGGAAGTTCTCGCCGAGCGCCACGGTGCGCGCGCCCGCGAAGGTCTCCTCGAACTCGAGGATGTTGCGGATGTCCGCGCCGCGCCAGCGGTAGATGGACTGGTCGGGGTCGCCGACGACGCAGATGTTCCGGTGCGCGCCGGCGACGTGCCGCGCGATCGTGAACTGCGCGCGGTTCGTGTCCTGGTACTCGTCGATCAGCACGTGGCGGTAGCGGTCGGCCGTGCGCGCGCGGAGTCCCTCGTCGGCGCCGAGCGCCGAGGCGGTCCGCATGAGGAGGTCGTCGAAGTCGAGCGCCTTCACGCGGCGCAGGATCGCCTCGTACGCCTCGTACGCCTTCGCGACCTGGCGGGCCGTGTAGTCGGACGCCTGCATGCGGAAGCCCTCGGCGTCGAGCAGCTGGTTCTTCGCCGCGCTCACCTTCGAGAGCACCGCGGAGGGCTGGAAGTTCCGGTCGTCGAGCCCGGCCTCCGCCATCGCGGCCTTCATCGCGCGCTTCTGGTCGTCGGCGTCGTAGATCGCGAAGTCGGGGTCGACGCCGCACTCGAGCGCGTTGCGGCGCAGGAACATCGCGCAGAACGCGTGGAACGTGCTCACCACGAGCCCGCGCCGCCCGACCGCGCCCTCGGGGAGCATCGACTCGACGCGGTGCTTCATCTCGCCCGCGGCCTTGTTGGTGAACGTCAGCGCGAGGATGTTCCACGCCGGCACGCCGCACGCCACCAGGTGCGCGATGCGGCGCGTGATCACGCGCGTCTTGCCGGAACCGGGACCCGCGAGGACCAGGAGCGGTCCGTCCATGTGCAGCACGGCGGCGCGTTGGTCCTCGGTGAGGCCCTCGAGCAGCGACTCACGCGTGGGGAACTCGGGCGTCGCGCGCGGTTCTTCGGGGATTTCTTCGGGAAACAGCATGCGTCCGTGCATGATCGGCGCGAGCGCGCCGCGGTGCGGCTCCGGTGGGTCGGGCGCCCGAGTCTAGAGACAGCCTCCGACACGCTGTCCACATCGCGAAGCGGGGAGCCGACTCCGTTCAGAACGCACTAACCCCATGCGCCGAACGCACTTGCGCACGATGGTTCGAAAGTCGATAAAAACGGCAACCTCCGGGGTTGCACCCACTACAGGTAGGGGTACCATGAGCTCCGGCCCCAAGGGTTGGTGGTGCTTGGGACCTCGCGGCATACCGTACATGACCCGAACATCGGCATCAACATGCGGTCCCTGAAGCGTCTCGTGAGGTGGTGTCGGCGGTTCGGTTCAACGAAGCACTCGTCTGGCCAGGATGGCCGGTTCAAGGGGTCGGGCCATGAGCATTCTCTGTGACACGCAGATCCGCGAGTCGGTGCGGATCGTTCCCTTCGCGGACAACGCGAAGCGGCCCGGATCCGTCTCCTTCGGCGTGTCGAGCTACGGCTACGACGTCCGCGTCGGCACCCGCTTCAAGATCTTCACGAACGCCACGAGCGGCGGCACCGCCATCGTCGACCCCAAGGCGTTCTCGAACGACCTCTTCATCACCATCGACACCGCCGAGACCGGCCGCGACCACATCGTGATCCCGCCGAACTCCTTCGCGCTGGCCGAGACCGTCGAGACGATCGACGTGCCGCGCGACGTGCTGGCCATCTGCGTGGGCAAGAGCACCTACGCCCGCTGCGGCATCATCGTCAACGTCACCCCGCTCGAGCCCGAGTGGCGCGGCAAGGTGACCATCGAGATCAGCAACACCACCCCCCTTCCCGCCAAGATCTACGCCAACGAAGGCATCGCGCAGATGATCTTCCTGCGCGCCGAGCGGGAGTGCGCCGTCAGCTACGCGGACAAGGGCGGCAAGTACCAGGACCAGGCCGGCCTGACGCTCCCCCGCGTCGACGGCCTCCCCTTCTCCGAAGGCACCCCGAACCGCGACTGACACGGACCCAGGGACGGCCGTCGCGCTCGCCGCGCCGCGCCGTCGCATCGACCCCGCACGCATTCTCCCGAAACCGCGCCGCACGGGCATGTGCGACGCACGAACGACACGCTAGGAAGGCAAGGACACCGCAATGAAGATCGCACGCCGCTTCACCACCGCAGGCAAGGACGTCTACGGGACCGTCGAGTGGGCCACCCGCTCGAGCCGCATCTCGAACTCCGACGGCAGCACCGTCTTCGAGATGCAGGACGCGCAGATCCCGTCCACGTGGAGCCAGCTCGCCACCGACATCGTGGTGAGCAAGTACTTCCGCAAGGCCGGCGTGCCGCAGCTCGACAAGGACGGCCGCCCGCTGAAGGGCGCCGACGGCAAGCCCGTGCTCGGCCCCGAGCGCAGCGTGCGCCAGGTGGTGCACCGCCTCGCCGGCTGCTGGCGCCACTGGGGCGAGAAGTTCGGCTACTTCACCTCGCGCAAGGACGCGGACGCGTTCTACGACGAGATGGCGTACATGCTGCTGCACCAGATGGCGGCGCCGAACAGCCCGCAGTGGTTCAACACCGGCCTCAACTACGCCTACGGCATCAGCGGCCCCGCGCAGGGCCACTGGGTCGCCGACCACAAGACCGGCAAGGTGTCGCTCGCGAAGGACGCGTACACGCACCCGCAGCCGCACGCGTGCTTCATCCAGGGCGTCCGCGACGACCTCGTCGGCGAGGGCGGCATCATGGACCTGTGGACGCGCGAGGCGCGCCTCTTCAAGTACGGCTCCGGCACCGGCACCAACTTCTCGAACCTCCGCGGCGAGAACGAGAAGCTCTCGGGCGGCGGCCGCAGCTCGGGCCTCATGAGCTTCCTCAAGATCGGCGACCGCGCGGCGGGCGCCATCAAGTCGGGCGGGACCACGCGTCGCGCGGCCAAGATGGTCTGCCTGGACGTCGACCACCCGGACATCGAGGCGTTCGTCAACTGGAAGGTGCGCGAGGAGCTGAAGGTCGCGGCGCTGGTCGAGGGCATGAAGCACCTCGCGCCGAACCAGAAGGCCATCGCCGAGCGCCTGGGCCTCAAGCTCGACTACGACTTCAACGGCGAGGCGTACTACACCGTCAGCGGGCAGAACTCGAACAACTCGGTGCGCCTCTCCGACGAGTTCATGGACGCGGTCGCCCAGGACGGCGAGTGGCAGCTGACCCGCCGCACCGACGGCAAGGTCGCCAAGACCATCAAGGCCACCGACCTGTGGGCGCAGATCAACGAGGCGGCGTGGCACTGCGCCGACCCCGGCGTCCAGTACGACAGCACCATCAACGCGTGGCACACCTGCCCGGAGGGCGGGCGCATCAACGCCAGCAACCCGTGCAGCGAGTACATGTTCCTGGACAACACGGCGTGCAACCTGGCGTCGATCAACCTGCTCAAGTTCTACGACCCGGAGGCGCGGACCTTCGACCTCGAGGGCTACGAGCACGCGATCAGCCTGTGGACGGTCGTGCTCGAGGTCAGCGTGCTGATGGCCAGCTTCCCGTCGCGCGAGATCGCCGAGCTCAGCTGGAAGTACCGCACGCTGGGCCTGGGCTACGCCAACCTCGGCGCCATGCTCATGCAGGCGGGCATCCCCTACGACAGCGAGGCGGGCCGCGCGGTGTGCGGCGCGCTCACCTCGATCCTCACGGGCCGCAGCTACGCCGCGAGCGCCGTGCTCGCGGCCGAGCACGGGCCGTTCGAGGGCTACAAGGCCAACAAGGAGCACATGCTCCGCGTGGTCCGCAACCACCGCCGCGCGGCGATGGGCGTGGCGCGCGACGGCGGCGAGTACGAGGACCTGCGCATCGCGCCGGTCCCGATCGACCACTCGGTCTTCGCGACCGGCCAGGTGAACATCGCCAACTCGCCCGAGATGCTCGAGCGCGCGGTCGCCGCGTGGGACGACGCCCTCGCCTTCGGCAGGAAGCACGGCTTCCGCAACGCGCAGGTCACCGTCATCGCGCCCACGGGCACGATCGGCCTGCTCATGGACTGCGACACCACCGGCGTCGAGCCCGACTTCGCGCTGACGAAGTTCAAGAAGCTCGCCGGCGGCGGCTACTTCAAGATCGCCAACCAGTCGCTGCGCCCGGCGCTCAGCGCGCTCGGCTACTCGGCGACGCAGGTCGACGAGATCCTCACGCACGTCATGGGCACGCTCAGCCTCGAGACGCCCATGCCCGCCGAGGACGGCTCGTTCCCCGCGCACGGCACGCTCTTCCGCGACTTCCTGGTCGAGGCCGGCTACACCGGCGACGAGGTCGTCGCGATCGAGAACTCGCTGCCCACGGCGTTCGAGCTGCCGTTCGCCTTCAGCGCGTGGAGCATGCCCGAGCGCATCCTCACGTCGCTCGGCATCGACCCCGCGGCGGCGCGCGCCGACCAGAAGTTCAACGGCCTTCGGGCGCTGGGACTCAACCGGCGGCAGATCGAGGCCCTCAACCTGCGGATCTGCGGCACGCAGACCGTCGAGGGCGCCCCGCACCTCAAGGAGCGGCACCTGGCGGTGTTCGACTGCGCGAACCGCTGCGGCAAGCTCGGCACGCGCTTCATCGCCCCCGAGGGCCACATCCGCATGATGGCCGCCGCGCAGCCCTTCATCTCGGGCGCCATCAGCAAGACCATCAACCTCCCCAACGAGGCGTCGGTCGAGGACATCGGCAGCTGCTACCGCCTGAGCTGGGAGCTCGGCCTCAAGGCCAACGCGCTCTACCGCGACGGCTGCAAGCTGAGCCAGCCGCTCAACACCAAGTCCGACTCCTCCGACGACGACTCGAAGGAGGCGAAGGCCGAGGCCGCCGAGAAGGTGGTCGAGACCCGCGTCGTCGAGGTCGAGCGCGTCGTCGAGGTCGAGCGCGTGGTCGAGCGCGTCGTCGAGCGCCCGATGCGCCGGCGGCTGCCCGACACCCGCGAGTCCATCACGCACAAGTTCAACGTGGCGGGCCACGAGGGCTACCTCATCGTCGGCCTCTACGAGGACGGCAAGCCCGGCGAGCTCTTCATCACGATGGCGAAGGAGGGCTCGACGATCGGCGGCCTCATGGACTCGCTGGGCACCGCGGTGAGCCTGGCGTTCCAGTACGGCGTGCCCGTCGAGAGCATCGTCAACAAGTTCGCGCACCAGCGCTTCGAGCCGATGGGGATGACCACCAACCAGGACATCCCCTTCGCGAAGAGCCTGGTCGACTACATCTTCCGCTGGCTGGGAATGCAGTTCATCGACGGCTTCCGGGAGCAGAACGCCCCGAAGCGCTCGAGGCCCGCGGAACTCACGGCCGGCGACGCCGGCACGGCAGGCGCAGGAAGCGCCTCCGCCCACGCATCCGCCAACGGCAAGGAGGCAGCATGGCCCGAACGGAACGCAGGACACACGCACGCCGCGTCGACGGGCGCTCCGTCGGCGGCGGATCGCGCTCGCGCCGACGCCCGGGCGAGGGACGACGCGGCGTCGATCCTGCACGGCCGGTCCGTGACGGACGTTGTGGCCGCGTCGATCATCGACGGTTCGGATGGGGCTGCGTCGCGGATGGAGGTCAAGCAGGTGGTCACCGTCACCGAGGTGCACGGGTCGACCAGCGCGCTGAACCAGTCCAACGCGCAGCTCATGGGCGACGCGCCGCCGTGCAGCACCTGCGGTGAGATCACCGTGC
>CAYSFS010000102.1:1260-9601 GCA_964430235.1 uncultured Chitinophaga sp. | reverse complement strand
CCGCCCGACGTGTTGAACGCCTCGAACTCGATGCCGTCGATCGTCATGTGCTCGAGGCCCTCGAGCGCCGGCACCTCGGTCACCTTGCCGTCGATCACCGCCTCGCACGGCTGGATGTACTCGTTGATGAGCCCGTCGGTCGACCACGTGAGGTTGTACTTGAGCGCGTTCGACGGGAACTCCGGCAGCGCGCCCACGCGCATCTTCACCTCGTGCAGCGCGGACATGCCGTGGATCACGTGGTTCGCCGCGATGGTGATGAACCCCGGCGCGAGGCCGCACTGGGGGATGAAGGCCGTCTTGGCGCCCTTCGCGAGCTCGAGCACCTTCCGGGTGACGGCGACGTCCTCGGTGAGGTCGAGGTAGTGGACGCCCTTCGCCTTCGCGCGCTCGGCGATCAGGGGGTTGCAGAAGAACGGTGCGCAGCTGACGACCGCCCACTGGCCCTCGAGCGCGCGGTCGACGGCGCCCTGGTCGTCGAAGCGGCCGCCCATCGACCTCGCGCCGGGGGCCAGCGCCATGGTCTCGCGCAGCGAGCCGTCGTGGGAGTCCATCACGGTGACGCGGTAGTCGCCGCTGCACTGGAGGAGGCTTGCGACCATGCGGCCGATCTTGCCGGCGCCGAGGACGAGGACTTCTTTCATGGGATTCGTGGGGTGGGTCGGGGGCGGGCGTGCGGGGCGGGTTCCGGGGCGGTCAGGCGGGCAGTCGGGCGAGGTCGTTCGCGACCTCGTCCATGAGCCGTCCCATGGTCTCGGGACCGAAGCCGAACTCGAGTCCGGCCGCGGCGAAAAGCTCTGGCAGCGGCTTGCTCGCGCCGAGCGAGAGGCCTCGCTTGTAGTTGGCCAGCGCCTTCGCGGGGTCCTTGCGGGCCTGCACCCACATCTGGAGGGCGCCGAGCTGCGCGATGCCGTACTCGATGTAGTAGAAGGGCAGCCCGAAGACGTGCAGCTGGCGGTGCCACATCGAGCGCAGCGCGTCCTCGTGGCCGCTCCAGTCGACGTCGGCGCCGAAGCGCGCGTTCAGCTGCGTCCAGCACTGCGCGCGCTCCTCGCGGGTGTGGGACGGGTTCGTGTACATCCACTGCTGGAAGGCGTCGATGGTCGCGATCCACGGGAGCATGGTGCAGATCGACTCGAGGTGGTCGCGGCGCGCGCGGTCGGCGTCGGCGGCGGAGTAGAAGCGCCCGAGCTGCGGGTAGGTCAGGAGCTCCATGCTCATGCTCGCCACCTCGGCGAACTCCATGGGGCTGCCGCGGTAGGCCACCAGCGGGTCGTGCGCGCACAGCAGGCTGTGGAACGCGTGGCCGGCCTCGTGCACCATGGTGATCACGTCGCGGTGCAGGCCGGCCGCGTTCATGAAGATGAAGGGCGTGCGGCTGCGCTGGCGCTGGTACTGGTACCCGCCCGGCGCCTTGCCCTTGCGGCTCTCGAGGTCCAGGCAGTCTCCCTGGCGCATGCTGTCGAACATGTTCCCGAGGCCGGCGTCCATGTCGTGGAACGCGGCGCTGGTGCGCTCCACGAGCTGGTCGGCGCCGTCGAACGGCTTGAGCGGCGCGCGTCCCTTCAGGTCGACCTTCAGGTCCCACGGGCGCAGGCGCCCGACGCCCATGGACCTCGCGCGCTCGGCGTTCAGGCGGCGCATCACGGGCACGCAGACCTGCTCGGCCGCGCGATGGAAGCGCTCGCAGTCGGCGGGCGTGTAGTCGAAGCGCTGCATGCGCGCGTGCTGGAAGTCGCGGAAGTTCTCGAAGCCCGCGTTGAGCGCGATCGAGTGGCGCAGCGCGAGCATGCGGTCGAAGATGTCGTCGATCCGGGCGGCGTCCTGCAGGCGCCGGGCCGAGACTGCCTCCCAGCTCGCCTGGCGCCGCGCGCGGTCGGTCTCCTCGAGGTACTTCGCCATCTGCGGCAGCGTGCGCTCCTCGCCGTCGAACTGGACGGTCATCGCGCCGCTGATCTCGCTGTACTGCTGGTCGAGCTTGGTGACGTCGGTCTCGAGCGGGATGTTCGCGTCGCGGAACAGCTCGACCGACCGGCGCAGCCCCCGCAGCAGGACGCCGTAGCGGGCCTGGTCGAGCTGCTGCGCGAAGGGGCACTCGACGATCTTGCGGTCGAGCTCGAAGCCCGCCTTCTTGAGCTGCGGCTCGACCTGCTCGACGAACTCGAGGAAGCGCTTGCGCGCGAGCTCGTCGTCGGTGCGGCGCGTCATCTCGATGTAGAGGTTCGCGGAGGCCTCCTCCGCGGCGGCGTCGAGCTCGCTGCGGTCGAGCAGCAGGCGCTCCAGCGAGCCGGCGTCGTGGATCGTGCGGCCGAGGAGCTGCCGGTAGTACGGCTCGAGCACGTCCCACTTCGCCGCGTCGAGCGAGGCGGGGACGAAGTTCGACGCGGGCGCGTGGCGCATGGGGGTCTCGGTGGGCACGGGGGTTCCTTGCGGCCGGGGGGCGCGGCCGTGGCCGGCCGCGGGGGGTCGGTGATGGTAGCCCCGGCGCGCGGGGCGGCACGCGGCGGGCGCGCGCGGCGCGGGGGGCGCTCAGAGTCCGCGAACCGACGCGGCGACGGCGGGAAGCCCGCTGCGCGAGCGCACCTGCTCCGCGAGCAGGTCCGCCTCGAGGCGGCCGTTGCAGAGGACGTAGAGCGTGCTGCCGCTGCCGCTCACGTGCACGGTGCGCCCGGTGGCGGCGCGCACGTCGGCGACGTCGTCCTCGAGGATCGGCTCGACCGCGAGGGCCGGCGCGGCGAGGTCGTTGAAGGGCGCGTCGTCGGCGAGCGTGCGCTGTTCGGCGAGCGCGCGGACGCGCGCGGACTGCACCGCGGCGTCCGGTCGCATGAGGTCGAACTTGCCGTACACGGCGCCCGTGGGGCAGGGGGCCTCGGGGAACACGAGGACCGCGTGCACGTCGGGCAGCGTGGGAAGGACCTGGATCCGCTCGCCGAGCCCCTCGACCACGGCGCTGCCGCCGTGCACGAGGAAGGGGACGTCGCTGCCGAGCTCGGAGGCGATTTCGGCGAGGCGGTCGGGACCGAGGCCGAGCTCGAAGAGGTCATCGAGCGCGCGCAGCATCGCGGCGGCGTCGCTTGAACCTCCGCCGAGGCCGCCTCCGACCGGGATGCGCTTCTCGAGCTTCATGCGTATCGGGAGCCGGCGGCCGGTCGCACGCTCGAGCGCGAGGTGCGCGCGCACGGCGAGGTCCTTCATGATGTGCCAGTCGATCTCGGTGGGGCGCGGCGCGTCGGCGGCCCAGACGATGGCGTAGAGCGAGTCGCGCCCGTCGTCGAGGCGGCGGAGGTGGAGGTCGTCCGCGAAGTCGAGCGTGACCATCCAGCTCGCGATGGGGTGCATGCGGTCGGCCCCCGGGGGGCCGACCGACAGCGCGAGGTTGAGCTTCGCGGGCGCGCGGACGGTGATCTGGCGATGGTCGGCCACGTCGGGAAAATACGCCGGGATGTCTTTTCCCATTTTCCGGGTCCGCACCCGGAAAATGGGAAAAGACATCCCGGCTCATTTTCGGTCGTTTCTACAATCGTCCGATGCTCTGGCAGCCGCCGTTGCCCGAACCGTACCTGCGCATGCCCGACGAGGAGGTCGCGCGGCGCATCCGGGGCCGCAAGGCCCAGCTCGGCGACCGCCTGCTGGTGCTCGGCCACCACTACCAGCAGGACGACGTGGTCCAGCACGCGGACCTCACGGGCGACAGCCTCAAGCTCAGCCAGATGGCCGCCGACGAGGCGCGGCGGCGCGGCAGCGAGTGGATCGTCTTCTGCGGCGTCCACTTCATGGCCGAGACCGCGGACGTCCTCACCGACGAGTCGGTGAAGGTGGTGCTTCCCGACCTCTCGGCCGGCTGCTCGATGGCCGACATGGCGCAGTACGACCAGGCCGTGGAGGCGTGGGACGCGATCGCGGCCGCCGTGAAGGGCACGCGCACGCGCGTCGTGCCGATCACCTACGTCAACTCGAGCGCCGCGATCAAGGCGTTCGTCGGCGCGAAGGGCGGCGCCTGCTGCACCAGCTCGAACGCCGACCGCGTGTTCGACTGGGCCCTCGCGGGGGGCGACGCACCGCTCGCCGCGGGCGAGGAGGTGAAGATCCTCTTCCTGCCGGACCAGCACCTCGGCCGCAACACGGCGAAGCGCAAGGGCTTCGTCACCGAGTTCGACGCGCGCCCGGGCACGCCCGCGCAGACCGCGCTCTGGCAGCCGAAGCTCGCGCACGGCGGGCTCACGCCGCAGCAGGTGCGCGACGCGCGCGTCCTGCTCTGGGCCGGGCACTGCAGCGTGCACAAGCTCTTCCGGCCCGAGCACGTCCGCCAGGTGCGCGACGAGTTCGCCCCGCGCGGGGGAATCTCCGTCATCGTGCACCCCGAGTGCTCCCAGGACGTGGTCGACGTCGCCGACATGAGCGGCTCGACCGAGCACATCATCCGGACGATCGAGCAGGCGGCGCCGGGCACGCGCTGGGCGGTCGGCACGGAGATCCACCTCGTCAACCGGCTCGCCCGGGCGGCCGCCGCGCGCGACGTGTTCGTGCGCATCCTCAGCGACTGCCAGTGCCTCTGCACCACGATGTACCGGATCGACCCGCCGCACCTCCTGTGGTCGCTCGACCGCATCGCCGAGGGCAACGCGGTGAACGTGGTGCGCGTGCATCCCGACGCGCGCCGGGACGCGCACCTCGCGCTCGACCGCATGCTGCGCAACGCGGCGCCAGCCGGTGCCTCCTGCGTCGCCGTGCAGGGAAGTTCCCGCGCGCGCGCCGGGGCGCCCGCGCCCGCGACGCGGTCCGACGTCGCCGCGACGCTCGTAGACTGACGTGGTGAGCGACGCCTCCGCGAGTTCGTCCCCGTCCCCGGTTCCCGTGCGCCCGCGGCGCACGATTCGCATCGTCGTCCTGGCGTGCGCCGGCCTGGCGACGGCGTTGGCCGCGCTGGTCGCGCTGCTGCCGACGTTCGTCAGCATGGGCCTGTTCCGCGGGGCCATCGTGTCCGCGATCGAGGACTCGGTCAACGGAACCGCCTCGCTCGGCTCGCTTCGCGTCGGGTGGTCGGGCCCGCTCGAGGTGAAGGGACTCGCGATCGACGACCCGTCGACCAAGACGAGGATCTCGGTCGACTTCTCCGTCGACCAGGGCCTGTGGACGCTGGTCACGCGCGGGCTGCGGGAACTCGACGTGCGCGTCGCCGGGTCCGTGCGCACCGCGCGCATGCCGGACGGGACGATCGGCATCGCGCGGATCGCGAAGGCGTCGGACGGGGGCGCGGGCGCGGACTCGACCCGGAACGCCGCATCGCCCGTGTCGAAGCCCCTGCCGCCCGGCGCGCTCGCGCAGCTGCCGGAGGCCGTCCGCCGCGCACGGCTCGTGGTCGACGGCGTCTCCGTGGAGCTGGTCGACGCCGCGGGCGCCCCCGAGTGGGCGGTGCGCGACCTGAAGGGCGCGCTGAGCGTCGAGCGCGGCGCGGACGTCGCCGTCACGCTCGCCGGATCCACCGAGGTCGGCGGCCAGCGCGGCGCGGTCGACGCGGCCATGAAGCTCGCGCGGGCGGTCGGTGCCGACGGCCTCGTGCGCCTGACGGGCGCGGGCGCCGAGGTCCGCGTGCAGGTCACCGAGGCGCCCGTCGCCGCGGCAGGCATGGCGATGCGCATCGCGAGGGCGCGCGTCGAGGTGCGCAGCGAGGATCTCACGGGACGCATCGACGCCGACGTCGAGGCCGAGGCGTCGATCGACGGCGAGCCGGGTGCCGCGGTGCGCGCGGCGCTCGTGTTCGACCGCCTGCTCGGTGCCGACGGGACCCCCGTCGTCGACCTGGCCGCGATCCACGGCACCCTCGAGGCGTCGTCGGTGCCCACTCGCCCGTTCGAGCGGTTCGTCGCGGGAACCGGCCTCGTGCTCGCGCGCGACGTCGGGCCGCGCATCGATGCCTCCGCGAGGTTCGCCGACGCGACCGGCGGGGATCTCGACGTCTCCGTGCGCGGCACCGCGCTCACGCTGGCCGTGAAGGGTTCCGTGGACCCCCAGACCCGCGCCGCCACGCTGCGGACCGTCGGCATCGACGGAACCCTGGCCCCCGCGTTGCTCGACTCGCTCGCGCAGTTCAAGGTGGCGTCGCCCGCGCGGCTCTCGCTGCGCGCGGTGAACGTGGTCGTCCCCGCGGCCGCGGCGTCCGGGGAGTTCCCCGTGGACGACCTGCGGTTCGAGGCGGACGCGTCGCTCGCGCTCGACGGGCTGCGCGTGCCGGGGCCGGAGGGCGAGGTTCCGCTCGACGTCGCGTCGCTCCGTGCGTCGCTCCGCGCGGAGCCCGTGGCGAAGGGCGTCTCGTTCGACGTGACGGCGAGCGGCGCGGGCGCGGCGGGAGCCGCCCGTCCCGGCGCGGGCGCTCCGTCGACCCCCTCGGCCTTCCGTGCGCGCGGCTCGCTCGCGCGCGGCGGCGCATGGGGCGTGCACGGCACGGCGACGGTCAACGACCTTCCCTCGGCGCTGGTGCAGCCGTTCGTCCCTCGTTCTCTCCCCGTGCGGCTTGCCGAGGACCTCGGCGCCGTCGTCCGCGCCATCGACGTCCGCGTCGAGGACGGCGACTCCCGCGGCATCGCGCTCTCCGTGGATGCGCCGAACGTGCAGCTCGCCGCGAAGGGCCGCACGGACGCCGGCTCGTGGCGACTGGATGAGCCGGCATCGCTAGCGGTGGCGTCCGTCCGGCCCGCGCTGCTCGCGCACTGGGGCGTGCACGTGGACGCGCCGCTCTCGGTCCGCGCGCGCGTCGAGCGCGCGTCGGCCCCGGCGGGCGCCGCCGGCGCGTTCGACCTTGCGCGCGTCGGCGTGACCGCCCGCCTCGAGTGCGCCCCGGTCGCCCCGCGCACGAGCGTGGCGCTTCGCACGGCGCCCGACGCAGCCGCGCCCGTCGCATGGATCCACGGAGCGACCGTCGACGTGCGCACCGACGCCCTCGGATCCGACGCGTCGCTCGAGGTCGCGCTGCGCGCCGCGGCCGACGGATCGGCGTCGCCGACCGCGGCCACGGTCAGCGCGCGCGCGACCGCGCTCGGGGACCTCTCGGCGAAGTCGTTCGAATCCGCGCGGCTCGCGCTGGCCCTGCGCGTGCCCGACGTCCGCAACGCCGTCGTCACGGGGTTCGTCCCGGCGGCCGCGGACGTGCTGGCGGCCATGGGTGCCACCACGCACGCCGTCGAGGCGAGCTTCGACGGCACCGTGCTCGATGGCACGCTCAAGGCCACGGTCACGGGTGACGCGGGCGACCGCGTCGCGGTCGAGGCCGCCGTCGCCCCGCGCTCGGTCGCGGCCACGCTCGGCGCCACCGCACGCGTGACGCCGGCGCTCGTGCGCCGCTTCGCGGGCGAGGGCGGTCCCGTGCTCCGCGCGCCCGCGGAGGTCGAGGTGCGGACGGATCCCGTCGCGCTCGTGCGCGCATCCGCGTGGGAGTTCGCGTTGCCCACGGCCGCGACCGTCCACGTGCGCATCCCGTCGGCGACGGTGGGCGACGTCGCCCCGTCGGTCGGCGACCTGGCGATCTCGGACGCCGTCGCGAAGGCCGACGTGGCGCTCGACGCGGGGGCGCGGCCGACGCGCGCGAACGTGGCGCTCGACGCGAAGCTGGCGGCCGCACGCGCGGGGGCCGCGGCGGTCGCGGTCGCGCCGCTGGCGGCGCGCGCGAAGTGGGCCGCGCCGGCCGAGGGCGCGGAGGCCGCGTGGGACGCGTCCGTCGCTCTGGACGGCATCTCGGGCGAGGGGCTTGGCATGCTCCTTTCCCTCGACGAGGCGACCCGCCGCGAGATCGGCACGGGCGCGCGCGTCCGCGCCGATGCCCGCGGCGCGGCCGGCGGCATCGCCTTCGACGCCGAGTCGACGCTCGAGCGCATGCGCGTGCGCGCGAAGGGATCGTTCCGCGACGGCATCGTCGAGCTCTCCGACAGTTCCGCGACGCTCGAACTCGCGCCCGCGCAGGCGCTCGCGATGCTGAACGGGCTGCGCGCCCCGGTCGGAGCGGACGGGAAGCCCCGCCCGCCGATGTGGAAGGACGTGTCGAAGGTCAGCGTGCACGCGGACGTTCGCTCGCTTCGCATGCGCACGGACGGGCTCGCGGGCCTGGCGGCGAAGCTCGATGCCAAGGTCGGTCCGGTGCGGCTGGTGCCCTCCGACGGCACGCCGGTCGAGGTCGACGGAGTGGACGTCGCGATCGACGCGCCCTCGCCGGAGCAGCCTGCGTCCGTGCGCGTGCGGTCCTCGATCTCCGAGGGCGGGCAGAAGCTGCCGCTCGCGCTCGACGGGACGGTGGCCGGCTGGCTCGGCGCCGACGGGAGGCCGTCAGCCGAGCGGGTCCGGATCGACGCGC
>CAYSFS010000102.1:0-1160 GCA_964430235.1 uncultured Chitinophaga sp. | reverse complement strand
GGCTGGCTCGGCGCCGACGGGAGGCCGTCAGCCGAGCGGGTCCGGATCGACGCGCGGCTGAAGGCCGAGCGCGCCTCGACGCGCGCGCTCGGGGCGATCATGGGCATGGGCACCGACCTCAGCGAGGCCATGGGCCCCGACGTGACGGTCGAGGCCACCGTTCGCTCGCCCGCGCCGGGCTCGGCCGACGCGGTGGCGAGCGTCACCAGCCGCTTCCTCACGGTGCGTGCCCCGGCGGTCGCGCTGCGGGGCGGCGTCGTGACGGTGGCGCCCGCCGCGCCGGTGGTGGCCGAGTTCATCCCGACGCCGCCGGTGCGCCGCCACTGGCTCGGGTCGCTGAACCCGGTGCTCCGCGACATCCGGCTGAAGGACGAGCGCACGCCCATCCGCCTCGAGGTGACGTCGCTCGCGTACCCGCTCGACGGCGACTACGCGAGGCTCTCGGGGGACGTGCGCCTCACGGTGGGCGGCGTGCTGTTCGACCGCGCGGTGAAGAACGAGTCGCTCGACTTCATGAACGTGTTCCGCGCGAGCAGCCCCGCCCCGGTCGAGGGCATCGTCAACCCGCTGGTCGTCACGGTGCGCAAGGGGCAGCTGAGCTACAAGGACTTCGACATCGGGATCGACCGCCAGGGCGACGCGTGGAAGACGCGCCTCGTGTTCGACGGCGACATCGACCTCACGCGCACCCCCCCGTTCGCGCGCGCGATCACCGCCAACTACCCGCTGGGGTCGGTGGCGCGCGACGCGATCGGGAAGCTGCCCGGCGACGACGGCGCCCCGCTCGCGGACGTGCTCTCGACGGTCACGCTCGGCGCGGGCGACGCCGTGATGGTGGGCGTCAAGTTCTCGGGCCCGCTGGGGACCGTCAACGGCAAGACGGTCCCGCTCAAGTCCACCGCCAACCTCAAGCTCGACGGCAAGGCGCTCGAGAAGGGCCTCCAGAAGGCCGGCGAGAAGGCCATCGACGCGCTGGGCGACCTGCTGCGCAAGCGAAAATGATCCGGGACATCCCGGATCATTTTCACATCGGCTTCTCGCCCACCGTCCGGTCGTACATCTCGAGCAGCTTCGCCTTGTCGAAGATGAGCTCCTGGCGGCTCATGCCCGTCACGTCGTAGGTGGTGGTGAGCTCGATGGCGTCGCAGGGGCACGCCTCC
>CAYSFS010000101.1:0-9606 GCA_964430235.1 uncultured Chitinophaga sp. | reverse complement strand
AGGTACCAGAAGTGGCCGTCCACCTCCTCCATCTCGACCTCGTCGTCGGCGAGCGCGGTGCGCGTGACCGGGTCCCAGTTCACGAGCCGCTTTCCGCGGTAGACGAGCCCGTCGGCGAAGAGCCGGAAGAACGCCTCGCGCACGGCCGCGGCGCACACCGGGTCCATCGTGAAGCGCGTTCGCTCGTAGTCGCACGAGCAGCCCATGGCGCGCAGCTGCGAGAGGATGGTGGCCTCGTACTCGTCCTTCCACTCCTGGACCTTCGCGACGAAGTCGGCGCGCGCGAAGTCCGCGCGTCGCTTGCCCTGCTGCAGCAGGCGGCGCTCGACCACCGTCTGCGTGGCGATGCCCGCGTGGTCGGTGCCCGGCATCCACATGGCGTTGAACCCGCGCATGCGGTGGTGGCGCGTGAGCACGTCCTGCAGCGTGTTGTTGAGCGCGTGGCCGAGGTGGAGCGCGGCCGTCACGTTCGGCGGCGGGATGAAGATCGAGTACGGCGCGCCCCCGGCACCGGGCTCGGCATGGAAGCAGCGCGACTCGGACCACCGCTCCCACGCGAAGGCCTCGGCCTCGGTGGGGGTGTAGGCTTTCGCGAGCTGGAACCGCGCGTCCTGGGCGGTCGCGGCGGGGTCGGCGGGCGTGGCGCTTGACATGGACCGACGATTCTACGGAACACGAGGAACGGCCTGCGCGCTGCTTGCGGCGGCGCTCGGGGTGTGGGGCTGCGGCGACGCGGACGCGCCCGGGCCGGCGCGCGGCGCGCTCGACCCGCGCAAGGCCGACGCGGCCGCGCGCGCGGTCGAGCAGTACATGGGAAGCCGGCGCCCCCTGGACGCCGTGAAGGTGGCCGAGCGCCTGGCGGCCGAGGCGCCCGAGTCGATGCGGGCGCAGGAGCTGCTCGGGCGCGCGCTCGTTGCCGTGGGGACCGATCCCTCGACCGCGGCCGTCGACCGGCACGCGGCGCTCGGGCGCGCGGTGGACGCCTACGCGCGCGCGGCGGCGCTCGACCCGCGAAACGCGGCGCTGCGCCATGCCGCGGGCGTGGTGTGCGACACCGCGCGCATGCACGACCGCGCGGCCGGCTTCTACGCCGAGGCGCACGCGATCGCGCCGGACAACGGGCAGTACGCGATGTACCTGGGGCTCGCGCGGGCGCGGCAGGGACGGATGGACGAGGCACGCGCCCTGCTCGAGTCGGCGGAGGCCGCGATGCCCGAGTCGGCCGACCCGAAGGCCGCGCTCGCGGACCTCGCGATGCGCTCGGGCGACCTCGATGCCGCCATGCGCAAGGTCGCCGAGGCCCGCGCGCTCGACCCGGGCTCCGAGGGACTGCGCCTCGCCGACGCGCGCATGCGGCGGCTCGCCGGTCGTCCGCGGGAGTCGCTCGAGCTCCTGATGCCGCTCGACCCGCCGGTGCGCAAGCAGCCCGGATTCGCCGACGAGATCGCCGAGGCGACCGCGGCGCTCGGCGACGCCCGCGCGGCGGCGGCCATCCTCGAGGAATCCGCGCTCGCGGCGCCGGCCGACGCCGGGCGCGCGCTGCGGGTGGCGCGCGCGTGGACCCGCGCGGGGGACGCGATCAAGGCCGCGATGTGGGCCGACACCGCCTCGCTCGCGGGCGCCGCCCCCGAGGACGTGTCCGCGGCGCTGCGTCCCGAGTGATCAGCGCAGCCACCGCCCGCCGTCGAGGCGGAGCACCGAGCCCGTCACGTACGGCATGTCGAGCACCAGCGAGCGGACCATGCGCGCCGCGTCCTCGGGCGTCCCGGGCCGCGCCAGCGGGATGCGCGCCTCGTAGCGGGCCCGCTCGTCGGCGGGCGCGTCATCCGGCCACGCCACGACGCCGGGCGCGATCGCGTTCACGCGGACCCCGGGCGCGAGCTCGAGGGCGAGCGCCTCGACCATCGCGTGGAGCGCGGCCTTCGACATGAGGTACGGCGCGTAGGCACGGCGCGGACGCCCCTGCGCGTGGATGTCGCCGAACGCGACGAAGGCGCCGCCGCCCGCGAGGCCCGACGCGCGCAGCCGCGGCGCGAACGCCTGCGCGAGGAGCAGCGGCGCGACCGCGTTCACGCGCATCTCGCGCTCGCACGCCGCGGCGTCGATCGACCCGAAGGGCGTGCGCGCGTACGAGGACGCCACGATCGCGAGCGCGTCGACCGGGCCGGGCGGGACCGACCCGGCGAACGCCGCGACGGCCGCGGGATCGGACAGGTCGAGCGCGTGCAGGCGCACGTCCGGCGACCCGAGCGCACGTGCCTCGGCGGCCGCCGTCCGCGCGTCGCCGACGCCGGTGAGGTGGGTGAGGTCGAGCTCGAACCCCGCACGGGCGAGCTCGAGCGCGACCGCGCGCCCGACGCGCCTGGCACCACCGATGACGATCGCTCGCGGCATCCGTTCGAGTGTACGGACGCACGTGCCGCCGGGAGCCGCGCGGACCCGCGACCGGCGTGCCGCGTAGCATGGCCTCCTCGCATGACCGAGGAGCGGCCGAAGCACGACGACGCGGGAGAGGCCGGGCCGCGCGTGCCCGACCTCCACCTCGACGACCTCGAGCGAAGGGCGCGCGAACTGCCTGGCGAGCTCGCGCGCCGCGCCGAGGACGCCATCGCGCGGCACGTGCCCGCGCTGGCCCCCGCGCGGCTCCGTTCGCGCGTGCGCCGCCGCACCGTCGCGCTGTTCGCCATGCTCGGAGTCATGGCGGCGCTCGCCGCGGGATGGGCCGTCCTGCGCGAGACCACCCTGCTCCGGGCCGCGATCGCGTCGCAGCTCTCCGACCGGCTCGGCGGCGAGGTGTCGATCGAGGACGTCCGTTGGGACGGCTGGAACCGCGTGACCGCGACGGGGCTCTCGCTCCGGGCGCGGGGGTGGGAGGGCGACGCGGGCACCGTGGCGCGCATCGCGCGCGCCGAGGTCGTCTTCGCCCCGTTCGGGGTCCTGGTCGGGAGCATCCGGCTCGTCGACATGGAGATCGACGGGCTCGAGCTGTCGATCGTGGAGCGGGCGTCGGCGCCCGGCGAGTTCAACGTGCTCGCGCTCGAGCCGGCGGCGGCTTCCGGCGGCGGCACGGTCGGGAGCCCGCGTTCGGCGCTCCTGCGCGACATCACCGTCTCGTTCGGCATCGAGGAGGCGGGCGTCGTGACCCCGAAGGCGACCCTCGGCTTCGCCGCCGACTTCGCGCACGCGCCGGACGACCCGCGGACCTACGCCTTCCGGCTGGAGCAGCGCACGATCGACGGCGCCCCCTGCGGCGGCGACGCGATCCGCGTGCACGGCACCTGGGACGAGCGCACGCTGTCGTACGACGCGCGCCTCGACCCGCTGCGGGTGAACGACGCGCTCCTGCGCATGCTCCCGATCACCGCCCAGCGGTGGGCCGAGCGGGCGGGCCTCTCGGGCCGCGTGTCGGGCGCCCGGCTGCGCGGAAGCGCCGCGGACCCGGTGCGCTCGGGCTCGGTGTCGCTCGAGGACATCGCGTTCCGCGACCGCGACGCCGTGCGGGAGATCCGGTGGGGACGCGTCGAAGACGGCGCGGTGCGCGAGGTCGAGGGCGAGCTCGGCGTCGCGATCGCCGCGGCCGAGCTCTCGGTCGAGGGCTCGAGGGTGCGCCTCGAGGCGCGCCGCGGCGTGGTGCGCTCGGGCGCAGGCGGCGCAGGGGCGCTCGAGGTGCCGGTGGAGGCAACGTTCGGGTGCGAGCTCGCCCCGGTCGGGGGCGTTCCCGCCGCGCTCGAGGCCGGCGACGAGTGGCTGGCGCGCGCGCTGCGCGCGGTGCCGTTCGACCTGCGCCTGCGCATCCCGCGGATCGACGCCCGCCCCGGTCCGGACGGCGTCCCGCGCCGCGTCGAGCTCCCCCTCGACGTCGCGGAGGCCTTCGGCGCCGTCGGCATCACGGACTGGGCCGCGAACGTCGACGTCGAGGTGATCCGCGAGGCGCCCGGCCGCCCGGTCGCGACCACGGCGCGCGTGGACGTGGTCGACGGCCGCATCGCCGTGCCGGGAACGGCGATCGCCTACCAGGGCCTGCAGGCGACGCTCGAGCTCCGCGGCGACCGCGTCGCGATCTCGGGGCTCCGTGCCTCGGGCGGCGAGGGAGTCGAGGTGCGCGCCGACGCCGAGGTCCGGCTCGGCGGCCCGCAGGCAACCTTCCGGGCGGACATCGACGCGCGCCGCGTCACGGTCGACCATCGCACCGTGGCGCGGCTTCCCGAGGCCGCCCGGCGCATCGTGCGGCAGCTGCTCGACGACCGCGCGTGGAACCAGCTCCACGACGCCGGGCTCGTCCCCCCGGAGTCCCGGCCGGCGGTGACGCTCGACGCGCGCCTCGCGATCGCCGCGGGCCCGGACGGGCGCACCGACGTGTCGGGCACGGTCGCCATCGAGTCGATGTGGATGGTGCTCGAGGCCTTCCCGTACCCGTTGCACGTGACCGGCGAGGTGGCGCTCGGGCTCGACCGCGTCGAGCTGCCGCGCGAAGGACTGCGGCTCAGGACCACCAACGGCGGGCTCGGGACGCTGCGCGGGCACGTCGAGATCCCGCGCGAGGGCGTTCGGCCGGTGACGGCCTCGTACCTCACGTTCGGGATGACCGACGAACGGTTGTCGCGCGCGCTCCTCGCGTGCCTCCCGCCGAGCTTCGAGAGCACGAAGGACCGCCCCGCGTGCTGGCCGGGCGGGTGCTTCGCGCCGACCGCCGAGGTCATGCTGGGGCTCGGGCTCGAGGCGTCGCTTCGCGCGGAAGGCACGGTCCGCACGCGCCCGGACGGGTCCGACGCGGTCATCACGCGCGTCGAGGTCTCCGACGGGAGCATCCGACCCACCGAGAGCCTCGGCGCGATCATGCGCGCGAACGGGCTCGCCTGGCCGGGCCGGATGCCGCTCGACGGCGTGAGCGGCGTGATCGAGGCCTCGGGCGAGCTGCTCGCCTTCCGCGACGGACGTGCGTCGCAACGCGAGGGCACGCTTCGCTTCGACGCCGAGTTCCCGAAGGCCGGTCCCGATGGCTGGCTCTCGATCGAGATGGACCGGTTCCCGCTCACGCGCGACCTGGTGCAGGTGGCCGACGAAGGGCCGGGCACCCTCGCGGCGCTGCGTGCGTGGGACGCCTTCGCGCCCGAGGGCGAGTTCGACGGCGAGGTGTTCTGGAGCCGCGCAGGGGAGCGCACCACCACCCACGCCCGCGCGCGACCACGCTGGATGCGCACCGCGGGCGGCACGGACGTGCGGGTGGAGTGCGGCGACCTGCTCTTCCGCGACGGCGAGCTCGCGCTGGTCGACGTCGACCTGCGCATGGCCGACGTCGACGGCCGCGAGCTTCGCATCGAGGCCGACGGGACCGTGGTCGGGAAGGACCCGAGGTTCCGCGCCTCCGTCGAGGGCCTCTCGATCGAGGGACCGCTGGTGGCGTGCGGCGTGCGCGCGGCCGACATGCCCGCGCTCACCGAGACCATGGCGTCGTGGCGACCGGCCGGCCGGATCGACGTCGAGCTGCGCATGCCGGGCGACCGGACCGAGGGCCCGTGGGATGCAACGATCGTGCCGCGATGGGTGGTCGCCGACCACGGCGGCCGCGAGCTGCGCGCGCTGCTGCGTGCCGGCGACGCGGCCTTCGGCCCGACGGGTGCGCGCCTCGACGGGCTCGAGTTCGCCGTCGACCGCGGGTTCGTCAGGATCGACGGACGCCTCGGATCGACCGATGACAGCGTGCTGGTGGGCGACCTCCGCGTCGACGCGTGCGTCGCCGGGATGACCGAAGGGCTTCGTGCGCTGCTTCCGGCGGTGGCGAACGACGCGCTCGACGCGATCGACTTCCGCACCGACGCGCCGGTGTGGACCGACGGCCTCCGGATCGCCGTGGACGCGCGGCGCACGGGAAGCGAGCGCGTCGCGGTGGACGGCATCGTCGGATTCGCCGACGCGTCCTTCAACGGCGGGCTCGACTTCGGCTCAGTCGACGGCACCCTCGCGTTCGACCTCGCCGCGGCAGGCGGGCGTACGGCCGGCACGCTCGGCATCGACCTCCTCCAGCTCGGGTTCCTCGGGCGCCGCGCGACCGACGTCGTGGCGACCATCGCGTTCGACCCCAACGATGACGCCGTCCGGCTCGCGGACCTCGGCGCCGCGCTGTACGGCGGCCGGGTCGCCGGACGAGGCAGCTTCAACCCGGGCTCGGAGTGGTCCATGCGCCTCGCGTGCGCCAACGTCGACTTCGCGCGGTTCACGGGGGCGTCCACGGCCTCGGGCGATGGCACGGGCGACGGCGACCTGCACGGCAGCGTCGACGTGCGGGGCCATGCGGGGCGCCCGGGCGAGCGCCTCGGGCACGGGCGCATCTCGGTTCGCGACGCACGGATGATGACGTTCCCGCTCGGCATGAGCCTGCTCCATGTCTCGCAGCTGACGCTCCCGATGAACGCATCGATGGACGCCGCGGACGTCGCGTTCGACGTCGTCGACGACCGGCTGCGCCTCCACGAGTTCGAGCTCTCGTGCGGCACGCTCCGGCTCGAGGGCGACGGCGAGGTGCGCATCCCGGGCGGCGAGCTCGCGCTGCGCCTGCGCAACCGGGGCACGATGCCGATCCTCAGCGACCTGTACGGCGTCGTCAGCGACCAGTTCTTCGCGATCGACGTGGCAGGTACGCTCGACGACCCGCGCCCGTCCGTGGCACCCGTCCCGGCCCTCCTGCCGCGCGACGCGCCCAGGGCCTCCGCACCGACGCCGCCCCAGCGGCCCCTGCCGACCGCCGGAACCACCCAGACCCCATGAGCATCCACGACGACCACGACGAACCGCGCGCACCCGATCCGGGCCTCGGCCACGCCATCGACGCGATCGTGCGGGAGGCGGCGCGGCTCGCGCACACCGAGGGCGGGCACGGCCACGTCTCGGCGCGCCGGATCGGGCTCATCGAGGACATGGTTCGCACCTCGCTGCGCACGCTCGGCGACGGCTCGGACCTCGGGCAGGTGAAGGTCATGGAGCGCGCCCTGCGCGAGATGCGCAATGCGTACGCGGTGTTCAACCGCTACAAGGGCGTGCGGAAGATCTCGATCTTCGGCAGCGCGCGCACGCCCGAGTCGCACCCGGACTACCACGCCGCGCGCGAGTTCGGCCGCATCATGGCGGCCGAGGGATGGATGGCGATCACCGGCGCCGGCATGGGCATCATGCGCGCCGGGCACGAGGGCCCGAGCCGCGAGTCCAGCTTCGGCCTCTCCATCCGCCTGCCGTTCGAGACCAACGCGAACGACATCATCAAGGGCGACCCGAAGCTGGTGAACTTCCGCTACTTCTTCACGCGCAAGCTGATGTTCATCAGCCACTCCGACGCCGTGGCGTGCTTCCCGGGCGGCTTCGGCACGATGGACGAGATCTTCGAGACGCTGACCCTGATCCAGACCGGGAAGACCCATCCCATGCCCGTGGTGCTCGTGGAGGGCCATGGCGCGGACGGCCGGCCGCTCGGATACTGGAAGCGGTGGGAATCGGGCGTGGTGGACAACCTCGTCGAGGCCGGGTGGATCTCTCCCGAGGACCGCTCGCTCTACGAGATCGCCGACGGCCCGGCGGACGCCGCGCGCCGCGTGCTGCGCTTCTACCGCCGCTACCACTCGTCGCGCTACATCGGCGACACCTACGTGGTGCGCATCAAGCGCGCGCTCTCGCCAAGGCAGGTCGAGGAGCTCAACGACGAGTTCTCGCACCTCGTGAAGTCGGGAACCGTGGACCAGCACATGGGCCCGCTCGAGGGCGAGGACGACCACGTGCACCTGCCCCGCGTCGCGTTCCACCACACCAAGCGCGGCTTCGGGCACATCCGTCGCTTCATCGACCGGATGAACGACATGCCCGACGAGGCCGGCGCGTGAGGGGCGTGCGCCGCGCGCGGCGGCGCGCCCGCGGCACACGGCGACCGGCGTGGATCGCGCTCGCCGCGGCATGCGGCCTCGCGGCGTCGTGCGCCACGGCACCGCCCGCGGACGCGCGGGCCGGCGAGGCCACGCGGGCAGGCGAGCCGACCACGGGCTTCGTGCGCACGCGCATCGCGCAGGGCCAGACGGGGCTCGAGGTGGTGACGTGGCAGGTGGCCGACGACCGCCGGTTCGACGAGGCGCTGCGGACCCACGAGGTCCCGTCGGTGGCGACGCTCGACGTGATGGCCATGCGCCGCAACGGGTTCGTGACCGCGGCGGTGCCGGTGGCGAGCCTCGACGCGCTGCGCGACGCCCTCGGCGGCAGCGCGATGGACGTGCACGTGTGGTTCGGCAGCTCGCCGCACTGGCGCGAGCTCGCGGCCGTGCGCGTGGGCGACGCGATGCTCGAGGTGGACGGGGTCGCGCGGGAACGCCGCGGGACGCTCGCGCGGCTGATGGCGCGGACCTGGCCGGTGCCGATGGAGGACGGGACGCGGATCGCCGTGGAGCTGGTGCCGCAGCTGGCGACCGACGCCGCGCAGGCGGGGCTGGTGAGGAACGCGGCACGCCTGGCGGGCGGCACGGTGACGAGCTGCGCCGCCGAGGTCGAGCTCGAGCGCGGCATCGCGTGGGTGGTCACGTGCGACCCCGCGGGGTGGCTCGAGACCGACGGTACGCACGAGCGCCGGACACGCGAGGCGGCCGTGGCGCAGGGCCCGCCCGCCCCCGCGGCCGAGGGCGAGCCTTCCGAGCCCGGAACCCGCCTTGCCACGCTGGGCGCGGCGCTGCTGCTGGCGGCCCCGGAGCGCGCCGGGGCGCCCGCGCGGCGCACGGTGCTGGTGCTGGTTCCGCACCTCGAATCGAGCCCGTTTCCAGTGGACGCGGGCGGCATGCCGATGCGAGAATCACCACGATGAGCGATGCACCGAACGCACCGGCCGACGGCACCGCCCGCGCCCGCGGGCGGCGGCTGCGCGGCCGCCTGCGGCGCCGCGCCGACCGGGCGATCCCCGGGCTCAAGGTGCTTCCGACCATGATGACGCTGGCGAACCTGGTGTGCGGGTTCGCGGCCATCTTCTACGCGGCGCGCGCGGGCGAGGCCGGCGGCCCGACGCCCTTCGGGTGGCACCCGCTCACCGTGGCAGGCGTGCTCGTGTTCCTCGGCATGGCCTTCGACGCGGTGGACGGGTCGCTGGCCCGGCTCACGCGCTCGACGAGCGACCTGGGCGCGCAGCTCGACTCGCTCGCGGACGTGGTGACCTTCGGCGTCGCGCCCGCGTTCATGATGCTCCGGCTCGTGAGCCTCTACTACGGACCGGGCGAGCACGGGCCCGCGGAGACCATCCTCGGGCCGGACGCGGGCAACCTGTACGCGCGGCTCTGCTGGTCGGTGGCCGCGATCTACATCTGCTGCACCGCGCTGCGTCTCGCTCGGTTCAACGTCGAGACCGCGAGCGCCGACGAGGACGACCACCTGTGGTTCAAGGGCCTTCCCTCCCCCGGCGCGGGCGGCGCGGTCGCGAGCCTGGCGCTCCTCCACCAGCACCTGGTGCTGGTGACGTGGAAGGACGAGCTGCCCGCGGGCTTCGGCCGCGCGAGCGCGCTGCTGATCCCGCTGGCCACCATGCTGTGCGCGTTCGCCATGGTGAGCCGCGTGCGCTACCCGCACTTCGTGAACCGCTACCTCAAGGGC
>CAYSFS010000100.1:2593-9651 GCA_964430235.1 uncultured Chitinophaga sp. | reverse complement strand
CCTCGCGGCTGGTCTTGCCGCAGAAGCTGCAGGTGGTGACCTTCTTGCCGCGGAAGCCGCCGTCGTTCCCGCCGCCGGAACCGCCGCCCGCGCCCCCGGTCCCGCCCGGCCCGCCGCCCGCGCCGCTCCCGAAGCCGTCGCCCATCCCGTCGCGCCCGTTGCGCCTCGTCGGCCCGCTGGCGGCCTCCGGCTGGGGGCGGGGCGCGCGTTCGTTCGGCATCGGGTTCGTCACGGAGTGCTCCTGTGGGCCACGCCGAGACCCGGCGCGGACGGGAAGTCTATCGGCCCGCCGGGCGGGTCCCTCCAGCGACCTTCGGGAGTTTCCGCTTCCGAAAGGTTCAGGGACGCTGCCCGCGTCCGTCGCCCCAGTCGGTGCCCCCGCGCCGGGCCCGGTCCCGCTCGGCGGCCTCGCGCGTCTTCTGGATCATGATGTCGCGCGCGGTCTCGAACTCTCGCTCGGTGATCTCGCCCTGCTCGCGCATGCGCCGCAGGTCATCGAGCGTGAACGCGGTGCGCGGCGACTCCAGCGGGGCCTTGGCGTTGCGGCGGGCCCACATCACCACGAGCCCGCCGCCGAACGCGATCGCGAACAGGAGCCCGACGCCGAGCCAGAAGAAGAGGCTGGTCCTCGAGGCTTCCACGGGTCAGGGCCCCGCCGCGGTCAGGCCTTGCCGGCCCGGGCGTTGGCCGCCTTCTGCTTCTCGGCGACGACCTTGTTCCACTCCTCGGCCGGGATGTCCGTGGCCTTCGCCTTGGACAGCACGCGGTCGAGCACCTTGGCCTCGCGGATGGCGAGCGCCATCTCGTTGAGCCGGCCGCCCTGCTGGAGCTCGGCGCGGAGGGCGTCGGGGCGCTGGCCGCGGGCGCGCGCCATCTGCGCGATCTGGCCGTTGACCTCGGCCTCGCCGACCTCGATGCCCAGGTCCTGCGCGAGCTTCGAGAGGATGAAGAACACCTTGAGCCGGCGGCGGGTGTCGGCCTCGCTCGCCCCGCGGATCTCCGCGACGCGCTTCTCGACCGTGGCCTCGTCGAGCCCCTGCGAGAGGAGCTGGATGCGGGCCATCTCGAGGTTGCGCGCGACCTGCGCGCCGGACATCTTCTCGGGCAGCTCGAAGTCCACCTTGTCGGCGAACCACTCGGCGGCCTGCTCGCGCATCGCGGCGCGCTGCTCCTGGTCGCGGCGGCCCTCGAGCTGCAGCTTGACCTGCTCGCGGAGGTTCTCGACGCTGCCGAGGCCCAGGCTGTTGGCGACCGCCTCGGGCGCGGCCGGCGCGATGCGCTCGGCCTGCGCGGGCGTGAATTCCACGGTGATCTCCGCGTTGCGGAGCTCCTCGCGCTCGTGCACGGCGGGGCCCTTGGTCACGAGCTTGACCGTGTCGCCGACCTTGCGCCCGGCGAGCTTCGGCCCGAGGTCGTCGAACATGAGCCCGAGCACCTGGCCCTTGCCCTCGTCCTCGGCGTCGGGCACCACGACCAGGCACTCCTCGGCCTCGAAGTAGGGGTCCTTCTGGGCGCCCTTCACGCGCACCACGGCCTTGCCCACCATGCGGTCGAGGTTCTCGAACGGGCCGTCGATGCGGCCGGGCGTGCCGAAGCGGTAGCCGAGCCGGCGGATCTCCTCGTCGATGAACTTCTCCTCGACCTCGGCGACCGGGCGGCGCACCTCGACGTCCTCGAGCTTCGGCAGCGTGATGTCGGGGACGATCTCGACGTCGAGCGTCACCGCGAGCGACGCGCCGCGCTTGAGCTCGGGCTCGCCCGCCTTCTCGTCGAGCTCGGGGTCGGAGATCGGCTGGAGCTTGTGGTCGGTGAGCGCCTTCGTGTACGCCTCGGTCAGCAGCCGGCGGCGCAGGTCCTCGAGGATGGAGGCGCCGAAGCGCTTCTCGATGAGGGCGATCGGCGCCGTGCCGCGGCGGAACCCGGGCAGCTGCACGTCGTTGCGCGCGGCCGAGTAGGCGTCGCTGATGCCGGCATCCACGGCGGTGGCCGGGATGGTGATCTTGAGGCGCTTGCGGGCGGGGCCGACGGTCTCGACGACGACGGTGGTCTCGGTGGACATTGGGTGGGTGCCGTGGTGTGCGGAAAAGAACAGCGGAAGGGGCGGAGTATACGCCCCTTCCGCGTGGGTCAGGTGGGTCCGATCACTTGAGGAGGAGCATCTCGGCGTACGTGGGCATCGGCCACGTGTCCGCCGGGGTGACCCGTTCGAGCGCGTCGCAGGCCGTCCGGACGCGGTCCATGGCCGGGACCACGCGGTCCCGGAGGAAGCGCATCTCGGCGACCTCGTCCTTGTGGTGCTTCGTCGACAGGGTCTCGAGCTCCTTGGTGGCCGAGCGCAGCTCGTTCACCATGCCGACGTACGCCTTCAGCTCGGCCTGGGTCTCGGCGCAGTCGACGTCCGCGGCCAGCGTGGCGCTCACCGTGGTGGCGAGCTCCTCCTGGGCGCGCAGCGCGGCGGGAAGCACTTGCGTGCGCGCGACCTGCACCAGCGTCCGCGACTCGATGCCGAGCACGGTGCAGTAGTGCTCCACGAGCACGTCGTGCCGCGCCGCCAGCTCGCGGGCGTTCAGCACCTTGTACTTGGCGAACAGGTCCTTGGCCTTCTTGGTGGCGAACGCGCCGAGGCAGTCGGCGGTGCTCGGCATGTTCGGCAGGCCGCGCCGCTCGGCCTCCTTGTGCCACGCCTCGCTGTAGCCGTCGCCGTCGAAGCACACGCGGCGGTGCTTCTTGATCACGTCCTTCAGGACCGACTTCACGGCCGCCTCGAGCTTCGCCTCGGAGGGATTCCTGCCGGCCTTCCTCTCGAGCTCGGTGGCGAGGAAGTCGACGCTCTCGGCGATGATGGTGTTGAGCACCGTGTTCGGCCAGGCGACGGCCGAGGTGGAGCCCACCGCGCGGAACTCGAACTTGTTGCCGGTGAACGCGAAGGGCGACGTGCGGTTGCGGTCGCTCGCGTGGCGCGGGATCTGGGGAAGGGTGGTGGCGCCGAGGTCGAGGTCGCCGCCGGTCTTCGTCTTCTTCGGCGTGCCGTGCTCGAGCTGGTCGATGATGTCCGTGAGCATGTCGCCCAGGAAGATGCTCATGATCGCGGGCGGGGCCTCGTTGGCGCCCAGGCGGTGGTCGTTCGCGGCGCTCGCGATCGATGCGCGGAGCAGGTCCGCGTGCATGTCGACGGCGCGGATGACCGCGGCCAGGAACACCAGGAACTGCATGTTGGTGTGGGTCTCCTCGCGCGGGTCGAGGAGGTTCACGCCCGTGCTGGTGGCGATCGCCCAGTTGTTGTGCTTGCCGCTGCCGTTGATGCCCGCGAACGGCTTCTCGTGGAGCAGGCACTCGAAGCCGTGCTTGCGCGCCACCATGCGCAGCACCTGCATGGTGATCATCTGGTGGTCGACGGCGATGTTCGCGTTCTCGAAGGTCGGCGCGATCTCGTACTGGCTGGGCGCCACCTCGTTGTGCCGGGTCTTCACCGGGACGCCGAGCTCGAAGAGCCTCGACTCGACCTCGGCCATGAACATCAGCACGCGGTCGGGCACGGCGCCGAAGTAGTGGTCGTCGAGCTGGTGGCCCTTCGGCGCGCTGGCGCCGATGAGCGTGCGGCCCGTGAGCGCGAGGTCCAGCCGCGACTCGAACTGCTCGCGCTCGACAAGGAAGTACTCCTGCTCGACGCCGAGCGTGCCCGCCACGTGCGTCACGCCCTTGTCGGCGCCGAAGAGCCGCAGGATGCGCATGGCCTGCGACGAGAGCGCCTGGATCGACCGCAGGAGCGGGGTCTTCTTGTCGAGCGCCTCGCCGGTCCAGCTCACGAAGGCCGTGGGGATGCACAGCGTGATGATCCCCGAGGGGTTCTTCATGAGGAACGCCGGGCTCGTGCAGTCCCACGCGGTGTAGCCGCGCGCCTCGTAGGTGTCGCGGATGCCGCCCGAGGGAAAGCTCGACGCGTCGGGCTCGCCGACGATCAGCTGGTTGCCCGAGAACTTCTCGATCGCGCTGCCGTCGGCCATCGGGCTCAGGAACGCGTCGTGCTTCTCGGCGCTGATCCCGGTGAGCGGCTGGAACCAGTGGCAGTAGTGCGTGGCGCCGTGCTCGATGGCCCAGTCCTTCATCGCGACCGCGACGGTGTTCGCGATGGCCGGGTCGAGCGGCGTGCCCTCGCTGATGGTGCGCTGGAGCTTCGCGAACACGTCGCTCGGCAGGCGCTTCAGCATGGTGTCCCCGCTGAAGGTCATGCAGCCGAAGTAGTCCGACGCGCGCGTCGGGTTGAGGAACGTCGAGGTGTTGTCGTTCATCGGGTCGGACAGGTGGTTGATGGACGGGTGCATGGCGGGTGCGGGCCTCCTGTGCCCAAGGGGATAACGCTAGACGGACCCGCACCGCGAATCAAGGCCGTTTTCGTGTTGATTTCGCGCGGACACCGCCCGGGCTCCCGCGCGCCCGGCGGATCACCCGAGGATCGACCGCCGCCGCCGGACGTAGTCCCAGACCACGAACCGGTCGAGCTCCTGCCCCGCGACGAAGAAGACGCGTCCGCCGGTGGACTCGGCCATGCGGTGCGCGAACTGCACGTCGTCCTCGGTCTGGCTCCAGGAGGGAAGCAGGAACACGTTGATCGTGATGCCCGCCTCGCGGCAGCGCATGGCCTCGCGCATGGTGGCGCGCTCGGTGCGCGGGTCGGGCGGGTAGAGCATGTAGAGGTCGGTGCCCTCGAAGTGCGCGGTGGGCAGGCCGTCGGTGATGAGCATCGCCTGCCGGTTCGGGGTGGGACGCCCGGTGAGCCACTGGCGCGAGAGCTGGAGCGCGCGCTGGATGTTCGTGAAGTGCGGCGGAAGGTCCATCTCCGTGATGGACGGGTCCGACATGTCCGCGCGCAGCCGCACCACGGGCTCGCGGATGGTGACCGGCTTCGGCATCACCTGCGGCACCTCGGCGGGCGAGCGCAGCCGCGCCACCGTGTACATCTCGACGAACTGGAGGAAGTCGCCCGGGTACTCGCTGCGGATGAGCCCGTCGAGGGCGAGCGCCATGCGCTTGGCCTGCACGTACTGGCCGCCGTTGCGCATCGACCCCGACATGTCCATGATCACGGCCGTGGCGCACTTGGGCTGGTTGCGCGTGCGGTGGACCACCATGTCCTCGCCGCGCATCCGGACCGGGCTGCCGGGGGCGCGCGGGCCCGCGCCTGCCTCGCGCACCATGGCGTTCACGAGGGTCTGAGGGATGTCGAGGTTCGCGGGGCTGTCCCCGAACTCCCAGGCGCGCGTCGCCGGGAGCTCGACCGCCCCGTCAGGCGACTGGATGCCCTCGTGGCGGCCGCTGCGCGCCGCCTGCAGGTCACCGAAGATCGTCGCGAGCAGCCCGCGCTGGTAGAGCCGCATGGCCTTCGGGCTCACGCCCCACCCGCCCTCGGGCGTGCGCTGCATGCCCGCCTCCTCGGCCAGGCGCTCGAGCAGCTCGTTCACGCGTCGCTGGGCCTCGCGCAGCCCCTCGACGTGCTCCTGCGGCGCAAGGCGCTCGAGCGCCTCCATGTCGACGACCGCGGGCTTCGCGTCCTTGAGGGCCTCGCGCAGCTGCGCGAGCAGTCGCTCGATCTCCTCGAGCTCGGCCTTCGTCGCCATGGCGCGCTCGGCGTCGAGCGCCTCGCGCCCGGTGAACGTCCACTTCGACGCGAGCTGGTCGAGCTCGAACCGCTCGCGCAGCCGCTCGAGCGCCACGGTCAGCGCGCGCTGCTCGCGCGAGCCCTCGGGAAGCCGGTACCAGAGCCGCTCGAGGTCGCGAAGCTGGCCCTGCGCGACGGCACGCGCGATGCGCTTGGCCACGTCCCCGTCGCCGGGGGGCACCGCCGCGCGCGCGGCGCGGTCGAACGCGCCCGCCGCCTCGCGCCGCGCGGGCTCGGGGTCGAAGGTCGCGAGGATCCGGTCGCGCCGGGCCTCGAGCATGGCGATGAGCGCGTCGATGGAGGGGCCGAGGCCCTGCACCTGCGAGGGGTCGATGCGGATCGCGTTCGCGAGCTCTTCGTCGGTGAACCTTCGCATCGAGCCCATGGCCAGCATGTGCTCGAACGCGCCGCGCGCGGCGGCGCCCGGGTCCGAGGGCCGCGCCGACCCGAACCGGACGGCGTCGTAGCCGAGGTACGTGTGGTACGCGCCGCCGAGGGGCTGGTCGGGTCGTTCGCTCACTTCAGCTCGTAGGAAGTGCGCCCGTGGCGCACGGTGCGGCTCACGCGGTCGGTGGCCCAGAGCCCCGCCAGCACGAACTCGGCGCACGAGGCGCGCACGGCCGGGTCGCCGCTCGCGTTCACCTCGAACGCCTTGTCCCACGCCTCGGGCACCCCCTGCATTCGCTCGGCGTAGCGCGCGCTCGGGACCAGCTCGCCCACCTCGATGCGCACGCCCTTGGCGAAGGCCTCGGCGATCGCGGGCAGCCCGTGCTCGTCGACGTACTCCTTGAAGACCGTGCCCACGGCCTCGGCGACGATGGCGTCGATCACGCGGCGCTCGTCCATCTGGTGCGTGCCCATGAGGTCGAGCTCGAGCTTCCCGAGCGACGAGGAGTGCAGGTGCGCGAGGTCGCTGACGCGCGGCACCGCAGGACGCTCGCCGAGCTGGATGCCGCGGCGGCGGGCGCTCGCGACCATGGTGCGCCAGTTGGCGGCGCTGAAGCGCGCGCTGACGCCGGAGGCCTGGTCGACGAACTTGCTGCGCCGCGCGGCCACCGAGATCTCCTCGACCACGCGGTCCATGAAGGGCGGCACGGTCACCGGGTGCGCGCCGCCGAGGTCCATGCCGGCCTCCTGGCGCGTGATGGCGATGCCCGCGTCGCGGTCGCGCGGGTAATGGGTGACGACGGTGCTTCCGATGCGGTCCTTGAGCTGCGGGATCACCTTGCCCGAGCGGTTGTAGGTGCTCGGGTTCGCGCTGAAGACGAGCATCACGTCGAGGTCGAAGCTCACGGGGTACCCGCGGATCTGGACGTCGCGTTCCTCGAGCACGTTGAAGAGCCCGACCTGGACGAGCTCGTCGAGGTCGGGCAGCTCGTTCATGGCGAAGATGCCGCGGTGC
>CAYSFS010000100.1:0-2583 GCA_964430235.1 uncultured Chitinophaga sp. | reverse complement strand
GGCCAGGCGCGAGGGGTCGATCTCGCCGATCAGGTCGGCGAACTTGGTTCAGGGCGCCAGGCGCTCGGCGTAGCGCGCGTCCCGGTGCCACCACGCGATGGGCACGCGCTCGGCCGGCGTGCCGGCGACCAGCTCGCGCCCGGCACGCGTGATCGGCCGCTCGGGGCACTCGTGGACGGCGGCCCCCGGCAGGTCGAGGTACGGAAGCCACTCGTCGAGGAACGCGGGAAGCATCCGCATCAGGCGGCTCTTCCCCTGGCCCTTCTCGCCGAGGAACAGGATGTCGTGGCCCGCGATGATGGCGGTCGCGAGCTCGGGAAGCACCGTGTCGTCGTAGCCGAGGATCCCGGGGAAGAGCCCCGACGCCCCGCGCTCGCCGCGCGCGACGGCCTCCGCGAGGGCGCGCTCGAAGTTCGAGCGCAGCTCCTCCTTCACGGAACGGGGGGTCCACCCGGAGGCTCGGAGCGCGGCAAGCGTGGTCGGGGCGGGCGCGGTCGTCATGGAACCGGGTTCGCCCGCGGGGCGCGCGCGGATTCCCGCGCGTCCGGGGCGCGCGGGCGTTCCGTCAGAGCTTCGTGCTGTCCTGCAGCCAGCCCTTGCGCCAGAAGTAGGCGACCAGCCCCGCCGCCGTCAGGGCCATGAGCCCCAGCGCGAAGAAGTACCCGTAGGGCCACCGGAGCTCCGGCATCCACCCGAAGTTCATGCCGTAGACGCCCGCGATGAAGCTGAGCGGCATGAAGAGGGTGGCGATGATGGTCAGCACCTTGGAGGTCTCGCCGAGCCGCAGGTTCACGCTCGTCATGTAGATCTCCAGGAGGTCGTTCGCCATGTAGCGGTCGGTCTCGATCTGGTCGAGCGCACGCGCCACGTGGTCGGCGAGGTCGCGCAGGTACGGGCGGACCTCCGCGTCGAACACGCGGTCCATGCCGAGCATGCTCATCGCGAGGTCGCGGATGGGCAGCAGCGCGCGGCGCATCTGGACGAGCTCGAACCGGGCGCGGCGGATCTGCTGCAGCTGCTGGCCGGTGGGCCGGCGGAACACCGCGTCCTCGAGGTCCTCCACCATCCCGCCGATCCGGTCGACCGCGGGGAAGAACCCGTCGACCACGGCGTCCGCGAGCGCGTAGGCCAGGTACGGCGCACCCGCACGGCGCAGGCGCCCGGAGCCGCCGCGGATGCGGGCGCGCACGCCGTCGAGGCAGTCGCCCCCGGGCACGCCCTGGAACGCGACCACGAACCGGCCCTGCAGCCAGATCGCCAACTGCTCGGTCCAGAAGCCCTTGCCCTCGTCGTGCGGCATTGGCAGCACGATGAACGTCGCGTCGCCGTAGGTCTCCACCTTCGCGCGCTGCGACATGTCGGTCGCGTCCTCCATGGCGAGCGGGTGCACGCCGAAACGCTCGGCGATCGCCTTGAGGAGCGCCACGTCGCCGAGCCCCTCGATGTTCACCCACACCACGGGGAAGTCGCCCGCCGCCGCGTCGATGCCGGCGACGTCGCCCACGGTGCGCTCGACCAGTCCGTCGGGCCCGAAGGCCATCACGGTGACCACGGTCGGCGCGGCGTCGGGCGTGGCCATCAGCGTGCCCGGGGGCATGTGGAGCGTCGCGGGCTTGCGGAGCCGGCGCCTGGCGAGCTTCGCCGCCAGCGCGCCCTTCCGAAGGGCCTGGCCCACGCGGTCGGCCGCGGCGCCCACCACCGGGAACTGGCTCACGGGGCGCCTCCCGCGCCGTCCGCGCGCACGAACGCGGCGTGCGCGCACCATGCGCAGAGGAGCGCGCGGGCCGTCCAGGCGGCGGTGCGGATCCAGTTCGTGCCCACCAGCCGTGCGTGGGCGTCGGCGTCGAATCCGCGCGCGAGCGTGCCGTGCATCGGCACCTGCAGGAGGAACGTCGAGAGCCACACGACGCCCACGAGCGCCAGGCCCGCCCACGCGGCCCACGCCGGCACGAAGCGCGGGCGCGAGGCGATCAGCAGCGCCGCGGTCGTCGCCTCGAGGAGCATGACGGGACCGACCAGCGGCGTGATCATCCGCGCATGCGCGCCCTCGTACGCCGCGAAGCCATCGCGGCCCACGCGATCAAAGAGCGGGTAGTGCACCAGCTGGATCGTCCAGATGAGCCCCGCGAGGAACCAGGTGCTGGCGAGGTTGGCGAGGAAGAGGAGGGCGGGGGCGGTCATGCGGGCACCTCGATCCAGTCGAACGCGCCGGTCGCGGGCACCAGCGTCGCGACGGTGAATGGCCTCGCACGGTGCAGGGCGCCGGGGTTCAGGATGCGCGTGCCCGCCTGGCGCTCGTCGCGGCGCTCGTGGGTGTGGCCGTGCACCAGGTAGTCGGCGCCGCCGACGATGGCCGCGCGCATGGCGGAAGGCTCATGGCCGTGGGTGAAGGCGACGCGCGCGCCGTCGAGCTCCAGCTCGCCCGCCAGCCCGTGCACCGCGATGCCGAGGTCGCTGGCATAGCGCCCGAGCGCCTGCGCGTTCCAGTCGCAGTTGCCCCACACGAGGTGGCTGTCGAGCCCGGCCAACTGGTCGAGCACCAGCTCGTCCTCGACGTCGCCGCAGTGGATGAACACGGTGGCG
>CAYSFS010000099.1:0-9802 GCA_964430235.1 uncultured Chitinophaga sp. | reverse complement strand
TCCCGTGCGCGGTGCGCGCGCGGCACGCCACCTTCGGCATCCAGTTCGGGCACGTGGAGCGCGCCACGCACGACAACACCAGCTGGGAGCGCGCGCAGTTCGAGGTGCCCGGCCACAACTGGATGGACCTCTCGCAGCCGGGCCTCGGGGTCGCGGTGCTCGACGACGGCAAGTTCGGGCGCAGCGCTCGCCATGGCGTGCTGGGCCTGAGCCTCCTGAAGGCGCCGAACTTCCCCGACCCAACGGCCGACCGCGGCCGGCACCGGTTCACGTACTCGGTGATGGCGCACGGCGGGTGCTGGCGCGCGGCGGGCGTCGACACGCAGGCCGAGCAGCTGAACCACCCGCTGGTGGGGATGGAATTGCGCGGCGCGGGCGAGGGCGACGGGCGCGCCTCGCGGGCCGCTGACGCCGGCGTGCGGGACGGCTGGCAGGGCGTGCGCGTGTCGTGCGCGGGCGCGGGGCACCTGGAGGTCGCGGCGCTGAAGCCCTCGGAGGAGCCGGGCGGCTGCGCGCTGCGCGTGGTCGAGGTGCGCGGCGGCGCGGGCACGGGCGAGGTGCGCTGGGGCTTCCCCGTGCGCGACGTGCAGGCGACCGACCTCTTCGAGCGCGCCGCGGACCTGGCGGGGTTCGAGCACGATGCGGCCGCGGGCGTCACGCGCTTCGCGGTGCGCCCGTTCGGGATCGTGACCCTCCGTGCGTGTTTCGACGGGGCGGGCGCGTGAGGCTCGCCGCGCTCGACTGGGCCATCGTCGCGGCGTTCGTCGCGGCGCTCGCCGCGAGCGCATGGAGCATGCGGCGGTTCGCGGGAAGCGTGAGCGGGTTCCTCAGCGCCAACCGCCTGGCCGGGCGCTACCTGCTGACGGTCTCGTACAACATGGCGCAGGTGGGCGTCATCACGCTGGTCTGGTACTTCCAGCTCGGCTACGACGTGGGGTTCACGCAGTACTGGTGGGGGTACCTCGAGGGCCCCTCGCTCATCGTGCTCGCGGCCACGGGCTGGGTGATCTACCGGTTCCGCGAGACGCGCGCCATGACGCTCGCGCAGTTCTTCGAGATGCGCTACTCGAAGCGGTTCCGGGTCTTCAGCGGCGTGGTCGCGTTCATCTCGGGCATCCTCAACTACGCCATCTTCCCGGGCGTCACCGCGCGGTTCTTCGTCGCGATGCTGGGGCTGCCCGACCAGTTCGGGTTCCTGGGCGCGGCCGTGCCGACCTTCCCCGCGGTGATGGCCGCGCTGCTCGCGTTCGCCGTGTTCATGGTGTTCGCGGGCGGCATGCTCGCGGTGCTGGTGACCGACTTCTTCCAGGGCGTCTTCTGCTTCTGCACGTTCGTCACGCTGTGCTGGTGGGTCCTGCTGCGGTTCCCGTGGCCCCAGCTCGAGGAGACGATGATGATGCTTCCCGCGGGAAAGAGCATGCTCGACCCGCTTGGGCTCGCCGACGAGCAGAACTTCAACGTCGTCTACTGGCTCATCAGCGCGTTCACGCTCTTCTACGCGTGCCGTGCGTGGCAGGGCGACCAGGGCTACAACAGCGCGGCGCGCAACGCACACGAGGCGCGCATGGGCCAGCTCCTGAACGGGTGGCGCTACCGCACGCTGATGCTGGTGACGGTGCTGGTGCCGCTGGCGGTGCGCGCGTTCCTGACGCACCCGGAGCACGCGGACGCGTCGGCCGGGCTGCAGGAGATGATCGCCGCGCAGCCGACCGAGGCGCTGCAGGCCGAGATGCGGGTGCCGCTCGCGCTCGGGGTGATGCTGCCGACGGGGCTCCTGGGCCTGGTGGTGGCCGCGATGCTGGGCGCCGCGGTGAGCACCGACGAGGCGTACCTGCACTCGTGGGCCAGCATCTTCGTGCAGGACATCGTGCTCCCGTTCCGGCGCCGGCCGATGTCGCCGCGGGCGCAGCTCCTGCTCCTGAAGTCGGCGGTGCTGGGCGTGGCGATCTTCGCGTTCGCCTTCAGCCTCCGTTGGCAGCCGGGCGAGTACATCGCGATGTACGGCGCGCTCACGGGCAGCATCTTCGTGGCCGGCGGCGGGGCCGCGATCATCGGCGGGCTCTACACGCGGTGGGGCACGGCGGGCGGCGCATGGGCCGCCATGCTCGCGGGCATCGGGATCTCGGTGCCGGGGCTCGTGGTGCTGAACGCGCCGACCGCGTGGGTGGACGCGATGGCCGCGCCGGACCCCGCGGCGGGCGCGGCGCTCGCGGGCGCGTTCAACTGGGTTCGCGCGAACGTCACCGGCATGGAGCTCAGCTTCGTCGCGATGATGGCCAGCTGCGCCGGCTACGTGGGCGTGAGCCTCGCGGGCGGCGTGCGAAGATTCGACCTCGACCGCATGCTGCATCGCGGGCGGTGGCGCGTCGAGGGCGATGCCGCCGCCGAGGAGGCGCCGCGCACGTTCATGGAGAAGCTCGGGTTCGACCGGCAGTACCGCGGGTGGGACCGCTTCGTGGCGTACGTCACGCTGGCGTGGCCGCTGGCCTTCACGCTGCTCTTCGTGCTCGGCACGCCGTGGCTCCTGTGGCGCCGTGCGCAGGGCGACCCGGTGGGCGACGCGCAGTGGTCGGCGTGGTGGCAGGGGTGGTCGTGGTTCATCCTCGCCGCGAGCACCGTGGTCGTGGCGTGGTTCACCGTGGGCGGCATCCGCGACTACGCGCGGCTGCGCCGCGACCTGCGCTCGTTCCGACCCGACGACTCCGACGACGGCTCGGTGCGGTAGCGTCCCGCGCCGATGATCGTCGTCCGTCCCGATGAAGCCGCGTGGACCGTGACGTGCACCGCGTGCACGCACGCGGGCGCGCCCGCGGGCATCGTGGGGCGCGCGCTTCCCGCGACGGTGCCCGGGTGCGTGCACCTGGACCTCGTGCGCGCGGGGGTCATCCGGCCGGTCGACGAGGGCGACGGCGAGGCCCGGCAGGAATGGGTGGGGCACGCCGACTGGGAGTGGCGCGGCACGTTCGCGCTCGACGCGGCGGTTTTGGCGTACGGGCGCGTGGACCTTGCCTTCGGGTCGATCGACACCGTGGCGGAGGTGTTCGTGAACGGCACGGCCGTGGGGACGAGCATGGACCAGTTCCTGCCCGCGCGGTTCGACGTCCGCGCCGCGGTGCGCGAGGGCGCGAACGAGGTGCGCGTGCGCGTGCGCGCGCCCGTGCCGTACGTGCGCGCCGAGGAGGCACGCCTGGGTCCGCGCCCGGTGAACGGCGACTGGACGCCGTACCCGTTCGTGCGCAAGAGCGCGTGCAACTTCGGGTGGGACTGGGGGCCGCGCGTGCCGACCTCGGGCCTTCCGGCGGAGGTGCGCGTCGAGTGCTGGTCCGGCGCGCGGCTCGCGTCGGTGCGTCCCCTCGTGGCGGCGTGCGACGCGCGGCGCGCGCAGGTGGACGTCCACGCCGAGGTCGAGTGGGCCGACGCCTCGCACCCGGTGCCCGGGCTGCTCGCGCGGTGCGAGCTGCGCATGCCGCCGCGTGCGCCGGGCGAGGACGAGCCGAGGCGCGCGAAGGAGCCGAAGCGTCCCGCGAAGCTCGGGGGCGTCGTCGCGTTCGGCGCCGACGGCCGCGCGCACGCGTCGATCGAGGTCGAGCGCCCGCGGCGCTGGTGGCCGCGCGGCATGGGCGCGCAGCCGCTGCACGCGCTGCACGTGGACCTCGTGGGCGCCGACGGCCTGCCGTTCGAGCCCGCCGGCGCGCGCCAGAAGGCCGTCCGCCGCATCGGGCTGCGGACGTGCGAGCTCGACACGTCGCCCGACGAGCACGGCTCGCGCTTCGAGTTCCGCGTGAACGGCGTGCGCGTCCCCGTGACGGGCGCGAACTGGATCCCCGCGTCCATGTTCCCGGTGGAGGGCCGCGACGACGCGCGCATCGACCGGCTGATCGACCTCGCGGTCGACGCGAACCTCAACATGCTGCGCGTGTGGGGCGGCGGCATCTACGAGCACCCGCGCTTCTACGAGCGGTGCGACGAGCTCGGCATGCTGGTGTGGCAGGACTTCATGTTCGCGTGCGCGACCTACCCCGAGGACGCGCCGATGCCGGAGCTCGTCGATCGCGAGGCGCGCGCGCAGGTGGCGCGGCTGTGCGCGCACCCCTCGATCGTGCTGTGGTGCGGCGGCAACGAGGACGTGCTCGCGTGGCAGTCGTGGGGGTTCCGCGAGCGGCTCGCGCCCGGGCAGTCGTGGGGCATCGGGCTCTGGCAGGGCGTCCTGCCGCGCGCGTGCGCCGAGCTCGACCCGACGCGCCCCTACCGGACGGACAGCCCGTGGTCGGGTTCGCTCGAGCGGCACGCGAACGACCCTGACCACGGCGACCGCCACACGTGGGACCTGAAGCTCGACGCGTACCGGTCGATGGTGCCGCGCTTCACGAGCGAGTTCGGCCACCAGGGCCCGCCGACGCTGCGGAGCATGCGCGAGGCGCTCGGCGACGCGGCGCTCTGCGTCGGGTCGCCCGAGCTCGCGCTGCGCCAGCGCGCGTGGGGCGGCGATGACGCCCAGTACGCGCCGTACCTTGCCGCCGCGTTCCGCCCCGCGCGCGACTTCGCGGAATGGGCGTGGCAGGCGCAGGTGCTGCAGGCGCGCGCGATGGAGACGCAGGTGGCGTGGCTGCGAGCGCACCCGGAGCGAAACGCGGGAAGCCTGTTCTGGCAGCTGAACGACGCGTGGACCGGCCACAGCTGGAGCGTGGTCGACGCGCGCCTGCGGACGAAGCCCGCGTTCCACGCCGTGCGGCGGGCGGCCGCGCCGCGGCTCGTCACCATCCAGCCCGTGGGCGAGCCGGGGCCCGACGGCACGCGCGCGCTGCGCGTGGTGCTCGTGAACGACGCGCCCACGCGATGGGCCGCGCGCGTCACCGTGCGGCGCGTCGACGCGGAGGGCCGCGCGATCGCCGAGTCGGCCGCCGCGACGAAGGTGGAGCCGTGGGGCATCGACCGATCGATCGACGTGCGCGCGCTGGTGGGCGATCCCGGCGACCCGGCGCGCGAGGGGATCGTCGCCGACGTGCGCGTGCACGACGACGACCTGCGCGGCGACGTGCCGATGCCCGACCGCCTGCCCGCGCGCGCGTGCTGGTGGTTCGCTCCCGACCGCGAGCGGCCGGCGGCCGAGCCGCGCGTGGACGTGCGCGTCGAGGGGTCGGTGGGCGCGTGGGTGGCGCACGTGCACGCGCGCGGGCTGGTGCGCGACCTCTGGGTGGAGCCCGAGGGCGACTGGGACGAGTGCACGCCCAACCTGCTCACGATGCTGCCGGGCGAGCGCGTGCAGGTGGCGATCCGCATGCGCGGCGGCGCGGCCGAGGGCGAGGTGCCGCGGTTGCGCGTGCACGCCGGGTCCTGAGGGGTTCCCGATTCCGCCCGAGTTTCCGCCGGAATCCCGGGGGTCGCCCGGCGGCGGGATTACCGTGGCGCGCGCAAGGAACGATCGAGGAGGTCACCCATGTGCTTCGGAACGGATTCGGCCCGGGCGCGCGCGCAGGCCGCGGCGCCGGGGGTGTCGCGCCGCCGCGACTATCGCGGCGGGATCGCGGCCCATCGGCTGGACGAGATGGCGCGCGAGATGCGCGCGCAGCGCGCCCGCCAGCTCGAGGAGCGCGAGCGGCGCATCGACCGGATGGTGCGCGAGGCACGTGAGCGGGGTGCGGACCCGGATCGCGTCTTCTGGTCCATCGTCCATGACACCGAGGAGGCGCCCTTCAGCACGGGCCGGGCGCTCCTGCTGATGCACCGGATCGTGCCGGTGCCGCCGCAGGACCTGGCCACCCAGGAGGAGCTGCACGACGAGTTGTGGACGGTGATCGAGGGACTGGGGTCCGAGGGCGTGAACCTGTTCCGCACGGACCACCTTTCCGACGCCGACCTGTACGGGCGCCTCTACCATCGCATCCTCGACGAGCCGACGCGGGTGATGCCTCCGAAGTCGCAGGCCGTCGAGTACATCGACTGCCTGCACCCGCTCGACGTGGAGTCGGGCGGTTGGGGTGCGTGGCTCGCGGAGCGCGACGGGGCGGGGCCGCCGGCGCCGCGCGACGGGCTCGGGGCGGCGGCGCGCGGCCCGATCTGCCCCACGCGCCCCGCGGACCGGGACCGGTGGCTCGCGGGCTGAGGAGCGGCTAGGCTCGTCCGCATGAGGTCCGCATTCGCCGTCGCCTGTTCCGTGGTCGCGCTGATGGGCGCGTGTTCCTCGACCCCCAAGCCCGTCGAGCCCGACCCGGCGGTCGTCGGGTCATGGAAGGCGGCCACCGACGGGTCGATGCTCACGCTCTCGGGAAGCGGGCTGTACTCGCTGGTGATCGCGGGTCAGGCGAAGCCGGTGATCGGGTCGTTCGAGTTCGACCCGAAGCAGCGGACCATCCAGATGACCACGCGCCGCGAGTCGCCCGCGTGCGGCGACGACTCCGCGACGTACATGGTGCGGGTGGGCGAGCTTCGCATGGACCTCGAGCCGGTGAAGGATGCGTGCGAGCTTCGCAAGAAGATCTTCTCGCAGCCGCTCGACCGCGTGCTGAACGCGAAGTGACCGCCATGCGCGCCACGACCATGCCGATGCGATCGTGCGCCTTCGCGGCCGTGCTGGCGTGGTCTCACGGCATCGCGTCCATGCCCGCATGCGCGGTTGCGTGGGAGCAGTCCCCCCCGGCGACCGCGGGCAGCGCGCCCCCGGCCGGGGCGCCGTCGCCCGCCGTCACTGCCTGGCCGCAGGTCGTCCGCGACGGCGATCGCGCGTTCACGCTCTTCGCGCCGTGCTTCGTCTCGTACGACGGCGCGAACGTGCTCATCGAGCAGGCCGTGGTGCGCGGCGACGGCGCGCTGCGCGCGGCCGGCGCGGGCCGCGCGACCATCGCGGCCAACGCGGTTCCCGGCGCGGGTGCGGGCGAGCTCGAGGTGAACGGGTTCACGGTGCAGGGACTCTCGTTCGACGGCACCGACGCGTCCGCCGACGAGCGTGCCGCGCTGCAGCGCGCGATCGGCGGCCGCGCGTTCGCCACCACGCGCCGTGCGGTGACGCATGACATGGTGCTCGTGAACCTGCGCGAGGCCTCCACCGACGGGCTGGGCGACGATGTTCCCGCCTTCCGCGTGGCGCGCCGGCGCACGGCGCTGGTGACGATCGACGGCGATCCGCGCGTCGCGCCCGTGGCCGGCACCGGGTGGAACCGCGTCGGGAACACCCCGTTCGTGGTGCTGCAGGCCCCGGATGGATCGTTTCGCGTCCGGCTCGGTGCGTCGCGCTGGATGTCGGGCGCGACGCTCACGGGCGACTACGCGCCGTGCGACGCACCCCCGCCGGAGGTGCTCGCCGGGCTCGGGCCGCAGCCGATCGCGAAGGATGCCGGCGGCCCGAACGGCGCGTCGGGTGCGCCCGCGCCCGGCGCCGCGCGTCCCGCGCCGGCGGTCGCCGTCGTGACCGAACCCACCGTCCTCGTGTGGATCGACGGCGAGCCCCGGCCCGTGCCCGTCGCGACCGGCGTCGAGTGGGTCGCGAACGCGCACCCGGTGCTGCTGCGGTCGGGGGACGCATGGTGGACGCTCGCGTCGGGCCGGTGGTTCCGCGCGCCAGCGCTCGACGGCGCGTGGGCACGCGTCGCGCCGGGCGAAGTGCCCGCGTCCTTCGCGATGCTTCCGTCCGGACGCACGTTCGCGTCGGCGAAGGCGAGCATCCCGCACACCCCCGAGTCCGTGAACGCGGTGGCGTCGACCCTCGAGCGGCGCGCCATCACGGTGTCGCGCACCGACGCGTACTGCTCCATGCGATGGAACGGCGAACCCGCGTGGCAGCCGGTCGGGACGACGCCCATGCGGATCTCCGTGAACGCGTCGCAGCCCGTCATCGAGAGCGGCGGCCGCTGGTACTGCTGCGACAACGCGGTGTGGTTCACGGCGGGCGCCCCCACGGGCCCGTGGGACCTCTGCGACTCGCTGCCTGACGAGATCGACACGGCCCCCGCCGGATCGGTCGCCTTCCCGCTCACGTTCGTGGACGTCCTGGCGTCCGACGCCAGGAGCGTGACGTTCGCGTGGACGCCCGGGTACTTCGGCACCTACGTCGACTCCGGAACCGTGGTCTTCGGCACCGGCTGGCCCGCGCCGCCCGTGCCGTACGCGGTGGGCGGGGGAACGGTGTGGGCACCGCAGCCGCAGACCTTCGGCATGGACGCGGCGTTCGACGCCGACACCGGCACGTTCGCGTCGGGATCGTTCGGGCTCGACGCCCTCGACGCGCCCGCGATCCAGCCGCAGGTGCTGGTGGGCGGATGGGTGGGGTGGGGCTGGTGCCCGGGCTGGACCAGCGCGTTCGCCTGGGGAAGCGTGGACCCCGCATGGCGCGCCTCGTGGGACGAGCGCTGGCGCCGCTGGAACCCGTACTGGAACCGATGGGCGAACGCGCGCACCGCCGAGCAGCGCGCCCGCGACGAGGCCGACGCGCGCGAGCTGGCCGCGCGCGACCGCGCGGCCGACGACGCGGCCGAGCGCGCAGCCGAGGAGGCCCGTGCGCAGGCCGCGGCCGACGAGTCCGCGTGGCGCGAGCGCCAGCGCGCGATGGGCGAGGCCGCCGCGCAGGCCGAGCGCGCGCAGGACATGGCGCGTGCGGCACGCCTCGCCGACGCGCGCGCCGCGCAGGCGCGCGCGCAGGCGGACCTCGAGCGGTGGAACCGGCTCGCGCAGGGCGGCCCCGTGGCCCCGCGCGGCTCGATGGCGTGGTGGTACCAGTTCTACAACGACCAGTCGCACGGGTATCTCGGCCGCGCGACCGGATACCGCGACCCGCGTTACCCGGGCGGGGCCTGGGGTGCGCGCGCGGCGCCGGGGATGCCGGCGCCCGGCGCGGGCGCGCGGTAGCCGAGCAGCCGCAGGCTGTTCAGCACCACCGCGACGGTCGAGCCCTCGTGCATGATGACCGCGACCCACACCGGCACGGCCCCGGCGACGGCGAGCGGGATCAGGAGGAACACCATCCCCATCGAGATGGTGACGTTCTGCCGCACGATCGCGCGCGCCGCGCGGCTGATGCCGACGGCCAGCGGCAGGCGCATCAGGTCGTCCGACATCAGCGCGACGTCCGCGGCCTCGAGCGCCACGTCGGTGCCCGACTTGCCCATCGCGACGCCCACGGTCGCGGCGGCCAGCGCGGGCGCGTCGTTGACGCCGTCGCCCACCATCGCGACGCTCCCGTGGGCGGCGAGCAGCTCGCGCACCGCGTCGATCTTGCGCTCGGGCATGAGCGAGGCGCGGACCTCGTCGACGCCCACGAGGCTTCCCACCGCGCGGGCCACGCGCTCGTTGTCCCCGGTGAGCATCACCACGGGCCGCACGTCCAGCGCGTGCAGCGCCGCGACGGCGTGCGCCGCCTCCGGGCGCGGGCCGTCGATCAGCCCGATCGCGCCGATGAACCGCCCGTCGTGGGCCACGAGCATCGCGGTGCAGGCCTCGCCCTCGAGGCCCGCGACCGCCTCGCGCGCCGCACCGGTCGCCGCGGGCGCGCCGTCCGCGCCGTCGAAGAGCCGGAGGGCACCGAGGTGCGCGGGGCGCCCCTCGACCGTGCCCGACATTCCCTTGCCGCGGATCGCCTGCACGTCGCCCGCGGGCGCGAACATCACCCCGCGCGCCCGTGCCGCGGCCAGCACCGCGTGCGCGAGCGGGTGCGTCGAGTGTTCCTCGAGCGACGCGGCCACCGCGAGCACGCGGTCCTCGGGCGTGCCGTCGAGCGCGGCCACGCGGCGCAGCGCGGGGCGACCGAGCGTGAGCGTCCCGGTCTTGTCCATCGCGAACGAACGGATCGCGCCCAGCGACTCGAGGTGCGCGC
>CAYSFS010000098.1:0-9924 GCA_964430235.1 uncultured Chitinophaga sp. | reverse complement strand
TGGCGCCGCTCATGCTCAGCGCGCTGCTCGAGGCGAAGGCGAACCCGAAGGCGGCCGACCGCATCATCGCGGCGTCGCGGGCCGCGACGCGGAAGTCGCTCGCGCGGTGAGCCAGAGGTAGGCGGGCACGCTGACGCACCCGGTGGCCGCGACCCAGCACGCGAGGGCCGCGGGCGCGGGCGCCATCCTCGGGAAGAGCTCCGCCGCCAGCAGGGCGAACGCGGTCACGCTGAGCGTCCCGAGCATCATCGGGCCCACGGCGCCCGTGGGCACCTGGGGGCCCTGCGAGACCCACGTGGCGACCATGATCGTGGTGAAGATCACCGGGAACACGCTTGCGATGCCGCTCGCGACGGGAAGTCCCGCGCGTGCGAGCAGCATGGCGCACCCGATCGCGACGGCGGCCGCGGCGCCGCGGGCGACCAGGACCGCCGGGCCGACGCGACGCGCGCCGGAGGGCGCGCGGTGGGGCACGCGGTTCGCCGCGAGCGCGAGGGCGAGCCCGATGCCGGCGGCGATGAACCCCGCGATGCGCGCGTCGGGCGCCGAAGGCGCGGCCGCGCGCTCGATCGCGGCCACCGCGGCCGCGGCCACGAGCCATGCGCCCAGCGACACCGCCAACGTCCACGCGAGCAGCCGGCGGTGCGTGACGGCCCCGATCCGCGCGGGCACGACGCGCCAGAGGAGCAGGTAGCCCGCGTTGAGCACGATGCCGACGGGCACGAACCACATCGCCCGGCGGAAGCCCTCGGGGTCGGAGCCGTCGCCCCAGATGCCGACCGCCGCGGGGACGATCGTCGTCGGGATGCTCGAGATGACCCCGCCCCGCGTCCCGCCGAGGCGCTCGACGGCGACGGTGGCGAGCACCGCGACGGCTCCCGCGGCGAGCGCGGGGACGATGACGGCGACGACGGGGTCGGGCACCCCGCGAGTCTAGGGAGGGGACGCCCCGCCGCGCGCTTCTCCCGCGCCGCTACTTCTCCTCGTCCTCGCCCTTCGGCTTCTTCCCCGGCTCGAAGTCCGCGACGACCGGGGGGAACCCGTTCAGCTGGCGCCAGATCTCCTGCCACACGGGCACGGTGCGCAGGAGCACCCACGCCTTCGCGCGCACGCCCTGGCGCAGGAACCGCGTCCCGGGCCACGGGTCATCGCCGGCATCGGCGGCCACCACGATGCGGAACCGACCCGCCCCGTCGTCGGTGGCGTCGACGGTGATGACCTCGCCGCCGAAGGTCCCGACCGCGACGCTCGGCCAACCGACGAACTGGATGGCGGGCCAGCCCTCGAACTGCAGGCGCACGAGGCTGCCGGGCACCTCGGTACCGTCGGGGTCCTTGTGCCGCGGCGTCACGAGGGGCATGTCCATGCCGTCGATCCATGCCTCGACGAAGCGCTGCTCGGTGTTGGGGATGACGACGCAGATCGAGGACCCCGGCTTGAGGTACGCGCCCTCCGTGGCCGCGACGCTGAGCACGATGCCGTCGCGAGGGGCCGTCACCACCTGCTGCTCGGTCTTGGAGAGCTGGATGTCGACCGAGGCGATGTCGCGGCGCGCCGCGGCGAGGTCCGCCTCGGCGCTGTTGCGGCTGGCCTCGGTCGAGGCGATCTGGGCGTCGTAGTCGCGGCCCGTGCGCTCGAGCACGGCCTTGGCCGCCGCAAGGTTCGCGCTCGCGCTGTCGTACGCGAGCCGCGCGAGCTCGTAGTCCCGCTGCGAGACGTCGCCCGTCTTCAGGAGCTGCGCCATCCGGCGCTCGTTCAGCTCGTTGGTGTTCAGCAGGAACTGCTCGGCGTTCACGCGCTGGCGCGCGGCGTCCACGGCCTGCGGCTTGGCGAGCTCCTGGCTCTCGATCTGGCGCGTGAGGTCCTCGATGCGCTGCTGCGCGGCGGCCTTGCGGGCGATCGCGGCGTCGTGCTGGATGCGCAGGTTCCCGAGCAGGTTCGGGTCGTTGTCCTGGATCTCCGCGATCAGGTCGCCCTGGCGGACGAACTGGTTCTCGACCACGTGCACCTTGCGCACGCGCCCCTCGACCGGCGCCTCGATGTTGACCCGCCGGTCGAGCGGGTTGAAGGCGATGACGCGCCCCGTGCCGCGGATGGACTGCTGCCAGGGCACGAAGAAGACCCCGAGCGCCAGGACCACCGAGCACATCGCCAGGAGCCGGGCGAGGAGCCGGGCCCCCCGCGACTCGCCGGCGAGCGCCATCGCGGGAGCGGGCGGCGGGAGCAGGTCGAACGCCCCGTGGGAGTGCGGTCGGTCAGCCACGGCGGGCCTCCTCGGACGCGGGGATCTCGATCACGCGGCCGACGCGCGTTGCGACGCGCGGGTCGCGCGTCGCAACGATGACGGTCCACGGGTGAGGCGCGTCGATGAGCACGCGCGCCAGCGCGTCGAGCGTCCCCTCGTGCCCGTCGAGGATCTCGTCCAGCAGCAGCAGCCGCGGCCGGGCCGCGAGCGCCCGCGCCGCGAGCAGGCGGGCACGGTGGCGCCCGCTCAGCGGCAGGCCTCCGGTGACGAGCGGGGTCGCCAGGCCGTAAGGCAGCGCGCGCACGGTCGGGCCGAGGCCGACCTCGTCGATCGCGCGCTGCACCGCCGCGGGCGTGATGGAGAGGTCCCCGAGCCGCACGTTCTCCGCGATGGTGCCGCTGATGACGTCGGTGCTGCGGAGGATGCACGCGCCGGAGCGCAGCGCCGAAAGGTCCCACGACCGGACGTCGAGCCCGTCGATCGCCACCTCGCCCGCGAGCGGCGCCCGCATGCCGAGCAGCACCTCGAGGATGGAGCTCGTTCCCATGCCGCGGGAACCCAGCAGCGCGACGCGCTCGCCCGGCTCGACGCGGAACGACAGGCCCTCGAACGAGGGCCGCCGACCGAAGCGGGCGTACGCGAGGCCGCGGACCTCGACGAGCGCGCCGGCCGCCGGGCGGTCCGTCGGCACGTTCCCGCCCGTGCGCTCGAGCGGCAGGTCCACCAGGTGCCCGAGCTTGTCGGTGGCGGCGACCGCGTCGTACCAGGCCTCGAACTGCTTGCCGAGCTTCGAGATCGACCCGACGATCGCCGACACGATGATCTCGCTCGCCACCAGCTGCCCGAGCGTGAGCTGCTGGTTGAGGACGAGCCAGCCGCCGACGGCGAGCAAAAGCGTCGCGGAGATGACCTCGAGGGCGAGGAGGCTCGAGACCTGCCGGAGCAGGATCCGGAAGTGGCCGGCCCGGGCGTCGAGGTAGCCGCGGATCAGGTCCTCGGCGCGCGAGCGCGCGAGGTCGATGCCGCCCGAGCCCTTGAAGACGCGCGGGTGCCGCGCGAGCTCCTCGAGCCAGTCGACCACCTCGTACTTCCGGCGCGACTCCCGGATGCTGGTGTCCACGGCCCCCCGACCGCCGACGAAGACGATCAAGGCGACCGTCGCGCCGAGCAGCAGCGAGAATGCGAGCAGGAACGGGTGGTAGAAGGCGAGGACGGTGAGGCCGATGGCCGCGCTCAGCACGAGGTTGATGCCCGTGAGCAGCAGCATCGACGCGCTCTTCTGCACCGTGACGACGTCGAGGAAGCGGTTGACCAGCTCGGGCGCGTGCACGCCGTCGAGCGACTCGAGGTCGACGTTCGGCAGTCGATGGGCGAGGTCGGTGCCGAGGCGCACGAAGATGCGCCGCTGGATGACCTCGGCCACCGCATGCTGCAGCCCACGGAGCGCCGCGGCCACGGCCAGGCACAGGAGCAGCACGGTCGCGATGGCGACCAGTCCCTGCATGAAGGGGCCGCTGCGGGTCCCGAAGCTGAGGTTGCTGACGAAGGTGTTCACCGCGAGCGGGAGCGCGAGGTAAAGGAGCCCGGTGATCGCGCTGAACGCGGCGATCGTCCAGAGCTCCGGCGCCTCGGGGCGCATGAGCGCCACCAGCCGGCGCACGGGGGAAACGGGCGCGTGGCCGTGGACGTGGTCATGCGACTCGGCGTTCCCCGAGATGCGCTCGACCGGCCGCTCGGCGACGACGAAGGCCGCATCGACCACGTCGGACGCCGAGCGCACGCCGGCCATCGCCGCGGCCTCGGCGCGGGACACGGACCGGATCCCGTCCTCCGGGCGGTCGCTGGTCCACGCACGCGCGCGCATGAACCCGTGGCGCGCGAGCATCGTCCATCGGCCGCTGCGTTCGTCGTGCAGGACGATGGGCACGGACCCGTGCGCCATCCACGCGGCATCGGCGATCGACATGCGTCGATGCGTGGCCTGGAGCCCGAGGGCGGCGGCCGCGGAGGCGACGGCCTCGAAGGGACCCCCCCCGGACGCCGTGCGCAACGCGGCGCGGACCTTGTCCGGGAGGAACTCGACGTCGAGCGAGCGCGCGAGTTCCGCGAGCAGGCGGAACGCGGCCTCCTCTCGCGCGGCCATGGAATCGGAACTCGTCGAGACGGTCGTCACGGGAAGACGCGGGGGCGCAAAATGATACTCATCCCGATGATCTTCTGTGGGAATATTCCTGCAGGGGTCTCCGCATGAAACTTTCCTCGAATCCGGGCTCCGCTACGCTGGTTCCCGGAGGCCACACCCATGCTGCTCGCAACCACCCTGCTCGCCACCCTGACCGCCGCCGCGGACGTGCCGAAGCCCGGCACGTCGCTCACCGTCTATTCCTCGGCCGACCCGGCAGGGTTCGACCCACGGTCGTTCGTTCAGCAGCAGCGGATGACCGGCATGGACAACGCGTTCGGCGTCCCGGGATACGGCGTCGTGAAGACCGTGCGCAAGGTGACGGTGCCCAAGGGCGTCGGCGACGTGTCGTTCACCGACGTCGCCGCGTGGATCGACCCGACCACGGTGTCGTTCGCCGACCTCGACGACCCCTCGACCACGGTGCTCGAGCAGAACTTCCAGTTCGACCTCGTGAGCCCTTGGAAGCTGATGGAACGCTACGTGGGCCAGCAGGTGTCGATGGTGATGCCGATGGGCGAGGAGCCGAGCCGCATCGCGGGCACGCTGCTGAGCGCCAACCAGGGACAGCTGGTGGTGCAGGCGGAAGACGGCATCCGCATCGCGCCGATGGGCGCGGCGCAGGTCGAGCTCGGCGCGCTCCCGGGCGGGCTGCTGACGAAGCCGACGCTCGTGTGGAAGCTCGCGGGCAAGGAGGGCGGCGAGCACCTGGTGCGCACCACGTACCAGACCGCCGGCATGACGTGGCGCGCGGACTACAACCTGGTGCTCGACGGCTCCGACGCGAAGGCCGGGATCACCGCGTGGGTGACGCTCATGAACCTCTCGGGAGCCTCGTACCCCGACACCGAGCTCAAGCTGGTGGCAGGCAACGTGCAGAAGGTCGAGGCACCGCGCCCGCGCATGCGCGCCATGGCCGCGGAGGCGATGGCGATGGCCGACGCGCCGAACGCCGGGTTCGCCGAGAGGGAGTTCTTCGAGTACCACCTCTACACCCTGCCGCGCCGCACCGACGTGCCGCAGAACTCGACGCAGCAGATCGCGCTCTTCCCGCCCGTGGCCGACTTCGAGGTCACGAAGCAGCTGGTGCTCGACCTCGCGGGCGGCGTGGGCGCGCCGGGCCAGCCGATCGTCGACCGCGACTTCGTGGTCGCGCGCAAGGGGAACCCGTCGGTGCTGGTGTCGTTCGAGAACAAGAAGGACAACGCGCTCGGCATGCCGCTCCCGGCCGGCAAGGTGCGCGTCTACAAGGAGGATCCCGCCGACGGCACGCTCGAGTTCGTCGGCGAGGACCTCATCCAGCACACGCCGCGGAACGAGACGGTCAAGGTGCGGCTCGGCGAGGCGTTCGACGTGGTCGGAGAGCGCACGCGCACCGACTTCACGATCGACAACGGCGCCAAGCGCATGACCGAGACGATCGCGGTCGAGGTGCGCAACCAGAAGCCGCGCGCCCAGCGCGTGCGGGTGATCGAGCGTCCCTACCGATGGACCAACTGGTCGATCTCGGGCAACTCGTCGGACTTCGCGAAGCTCGACGCGTCGACCGTCGCGTTCGACGTCGACGTGCCCGCCGAGGGCAAGGTGACGGTGAGGTACACGGCCACGTACACGTGGTGACGCGCCCTCGGGGGCGCCAGGTCACTCGAACGCCCACGCGTAGTTCCGCCAGCGCCCGATGCTCGCCGCGTTGATCGGGCGCCGCACCTGCTCGTGGCTCAGCGTGTAGACGGCACGCGCGTTGCCCTCGGGCGCAAGCACCGCGTCGTCCATCGGCAGGCCCATGCGGTCGAGGCAGCGGCGCGCATGGGGCGCCGGCTCGGCGACCAGGTCCTCGTAGCGCATGGACTCGTGGGGGATGCCGAGCGCTTCGAGCGCCCGCGGCACCAAGGCCCGCTCGAGCTCGATCACGCGCATGATGCCCGGGATGCTCGACATCCATCCGTACCACCGCGGGTTGAAGAACGAGAGGAACATGCTGATCGCCGTGTCGCGCGGGTCGCGCTGCACGTGCAGGCATGCGGCGCCCGGGAGGAAGCACGCGACCGCGGGCAGCCACAGCCATGCGCTCAGCGTCTTGTCGAACGTCCACGACGCGCCCGGCCGGCGCAGGCGCGGCAGCGGCGCCATGTACGCGGCCTGCACCTGCGCCGCGACCTCGGGACGCATCACGCCGAGCCCGCGCGGCCACCGGCCCGTCGAGACCGCGGCATGGCCCAGCCGATCGATGCCCTCGTACTCGCCGATGCCGCAGATCGCGGGATGGCGGTCGAGCATCTGCTCGAGGAGCGTGGTGCCCGAGCGCGGGAGGCCGACCACCATCGCGACGCCCTGCACCGGCTCGGCGCGGGGCGTGAACCACGGCGTGCCGCGCGCGAGCAGGTCGAGCTGCTCGCGGACGCGGAGCTCGAGCCCGTCGAGGTCGTAGGGAGGCGTGGTCTCGGCGTGCAGCCTCGCCGCGAGGTCGAACGCCTCGCGGTGGCGGCCGAGCCGGTCGAGGAGCTGAACGAGCTCGAACCCGGCGATCCGGTGGAGGACCGGGCCGGAGGCCGCGACCACGATGCGGCGCAGCGAGTCGATGGCGTCGTCGGGGCGCTCGCGAGCCTGCACGCGGGCATGCGCGAGCGCGGCGCGCGGGTCGGAGGACCACGGGCCGCCCGCCGACACCAGCGCGGAGAGCTCCGCGCGCCGGTGCGCGAAGTGCAGCACCTCGGTGAGCAGGATGGCCGCCTCGGTGCCCGCGGCGCCGGGAGCCGACGCCATGCGGCGCAGGCGGTCGACCGCCGCGTCGATGCGCCCGAGCCGCTGGTCGAGCTGCGCGCGCAGGAGCCCCGCCTGCGGGTCCGAGGGCGCGAGGCGCAGCGCCTCGTCGGCATCGCGGTCGGCGTCGCACACCCAGCCCTGCTGCAAGTTGGCGCGACCCCGGCCGAGCCACGCGGCGAACGTGCGGCGGTTCGACGCGATGATCGCGTCGGCCGTCGCGATCGCGGCCTCGTGCTGTCCGGACGACAGCTGGCGCTGCAGCGCGGCGAGCGGCGTCTCGGGCGGGGCCATGGGGCGAAATCTACCGCGCACGGGACCGCGAACGCGCATGCGCCCGCATGAACGCGCCGCGGCACCGCGCCTTCGCTAGCCTCCGCGCGTGCTCGGCGAACCCGCGCCCATCGACGTCGAACGCGAGCTCGCGGCCATGCGCGCCGAGGTGGCCGCGATCCGCTCGCGATGGCAGGGCGGCTGGATGGACGAGGCGCGCGCGCGGGAGGTGCGCGGCATCGTGCGCGACGCGCTCGCGGATTCCGGCTCGCGCGCGTCGTTCCTCACGGACGGGTGGTCGTCCGGGTACGACGCCGGGGCATACGTGCGGAGCGGCGACGGATGCTGGCAGCTGAAGGTGAACCTGCTCGTCCAGACGCGGTTCGTCGCGGCGTCGGCGTTCGGCCCGGCGGATCCCTCGGTCGTCGAGCAGACCCGCTGGGGCTTCGAGACGCGCCGCGTCAACGTCGGCCTCTCGGGCACCGCGTTCGACCCGGGCCTCCGGTGGCAGCTCCTCTTCAGCGACCAGTCGCAGTCCGACCGGTTCATCACCGAGCCGAACCAGTTCAAGCCGCTCTACGCATGGGTGCGCAAGGATCTCGGGCACGGATTCACGGCCACGGTCGGGCTGCAGAACGTGCCGTGGGACCTCGAGAGCGACTTCTTCGGGTCGAGCCGGCTCACGACGGGCGACTACTCGATCTTCAACTACCGCTTCGGCGCCGGCAAGCAGCCCGGGGTGGCCGTGACGCACGTCGGCGAGTCGCTGCGCACGACGGTGGGCGCGTTCACGCAGGTCAACGTGCGGACGAACGCGTGGGACGACCCGCAGCAGCTGTCGTACGCGGTCGCCGGGCGCACCGAGGCGAAGTGGGGCGCGGACTGGTCGCAGCTCGAGCGCGAGTCGAGCGTCCCGGGCGACGCACCGGGCGTGGTCGCGGGGCTCGCGGTCTGCTGGTCGGGGCCGCGAGGGACCAACCCGCAGCCGCCCTCCGCGCCGGAGGCGACGCCCGCCGCCGCCGGGTTCACCGCGGACGTGCGGGCGGCGCTCGCGGGCGTGACGCTCATCGGCCAGTGCGCGTTCATGCGCGACGCGGTGGGCGCCGCCGAGCTCGGCTGGAACCCCGGCGCCAACGCGCAGGGGGCGTTCTTCGTGACGCCCGCCGTCGAGGCCTTCGCCGAGGCCTGCTGGTCCGGCGGCACGGAGGTGCCGTGGATCGCGCAGGCGGGCGTCAACCTCTACTTCGACGCGAAGGCGCTGAAGCTCACCCTGAAGTCGATCGTGCCGTTCGGGCCGGGCGACGTCAACGGCATCCGGCCGATCGCGGGCGGCCTGGGCATCGCGCAGCGGGACAACAACGCGAGCTTCGTCGCGCAGCTGCAGATGAGCTTCTGACGGGGCCTCAGACCGCGGCGGCCGGCCCGCGGCCGCGCACCGCGCGGACGACCTCGGGTGGGCACGCCGCGACGGCGGCCTCCAGGCGCGACCGTTCCGACGGCACCAGCTGCTGCAGCGCGCCCAGGCGCTCGAGCGTGTCGAGCCGCGACGCGGCGTCGATGCCCGCGTACACGTCGGTCGACTCGATGATGCCCCGGCCCATGACCTCCTCGAGCGTCGCCTTGGAATAGGTGGGGCGGACCCGCGCGGTCGACGCCGTGCCGTACTGGTTCAGGTTCGACGCGAAGATGCCGGCGGCGCTCACGGGCAGGAAGTCCTCGTAGCGCAGGCCCTCGCAGGTGACGAACCCGCGCCGCGCGAGCGACATCAGGTCGGACGTTCCCACGCCCCCGCGGGTCGCGGCGGCCTCGCCCGCGGGCGTGGGCGCGAAGCGCGCGAACACCAGGCCGGCGGCCACGAGCTCGGGCAGCGTCCTCGGGAACGCCGCGAACGGCGCCGAGTACGCGCGCTCGTAGGCCGCGAAGTCGCGCTTCGGGAGCGACGGGTCCTTCTCGCGCGCGGCGTCCGCGGCGGCCAGGCAGCGGTCGTACAGCTCGCGCCCGGCGGGCGTGGTGGCGTAGAAGCGTTCCTCGATCTCGCCGAAGCGGGCGGTGTGCGTGGCGGACACGGCGGTGCCGTCGGGCCCGGCGAACGTGACGGGCTCGGTGAGCGCCTTGTAGGCGTCCTGCCGGAGGAGCACGGGCACGTCCCACGACGGGCCCTCGGTGAAGTCCTTGTATCCCGCGTGCTTCAGCCGCGACAGGCGGAACCCGTCGCCGCGGAAGGTCGCGACGAGGCCGTCGACGATCTCCGCGACGTCCGCGTCGGTCACGGTGCCCTGCTGGTACGAGTCGATCTCCGCGTGGCTCAGGTGCTTGAAGTGGAGCCGCAGCCAGTCGCGGTCGGCCTGCTCCACGAGCCGCGCGAGCGCCAGCGTCGCGCGCGCGCGGAACGCCGCCTCGTCGAGCTCTCCCATGCAGTGCTTCATGGACGCCGTGTAGAGGTCCATGAGCAGCGTGTTGGGCG
>CAYSFS010000097.1:0-9925 GCA_964430235.1 uncultured Chitinophaga sp. | reverse complement strand
GCCGCCCATGCCCTTCACGAGCTTGCCGGGGATCATCCAGTTCGCGAGGTCGCCGCGCTCGCTGACCTCCATCGCACCGAGGATCGCGAGGTCGACGTGGCCGCCGCGGATCATCGCGAAGCTGTCGGCGCTGGAGAAGAAGCTTGCGCCCGGGACCGCGGTCACGGTCTGCTTGCCCGCGTTGATGAGGTCGGCGTCGACCTCGGCCTCCGTGGGGAAGGGGCCCATGCCGAGCAACCCGTTCTCCGACTGCAGCCACACCTGCATGCCCGCGGGCACGTGGTTGGCCACGAGCGTGGGGATGCCGATCCCGAGGTTCACGTAGAAGCCGTCGCGCAGTTCCTGCGAGGCGCGCTTCGCGAGCTGGTTGCGGTCGAGGGGCATGCGGCTCCTGGGTCGCGGGTGGCGGTCAGCCGAAGACGATGCCCTGCGCCAGCGGCAGGTCCTTCGACCAGTTCACGGTGCAGGTCTGGCGGCGCATGTACTGCTTCCAGCTGTCGGAGCCCGACTCGCGGCCGCCGCCGGTGTCCTTCTCTCCGCCGAACGCGCCGCCGATCTCGGCGCCGCTGGTGCCGATGTTCACGTTGGCGATGCCGCAGTCGCTGCCCTCGTGGCTGAGGAAGCGCTCGGCGCTGCGCACGCTGTCGGTGAAGATGGCGCTCGAGAGCCCCTGGTCGACGCCGTTGTTGATGGCCATCGCCTCGTCGAGCGACTCGACGGTGAACACGTAGAGGATCGGCGCGAACGTCTCCTCGCAGCAGATCGAGGGCACCTTGCCGCGCGGCACCGCGATGAGCGTCGGCTCGACGAAGTTCCCCGCCTTGCGGGCGAAGCGGTCGATGCCCTTGGTGCCGCCCGCGAGCACCTTGCACCCGTCGCGCTCGGCATGCTCGATCGCCGCGCGCATCGACTGCACCGCGCGGGCGTTGATGAGCGGCCCCATGAGCGTCCCCTTGCGCATCGGGTCGCCGATCGGCACCGAGCGGTACGCCTTGACCAGGCGCTTGGTCAGCTCCGGCGCGGCGTCCTCGTGGACGATCAGGCGCCGCGTGGTGGTGCAGCGCTGGCCGGCGGTGCCCACCGCGCCGAACAGCACGCCGCGCACGACGAGGTCCATGTCGGCGTCCGGCATCACGATGATCGCGTTGTTGCCGCCGAGTTCGAGCAGCGTGCGGCCGAGGCGCTTGCCCACGACCTCCGCCACGCGGCGTCCCATGCGGGTGCTGCCGGTGGCGCTGATGAGCGGCAGGCGCCGGTCGGCGAGCATGGTCTCGCCCACCTCGGCGTCGCTGCCGATGACGAGGCCGAACACGTCCTCGGCCTTGCCCTTCGCCGGGCGGAAGAGGTCCTGGCGGCGCATCACGTCCTGCGCGACCTTGTTCATCGCGATCGCGGTGAGCGGGGTGACGAGCGACGGCTTCCACACCATCGTGTCGCCGCAGGCGGCCGCGATCATGGCGTTCCAGGCCCACACCGCGGCCGGGAAGTTGAACGCCGTGATGATGCCGACGGTCCCGAGCGGGTGCCACTGCTCGTACATGCGGTGGCGCGCGCGCTCGCTGTGCATGGCGAGGCCGTAGAGCTGGCGCGAGAGGCCCACCGCGAAGTCGGCGATGTCGATGCACTCCTGGACCTCGCCGAGGCCCTCGGGGAGGATCTTGCCCATCTCGCGCGTGACGAGCTCGCCGAGCGTGTCCTTGTGCTCCCGGAACGCCTCGCCCATCAGGCGGACGATCTCGCCCCGCTTGGGGGCGGGCAGCATCGCCCACTCGTGCTGGACGGCCTGCGCGGCCTTCACGGCGCGCTCGTACTCGCGCGCGCCGTCGAGGCGGACGGTGCCCAGCACCTTGCCGGTGGCCGGGTCGAGGCTGTCGACCGCCTTGCCCTCGGCGAGGAGCGTGGCGGTGCGCGCGTTGCGGGCGAGGAGCCGCGGGTCGCGCGAGATGCCGAGTGACTTCAGGAGGTCGTTGGCCATGGGGTCACTTCGCTCCGGCCGGTGCGGATGCGGGCGCGATCGGCGCCATCGGCGCCATCGGTGCGGCCGGCGCGGCGGCCTTCGCGGCCTCGATCATGGTCGCGGCCTCGGCGGGCTCGACGATCGACGCCTTGGTGAGCTTGATGTCCTCGGCCGGCACGTCGGAGAAGAACCGCTTGGTGCCGGACTGGTCGGTGACCTCGCGGCGCGTCGTCGGCGCCTTGCCCATCGCGTCGAGCGCGTCGAGGCCCACGACGATCCTCCCGAACACCGCGTATCCGGGGCCGTTGGCGCCGTCGAGCGCGGGGTTGTCCTTCAGGTTCAGGAAGAACTGGCTCGTCGCGCTGTCCGGGGAGGGCATGCGCGCCATCGAGATGGTGCCCTTGGCGTTCTTGAGCCCGTTGGTCCACTCGTTCTTGATGGGCGGGCGGGTCTGCTTCTGGACGAGCGCGAGGTCGAACCCGCCGCCCTGCACCACGAAGCCCGGCACGATGCGGTGGAACACCGTGCCGTCGTAGTAGCCGTCCTTCACGTACTTCACGAAGTTCTCGACCGAGATCGGCGCCTTCGCCGGGTCGAGCTCGAGCAGCAGGTCGCCCTTCGTGGTCGCGAGCTTCACGAACACCGGGCCCGTCGGTGCCGGGGCGGCCTGCGCGGGCGCCGGGGCGGCCGGGGCGGCGGCCGGCGCGGGGTCCTGCGCGAGCGCGGTGCACGCGGCGGTGAGTGCGAGGAGGGCGGGGACGAACGTGCTTCGGGCGGCGTGCATTCTGGTTCTCCGTGGGGATCGGTGCCGGGGCGCGAATGATACGCGTGGCGTGCATACGATGCCCGGTCCCATGCCGACGCCGATCCGCGCGATCCTCGACCTCTTCAGCAGCGTCCGCTTCGGGATCGTGATCCTCGCCGCGCTCTTCGTCTACATGTCGGTGGGCAGCGCGGGCATCGTGTACCCGGTCCATCCCAACGTGTTCCACCCGGACGCCTGGGTGCACGCGCAGCTCCGGCAGTGGCGCCCCTTCGAGATGACCGAGTTCGAGTGGTTCCACTGGTGGCCGTTCGACGTCATGCTCGGCCTGCTGTGCGCGAACCTCACGGTGACCACGCTCCGCCGCATCCCGTTCCGGCCGGTGAACTACGGCGTCTGGATGATCCACGGCGGCATCATCGTGCTCGTCGTCGGCAGCGTGATCTACTTCGGCACGAAGGTCGAGGGCGAGGTGCCCGTCCCCCGGCGCTCGGTGACCGTCGGCATCCTCGCCGTCCCCGCGGGCGGGGGCGCGGGCGAGCTCGTCGCCGAGGCGACGATGCTCGCGATGCCGGGCAACCGCGTCACGCTCGGCGAGGGCGCGGGCCGCTACGAGGTCGAGGTGCAGTCGATCGACCCGGAATGGGAACTGCTCTCGGGCGACGACAAGGGTGCGCGCGCCTACAGCGTCAACCTCTCGGTGGTGGGGCCCGGGCAGCGGTTCATCCGGCAGCTGGTCGCGGGACGGCCGCAGTACACCGAGGACATGGTCTTCACGCAGGACCCGAAGCAGCCGGTGAAGCGGGCGGTGAAGGAGACCGGCAAGCCGCTCGTCGACGAGGGATTCTTCGCCGCGCTCGACTACGGCGCCGCCGACCGCTTCTACCTGAAGAACGACCTCGAGAAGAGCTGGGCGCTCTACGTCCGCCGCCCGGGCGACGCCGCGTGGACGCAGCGGCCGGTGCACGGCCTTCCGCTCTACAACGACTGCGTCGGCGATCCCGGCGAGGTGTTCGCCTCGGGAAGCGAGGCCGTCGCGGCGCACCCGATCCGGGTCGCGATCCCGCCCGCGGCGGAGGGCGACCCCGCGCCGGGCGTGACGCTCGAGGCGACGGGCTACCTCCGGTACGCGCAGCCCCGTTCGCGCTGGCGCGCCGGCGGCCCGGGGGACGCGCCGAACGCGGTCGCCGCGGTGAGCGTGGCCGACCGCGAGGGGCGCGCGATGAGCTACCGCCTGGAGTCGCGCGACCCGCAGAAGCGAAGCGCCGACGGCGGCGTCCTCGCGCTCCGCCAGGTGTCGGACGAGGACCAGATGCGCGCGTTCATGGCGCAGCCGTCGCTGCGCCTGCGCGTGCCCGCGAAGGGCATCGACCTCGTCGAGACCGTGAAGGACGCGGCGCTCGCCGACAAGGACGCCCCGTGGCGGCCGATCGGCGCGCCGGACTCCGGCTACGGCTACCGGGTGGTCGCGGTGCAGGACGACCTCGCGATCGCGGGGCGCGAGGTGTCGCTCGCGATCCTCGAGCTCCGCACGCCGGCGGGCGAGTTCAGGCGCTGGGCCTTCAGCGACCCGACGATGAGCCGCGACCTCCGCGAGGGCGAGGACCCGATGGCGGCGATGAAGCGCGGCGGCGAGAGCTTCATCGACGCCTCGGTGGAGGCGGAGTACCTGCCCGGCAACGGGCTGGCGCTCGCGCTGCTGGTGGCGGGGCCCGAGGACGGGCGACTTCGCCTGGTCGACTCGCTGGGGCGGACCGAGGCGCGCGTGCTCGACGTCGAGCCGGGCCGCGCGCTCACGCTCGCGGCGGGCGTCACGCTGACGGTCACGGAGTGGCTCCCGAACGCGGTCGAGGAGACCCGGCCGTTCGTGGTCCCCGCGGAGCAGCGCCAGCGCGACGCGCGCGAGCTGTTCGCGATGATGCGGCTCTCGAACGCGGGCGACGCGGCGGGCGAGTGGCTCCAGTACCACCCGTACGTGTTCGATTCCCCGCAGGAGGTGCTGCGGCGCTACTGGTTCCGGCCTTCGAGGTTCCGGCTCCCCGACGGCAGCGAGCTCGAGGTGCTGTTCTCGCGGCAGCGCCTGCCGCTGCCCGCGCCCGTGGCGCTCGAGACCTTCGAGCTCGCGACGCACGTGGGCGGGTTCTCCGGGCAGACCTCGAGCATCCGCAACTACACGAGCGTGGTGCGTTTCCGCGGCGCCGACGGCACCTGGGGCGGGCCGATGGCGGTGAGCGTCAACGAGCCCGCGGAGTTCGGCGGCTACTCGTACTTCCAGAGCCAGTGGGACCCGCCCGACGAGGCGCGCGACGGACGGCTCGCGAGCGCCGGGCTCAACTACACGGTGCTCGGGGTCGGCAACCGCCACGGCGTGTGGACCCAGCTCGCGGGGTGCGTGATCGCGTGCGCCGGCATGGCCTACGCGTTCTACGTGAAGCCCGTCATCAAGCGCCGGAACCGCCGGCTCGTCCTCGAGGAGATCGCGCGCGCGAAGGCCGAGGGCCGGGCGCCGCGCTTCCCGCACGACCTCACGGAGTCCGTCCATGCGTGACCTGACCGGCGCGTCGATCGTCCGCCTCCTCCGCACCGCGCTGGCGCTGGCCGTCGCGCTCGCGGGCGCCGTTCCCGCCCTGGCGCAGGCTCCCGCGGCCGCGCCGGCGCCCGACGCGCGCCCGTTCCACGAGCTGGTCGACCTGCGCCCGCTCGACTCCGTGGCCGTGTTCACCGAGGGGCGCCTCAAGAGCTTCGGCTCGTTCGCGAACACGCAGATGCAGTTCGTGTCCGGCCCGCGCAAGGTCGGCGGCCAGCCCGCGGACTTCACGTACCTGGACCTCATGTTCCGGCCGAAGGCCTACGAGGGCGCCGCGCTGCTCTACGTGAAGAACAAGCAGGTGCGCGCCCGCGTCTCGGACGCGGTGCTCCGCGCGGACCCCGCGCGCGGAGAGGAGATGGCGGCGTTCGCCTCGAGCGGCCTGGTGTCCGAGGCCGCGCTGATGCTGCCTGGCGTGGGCGCCGAGCTGCGCGCGATGGAGGCCGACCTCATCCGCACCGCGAAGGAGATGGACTCGCTGAAGGGGGCGCTCGCGGTCAAGGACCCGGCGTTCCTCCTCTCGTCGCTGCGCGTGATCCCGCCGGGCGACGGCTCGCCGGACCGGCCGTGGGCGTCGATCGGCGACGTCATGCTGCTCGGCGCCGACCCGGCGACGCTGCCGGAGCAGGCGCGCGAGCGCCCGCAGGTGCCGCTGCCGGGGATCGACGAGGCGCGCCAGCGCGCCGTCGCGGCCGACTGGCGCGCGATGGTCTCGGCATGGAACAAGGGCGACGCCGCCGGCGTGAACGCGGCCGTGCGCTCGCTCGCCGCGGGGCTTCCCGCGCTCGTGCCCGCGGCCTACCCGTCCACGGAGCGGCTCTCGTGGGAGGGCTGGTACTTCCGCAACGGCAACCTGAGCCGCACGTGGCTCCTCTACCTCGTCTCGACGGTGCTGCTGCTCCTCGCCCTCGTGTACCGGTGGCCGTGGTCGATGAAGGCCGGGATGGTCGTGTTCGGGATCGCCCTCGGCATGCAGACGTTCGCCGTCATGCTCCGCTGGTACATCTCGGGACGCTGGCCGAACTCGAACATGTTCGAGGCCGTGACCACCGCGGCATGGATGGGCACCCTCGCGGCGTTCGTGGCCGAGCTCTTCCTCCGCCGCACCCCGATGCGCGGCCTGCTCGCCCTCGGCGGGTCGGTGGCGAGCATGGTGGCGCTGATGGCGGCCTACCTGCTGCCGGTGCAGCTGAACCCGAACATCTCGAACATGATGCCGGTGCTCCACGACGTGTGGCTCTACATCCACACCAACGTGATCATCTTCAGCTACGCGCTCATCTTCATGGCGGCCGTGTCGGCCACCGCGTACCTGGCGTGGCGGGCGCTCGGCCACGGGCCCGCCTACGCGCGCGTCGGCGGAGCGGGCGCGGCGATCGAGATGGCGTCGGGCGAGGGCGGCGCACGTGCCGGTGCCGGCGCGCCGCCCGCCGCGGCGCGCGCTTCCCTCGGCGAGACGCTCGACGGCGTGACCATGCTCCTCACCGAGGTCAGCTTCGTCATGCTCTGGGCCGGCATCGTCATGGGCGCGATCTGGGCCGACCACAGCTGGGGCCGGCCGTGGGGATGGGACCCGAAGGAGGTGTTCGCGCTGAACACCTTCGTGATCTTCGCCCTCCTCATCCACGTGCGCTGGAAGGTGCGCGACAAGGGCCTGTGGACCGCGGTGCTCGCGGTGGCGGGCGCGGCGGTGATGCTCTTCAACTGGATCGTGATCAACTTCGTGATCGCCGGGCTCCACTCGTATGCGTGAGGCGCGGGGCGCCGCGCGCCTCGCGGGGCCGGCGCTCGTCGCGCTCGCGTTCCTCGCCCTGTGGCCCGCGCTCGGCGCGGGCTGGGTCTGGGACGACGACTTGTACGTGCTCTCCAACCCCGCCGTGCTGCGGTCCGGGGGCTGGCTGCACGCGTGGGTGCCCGGGTCGACCCCGCAGTGGTACCCCTTGGTGTTTGCGTCGTTCGCCGCGCACCACGCCGTGCACGGCCTGGACCCGTTCGGCTACCACCTGGTGAACGTGCTGCTCCACGCGGGGTCGGCGTGGATGCTGTGGAGGCTGCTCGCGCGCCTGGGGCTCCCGGGCGCGTGGCTCGCGGCGGCGCTGTTCGCGGTGCACCCCATCCAGGTCGAGAGCGTGGCGTGGGTGACCGAGCGCAAGAACGTGCTCTCCATGGCGTTCGCGCTCGGGTCGATGCACGCCTGGATCTCGTTCCTCGGGCGCGGCCCGGGCGCGGCGCGCGCGCGCGCGTGGTGGGCCGCGTTCGCGCTCTTCGCCTGCGCGCTCCTCTCGAAGACGACGGCCGTCGCGGTCCCGGTGGCGATGGTGGCGACCGCGTGGTGGCGGCCTTCGTCCGCCCGCGCGGGCGGGCCCGGCGGCGCGACCGGCACCGATGCCCGGCCGACGGGCGCGTGGCGTGCGGCCACGCCGTTCTTCGCGCTCGGGATCGCCATGGGGCTCGTGACCGCCTGGCTCGAGGCGAACCACGTGGGCGCGTCGGGCGGGGCCGAGTTCGCGCGCGCGCCGCTCGAACGCCTGCTCGGCGCCGCGCGCGCCTGGTGGTGGTACCTCGGGGCGTGGGCGTGGCCCGTGCAATCGTGCTTCGTGCAGCCTCCGGCCGACGCGTCGGCTTGGCGCGGGTGGGCCGCGCTCGGCGCGGGGCTCGCGGCCGCGGCGGCGGCCGGGGTGGCGGCGCGGCGCGGCGCACGCGGGCCGCTCGCCGCGTTCCTCTGCTATTCCGCGGGCGTCTTCCCCGCGCTCGGCTTCGTCAACCTCTATCCGCTCCGGTACGCGCCCGTGGCGGACCACTTCGCGTACGTGGGCACCGTGCCGCTCGCGGCCGTCACCGGGTGGGGCGCCGCCGCGCTCTGGGCGCGGCTCGCCTCCCGCGTGCCGGACGCCGCGCGAGCCGCGCGCGCGGGCGGCGCCGTCGCCGCGGCGGCACTCGCGGCCCTCGCGGCGGAGTCGTTCGCCCACGCGACGGCGTTCCGCGACGCCGAGACGCTGTGGCGCACGACGCTCGCGTCGAACCCGCGCGCGTGGCTGGCCTCGAGCAACCTCTCGGCGATGCTGCTCGGGCGCGTCCAGGAGGCGATCGACGCAGGCGATGCCCCGGCGCGCGACGCGGCCCTCGCCGAGGCCGACGCGCTCGCGCGCGCCGCCCTCGCCGAGGCGGCGGCGTTCGACTTCGGCGTTCACGCGAACATGAGCGAGGTGCTCCGGCTCCAGGGCCGGCAGGCCGAGGCGCTCGCCGCCATGGATGCGGCCATCGCGATCGAGCCGGCCGCCGGGAGCCTGCGCTGGCGGCGCGGGAGGCTGCTCGAGTCGCTCGGTCGGCTTCCCGAGGCCTGCGCGTCCTACGCCGACGCGGCGGCGCTCGAACCCGCGGCGCGCGCCCACCACGCGGACCTCGTCCGCGCGTGCACGGCGGCGGGGGAACTGACTCGCGCGCGCGACGCGTCGTCCGCCATGGCCTCGCGCTGGCCCGGCGACCCCGAGGCGCTCGGGAACCTGGGGGCGCTCGAGCTCGCGCTCGGCGACGTTCCGCAGGCACGCGTGCACCTGCGGGCGGCGCTCGACCTCTCCGCACGGCGCGGGGCCGCGCCCGCGACGGCCGCGGCGATCGCCGCGCGCCTCGTGCGGGCGCTCCGCGCGGAGCCGACCGACGCCGCGCTCGAGCTCGAGGCGCGCCGGGTCGAGGCCGCGTTCCCGCCCGCGGGTCAGGGCGCCGCGATGCCGTAGGACGCGCACTCGCCGAGCTCCTCGGCGATGCGGATCAGCTGGTTGTACTTGGCCGTCCGGTCGGTGCGTGCGGGCGCGCCCGTCTTGATCTGCCCGCAGTTCGTCGCGACCGCGAGGTCGGCGATCGTCGTGTCCTCGGTCTCGCCCGAGCGGTGCGAGAGGATCGCGCGGTAGCCGTTGCGCACGGCCATGTTCACCGCGTCGAAGGTCTCGGTGAGCGTGCCGATCTGGTTGACCTTCACGAGGATCGCGTTCGCGCACCCTTCGCGGATGCCGCGCGCCAGGAACTCGGGGTTCGTGACGAACAGGTCGTCGCCCACGAGCTGCACCGTGCCTCCGAGCGAGTCCGTCAGCGACTTCCAGCCCTTCCAGTCGTCCTCGGCCAGGCCGTCCTCGATCGAGCGGATCGGCCACTTGCGGCACCACTTCTCCCAGAGGGCGACCATGTCGTCGCTCGACGCGACGCGCTTGGGGTCGCTCTTGAAGAAGCAGTAGCCCTTCTTCCTCCGCGCCTTGGCCTCGTTCGCGAGCTCGCTGGTCGCGGGGTCGAGGCAGATCACCACCTGGCGCCCGAGGTCGTAGCCGGCCTTCCTCACGGCCTCGGCGATGACCTCGCACGCGGCCTCGTTGCTCGCGAGGTTCGGCGCGAAGCCGCCCTCGTCGCCGACCGCGGTCGAGAGGCCCTTGTCGTGGAGCACCTTCCGCAGCGCGTGGTAGCACTCGACGCCCGCGCGCATGGCCTCGCCGAAGGTCGCGAAGCCGACGGGCTGGTTCAAGAATTCCTCGAAGTCGACGCTGTAGTCGGCGTGCTAGCAGCCGGTGATGATGTGGAGCATCGGCGCGGGCAGCCTCCGCGCGCCCGCGCCGCCGAGGTACTTCCAGAG
>CAYSFS010000096.1:0-10158 GCA_964430235.1 uncultured Chitinophaga sp. | reverse complement strand
GGCGTCCAGGAACGCGCGGTACTCGACCAGCACCGCCTCGTACGCGACGAGCTCGCCCTCCAGTTTCGCGTATCGCTCCACGCTCCGGCCCAGTTCCTCGGCGAGCGCATCGTCCTGGGCCTCCACCGCGTCGAGCCGTGCGAGCTCGCACTGCGCGGCCGCCGTCCGCACCTCGGCGACCTGCCGCACCTCGCGGCGCACGGTCGGAAGGGCGTCGCGATGGCGGATGAAGACCTGGTTGACGGGACCGGAACCGGACGGCGCGAACCGCCGGCGCTCGCGGTCGGCCGCGAAGCCGCGCTCGAGCGCCTCCCGCAGCGCGGCGACGCGAAGGATCTCCGTGTCGAGCCCGCGGTGCGCGGCACGCGCGTCCTCGAGGCGCCTGGCGTCCGCGGGCGAGGCCGTCGCCTGCGCGCCCGCCCCGCGAGCGAGCGCGACGGCGGCGACCAGCGTCAGGACCATGGCACGAACCCAGGGCGGCATCGGGCGCGGATGATAGGTGGGCGCCCCGCGAGGCACGCGCAGCCGTAGCATCGAACGCGTGGCGACGCCCCGCCCCAACCACTCGATGCCCGTGCGCACGCTCGCCGAGGACCCGGCGTTCGTGGTCATCGAGAAGCCCGCGGGAACGGTGACCGAGCCCGGGCTCGGGCACGCCGACGACTCCGTGATGAACGCTGCCTTCGCGCGCTGGGGCGCGGACCTGGCGCCCCTCGGCGAGGCCCGTGACCATGGGCTGGTGCACCGGCTCGACCGCGACGCCAGCGGTGCGCTGCTCGTGGCGCGCACCGCGGCCGCGTACGACGCGCTCCGCGCGCAGTTCGAGGCCCGCACCGTCGGCAAGCGCTACCTCGCCATCGTCGAGGGCAAGCCGCCGCGCGGCGAGGGCGTGGTCGACCGCCCGCTCGAGGAGGTCCGCCGCGGCGACATGAAGATCGCGGTGATCGGCCGCAACGGCACCGGGCGCCCGGCGCGCACCCGCTGGCGCACCGTGGGCCACGGCGGGGGCCGGACGCTCCTCGACATCGAGCTCGAGACAGGGCGCCTGCACCAGATCCGCGCGCACATGGCCCACCTCGGCTGCCCCGTGTGCGGCGACCGCGTCTACCGCGTCGACCTCCCGCCCAACACGGGGTCGTCCGCGCGGGCGAAGGGACCCCCGCTGGCGCTGCACGCGTGGGAACTGTCGTTCGCGCACCCCGTGACGGGCGCCCGCGTCACCGTGCGCGCGCCCCTGCCTGCGCCCATGGCGGAGCTCGCCGCGTCCTGCGGCATCACGCTTCCGCGCGAGATGCGCCCGGAGGCGTGACCGCGCGGGTTCAGGGAACGATCGGCTCGGCAGCGTCCGGCCGCGTCGTGGCAGCCTCCGGCGCCGAGGCCGGCACCGTCCGCTGCGACTGCGCCTTCGCCATCATGCGGCGGACGGCGGCCTCCACGCGCACGGCGTCGAGCGCGTGCGTCGCGGTCCGGTCGTAGCGCGCGATGTTGAGCCCGAGCGCGCGGCCGTCGAGGTCGACCACCGGGCCGCCGCACTGCGTCGGCCGCACGATCGCGTCGTGCGCCATCACCTCGCCGAACCCGCTCGAGCGCCCCGAGATCGGGGTGACGGTGTTGCCGCGCGCCGCACCGCGCGGCCCGCGCCGGCGCGGGCCCTCGTCGGGGCGCGGCGCGAGCTCCGCCTCGATCCGCATGCGCTCGCCGCCGCGCACGAGCTCGATCCCCACCCGCTCGCCGATCGCCCGCTCGAGCAATCGGCGTCGCAGCCCGTCGCGCCCGGAGACCGGCGCGCCGTCGACGGCGACGATCACGTCGCCCACCTTGATGCCTGCCTCGTCGGCCGGGTTGCCGGGCACCACCTGCACGATGCGCACGCCCTGCTCCACCCCGGCGTCCGCGGCCTCCTGCTTCGTCATCGCCTCGCTCATCACGCCGAGGTACGGGCCCGCCATCGGGTCGCGCTCGCTCTCGCGGCGCTCGATGGCCGCGAACCCGAGCGCGGGCGGCTGGTCGCCGAGGCGGGGCGTGAGCAGCACCTGGCCCGGCGCGACCCGGGCGCCGGCGGTCCATGCGATCGGCGGCGCCTCGAGCCCGGGCACCTCCAGCAGCGCGAGGTCGAGCGCCGGGTCCACCGCCACCACCCGTGCATGGTGGCGCGCGCCCTTCGCGTCCCGCACCCATGCCTCCGACCCCACGTTCGCGCCCCGCAGCTGCGAACGCTTGGTCACCGCATGTCCGTCCGCGTCGATGACCGTGGCATACGAGAGGGGTTCGTCGTCGCGCTCGCCGGTGAGCACCTCCAGCATCGAGGCGAGCGCGGCGCGCGTCACGTCCGCGAGCGGGATCGCGCGCTGCACGGCGAGGCGGCCGTTGCCGTCGCCTCCGGCGACGAAGCGCGTGGCGACGTCCCGCTCCTCCCCCGCACCGAACACGAGGAAGAGCTCCTCGTCCAGCCCCTCGCCGAACTCCACCATGCGCTCGCGCATGCGGTCGACGGGCGTGGCCGCGTTCTCCCACGGCTGCCGGCCGCAGCGCGAGTTGATGCCGACCACCTCGCCGCGGAGGTTGAAGCTCGGCCCGCCGGAATCGCCGCTGTCGATGGGCGCGTCGAAGAGCAGCTCGTCGCGGTCGCAACGCAGCACGCGCCCCGCACGGACCAGCGCCGGGCGCGCCGACTGCGGCGGTCCCTGCGTGTAGCCCACGGTCACCAGCCAGTCTCCCGGCGCCAGGTCGCTCGACGTGCCAAGGGGCGACGTCGGCAGGTCGGCGCCCTCGGTGTCCAGCTGCACGAGGCCGCAATCGAGCATGCCGATGTCCGCCTGCCCAAGCGTCCGCCCGGTGAGCGTCGTCCCGTCGGGAAGCGTGGCGCGCACGCGACGGCCCGCCGCCTCGCCGACGTGCCCGCACGTCACGACGAGGCCGTCCGGCGTGATGACCACGCCCGACCCGCTCGAGAGCCCGTCGTCGCCCGCCAGCCGCAGCAGCACCACCGACGGCCGCACCCGGTCGGCCACCTCGCGGATGCGCGACTCGAGGGCCCGGAGGTCCTCCACCGACTCGATCCGGTCGAACGCGTCGTGGCCGACGGCGTCGGTTCGCGCGGAGGCGTGGGGACGGGGTGCAGCGGGCGACGCCGCGCCCGACGGCACGCATGCCGTGGCCAGCGCGACGATCACCAGTGGCAGTCCGGTCACTTCTGCTTCGCGGGCTTCTCCGGCTTCGCGTCCGAGGCGATCGGCCGGACCTTGAGGTTGCGGTACATGACGACGTCTCCGTGGTCCTGGAGCGCGATGTGCCCCCTGGACTTCGTGCCGAACGCCGGCATGGATGCGAACTTGCTTCCCTTGACGGTGTCCTTCCACTGCTGGCTGGACATGTCGAAGTCGGCCGTGACCACCCCGTTCAGGACGTACGTGACCTTGGGGCCCACGGAGCGGATGACCGCATGGTTCCATTCGCCGGCGGGCTTCACCGCGCCGGCGGGGGCCGCGTAGAGCCCGTAGCAGGCGCCCGCCGAGGTCAGGCGGCTCTTGCCGTCGCCGTGCCGTTCGTCATCGAGGACCTGCATCTCCGGGCCGGTCTCCCACGGCGCGCCGAACTCCTCGGAGACGTGCCACATGATGCCGCTGTTGCCGCCGGGGGCCACCTTCCAGTCGCAGGCGAACTCGAAGTCCCCGTACTCCTCGCGCGTGACGAGGTCGCCGCCCTTGCCGCGCAGCACGATGCACCCGTCCTCCACCGCCCACTCCTTGGGGAACTCCGCGCGCCGGTAGCCGCGCAGGTGCGCGGAGGGATCGGTGCCGTCGAAGAGGAGCATCCAGCCGGCGGCCTTCTCCGCGGCCGTGAGCGTGTTGGGCGCACCGGACGGGGCGGACGCCCTCGCGGAGGCGCCGTCCTTCGAGGTCGACGCGCAGCCGAGGACGCATGCGAGTGCGGACGTGGCGATGACGGTGGGGCGGATCGTGCTCACGGTGATCATGGATTGGGGGCGGCGCCGGCCGCCGAGGGGCGGGCGCGTGCGGTGATGAGGGTGGGAGCGTCGCGGGAGAGCTGGACGGAGACCACCTCCGTGCCTGGCGCCATCTTCACCGGGGCGCCGTTGGTCCAGAGGTCGATCGGCGGGCGCACGGCCTGCGGCCGCACGTCGAAGACCACGTCGACCGAGTAGCCCGGAGGCAGCGCGTCGACGCGGTAGGAAAACTCCATGGCGCCGTCGTCCTGCAGCTTCGCACGGACGGTGACGGTCGTCTCCACGGCGTTCAGCGCACGCAGCACGAAGCGGTCGGAACCGTCGGCCAACCGGGCCTGAACCGTCTCGTACGCGAGCAGCCGGTCGCCGAAGAGCATGCGCGGCGCGGGTGCCTCCATCCACGGCAGCCGGATGACCAGCGTGTCCCGGGAGGTGTTGCCCGTGACGCGCCCGGTCCGTGCCTGGGGGTCCTCGCCCGAGATCACCTCGCGCACGCACCCTGCCCACCAGGTGCACGCCGCGAGACCGGCGATGGCCGACAGTTTTCGGAAGCACGCACGGGCCATCAGGTCCCCGAATCCTATCTCGGACCGGAAATCGGTTGCATGTCGTTCGCGGGAACCTACAGTTGGGCCATGGTTTCGGGACGATCAGCCCTCGGCACCCTGCGTGCCCGGCGCACTTGCCTGACCTTCGCCGCCACGGCGATGGTGGTGGCCCTCGTTTCCGGGCCGTCGCGGGCGATTCCCGACGACCCCGGCTCCCCGCCGCCGGCGCCGCCGCCGAAGGACTGCCCTGCCGACCTGAACGGCGACGGGTTCGTCAGCGGCTACGACCTGGGGTACCTGCTGTCGGAATGGGGCGACCCGGCCCCGGCCCTCGGCGGCGACATCAACCAGGACGGCGCCGTCGACGGGATCGACATGGGCATCCTGCTCGGCGCATGGGGCGACTGCCCCGGCGACTGAGCGGCGTGCCCCGCCGACCGAGCCCGAGGCCCCCGCGTCACTTCTTCGGCGTGAACTTCCGCTTCTTCTTCGGGTCCGAGGCCACGCCCGCGGCCTCCTCGGCCGCCTTCTGCGCCGCCAGCCGGCGTTCTTCCGCCGCCTGCTCCTCGGCGGCCTTGATCTCCTCGGCGTTCACCCGCTTGTTCAGCTCGTCCGAGAGGCGCGCATGCGAGGCGACCGCCGGGATCGTTCCGAGGACGAACGGCTTCACGGCCTCGTCCGTGCAGTGCTCGTACTGCCAGCGGAACAGCGACTGGAGCGTCGCGTGGCGCTCGGCCATGAGGCTCATGTAGGCCTTGTCGAACGCCTCGCCCTGCAGCGCGCCCAGGCGCGCCATCGACTCGTCGTCGGCCTGGGCGGTGCCGGACGGCACCTTGCCGCCGCGCGCCTCGGCCAGGCGCCCCAGGATCACGAGCACCGCGGTGTCGTTGGCGCGCACGCGCTTGCCGAAGTCCTTGACGCCGTCGGACGCGCCCCGCTCCATGGCCAGCTGGCCCATGGCGACGTCGCCGTTGGCGGCCTCGGCCACCTCGCGCAGGAACGCGTCGACCGTGCGCTCGTTCGGGTCCGCGGCGGGTTCCGTGGCCTCGGGCGCGTCGGCGGCCGGCTCCGCGGCGGCGGCGTCCTTCGCCGGCCCGTCCGCCTTCGCGGGCGCGTCGGCCGCGGCGGGCTTCGGCGCGGCGGGCCGTCGGGCGGCCGGCGCCTGCGCGAGGCCGTCGGCGGCGAATGCGAGCGCGAGGGTGGCGACGGCGATGAAGGGCTTCATGGGTGCCTCGTCGTTCAGAAGAAGAGCGTGTAGCTGAGCGCGAACGTGAAGTCCACGCCGGTGGTGTAGGTCGAGTTCAGCCCGTCGTTCCCGTCGAACGAACGGTACTGCGTCTGGCGGTCGGGGTTGGTGAGGTTCTTGGCGGCGAAGTTGAACCGCAGGCCCTGGATGATCTCCTGGGACGCGGTGAAGTTCAGCGTTCCGTACCCGATCTGGTAGAGGTCGGGCACCAGCGCGGTGCCCGTGGGCTGCGAGCTGATCGAGGCGGCGCTGATGAGCGAGTCGCCCTGCAGGTTGTAGAAGATGCCGAGCTGCGTGCCGGTCGGGCGGAAGTCGTAGGTGACGTTCGCGTTGAAGAGGAAGTTCGGGGTCGCGGTCATGGGGATGCTCCCGCCGCCGCCGAACGGCGCGAGCTCCGCCGACTGGTCGGCGGGAAGCGTCACCGACGACTCCATGTACGTGAAGTTGAAGCCGCACGCGAGCCCCTCGAACGCCTCGCCGAGGATCGGATCGAGCGTCACGCGCGACTCGAGCTCGACGCCGAGGAGAGACGCCGTGTCGTAGTTGAGCGCGGTGGTGTACGAGAATCCCGAGGTGAACTGCTGCTGGTACTGGATGGGCTTGCTGATGGTCTTGTAGAAGAGCGAGGCCGAGACCAGCCAGTCCGTGTTCGGGGTCCAGTCGATGCGCGCGTCGTAGTTGTTGATCGAGCTCATCTGGAGCGCGGGGTTCCCGATGAACACCGGGCCGCCGATGTACTGGTACTGGAGCACCGGGACCAGCTCGAAGAAGTTCGGTCGCGCCAGGGTCTCGGCGTACGAGCCGCGCAGCACCAGCTGTTCGGTGAGGTTCCAGTTGAGCCCCACCATCGGCAGGAAGAGGTTCTCGGTGAACCCCGCGTTGACCGCGGGGTCGATCTGCCCGGTCGTCGGGTCCTTCACCGCGATGTAGCCCGCGGCCGGGTCGAGCGGGTTGATCCACACCGCCTGGTCGTCGGGGATGACCGTGGTGCTCATCTCGGTCCCCTCGTACCGGAGGCCCGTGACCAGGTTCATGGTCTCGTTGAACGGGAGGTCGATCATGCCGTAGCCGGCGGTGATGGACTGGCTGCCGTCGTAGGAGATGTCGAAGTCCGACTGGTTGATCGGGTGGACCTGCGACGGGAACACGGCGCTCCACGGCTCGGTGAACGGGACCGGAGTCACCGGCGGGTTCGGGTACTGCGAATTCGGGTCGCCGTTGTTCTGCCACGTGTCCTGCCGGTACTGGCGCGACACGCTGTCGACGAACGCGCCGAACTTCACGTAGCCCTCTCGGTCGTTCCACTGCAGGAACGGCAGCTTGCCGTTGAACGCGAACTGCGTGCTGTCCTCGATGGTCTGGTAGAAGATGTGCTGCACCCAGCCGACGTTCGTGTCCTGCGCCGGCGGATAGGCGGTCCACCGCGCCGGGTCCGTGAAGACGAACGGCGGGAACACGATCTCCTGCGTCGCCTGCCACTTCGCCGAGAACTGGGTCTGGTCGGGCTGCTCCTCCTCGGCACGGCTCAGCGAGAGCCGCCAGTCGACCGTGGGGGCGCCGAGCCCGATGGGCGACGGGATCTCGTCGTCCTCGCCCGGTCCCAGGAACCCGAGCGTGTGCTCGCCGTTCAGGATGAACGCCTGCGTGCTGACCTGGCTGTAATCGATCGTCTCGAGGCGGTTGTACGGCGCCTCGTTGGGGAGGTTGACGCCGGGGCTGGTCGGGTCGTTCGGGTCGTACCCCGGGAAGAAGAACTCCTTGCCGCGGGTGTCGATCAGGCGGACGGCCTGGTCCTCGGAGAGCAGCGTGTAGATGAACTTGCCGCCGACCTTGTGCTCCTCGGTCTCGATTCCCGCGGAGCCCATGCCGCCCCACTGGATCGACTGGGTGCCCTGCGTGACGTCGAAGAGCTCGGTGGTGAAGTCGCCGATCCCGAGCTGCTCCGGGGAGAGGGCGGCCCCCGGCGCGGTCTGCACCAGCGAGTTCAGCTGGCCGTTGTCGAAGAACGACGCGCCCTGGTCGTAGAAGAAGTTGCCGAAGGCGCCGATCTTGACCCCGTCGTCCACCTCCCAGGAGTCGCCGCCCGCGGCGGACCACTTGTAGATGAGCGGCGCGCTTCCGGTGGTCGTGGTGGTCGGGTTCGGCCAGGACTGCCCCGCGAGGTCGGGACGCAGCTTCTGCGTGTCGTTCTGCCCCCAGAAGCCGAGCCCGCCGCCCGGGTAGGTGAGGAACTCGCCGTTCTTCACCTGGGAGTTGAATCCCATCTGGTACCGCAGCTGCAGCACGGCCTCGTCGGGGATGTCCTTCAGGACGACGTTCACGGCGCCGCCCGACGCCTCGCCCTGCTGGTCCGGCGTGAAGCTCTTGCTCACCTCGATGCGGTCGATGACCGCGGTCGGGAACTGGTCGAGCTGCACCGCCCGCTTGTCGGGCACCGAGACCGGAAGGCGCACGCCGTCGAGCAGCACGCTCACGTAGCGGTCCGGGAGGCCGCGCACGACCGCGTACTTGCCGTCCTGGAGCGAGGCTCCCGGGACCAGCAACAGCGCCGCGGCGGCGTCGGACGCGCCCGAGCGCGCGATGGTCTCCACGCCCAGCACGTCGAGCAGCTGCGGGCTGTCGAGGCGGATCGAGAAGTCGAGCGGCAGCGTCACCACCACCGGCTCGAGGTCGGGCAGCGGCATCACGGCCTGCGTGTCGACCACCTCGGGGCCCAGTTCCATGTCCTGGACCACGAACTCCTCCATGTCCTCGAACTCGCCCGCCATCTGGACGTCGGCGTCCACCAGGCGTCCGCCCGTGACGGCGACGTTCGGTCGCACCTCGCGCACGTACCCCGACTTCGTGATGATGAGCGTGTACGTGCCGTCCGGCACGTTGGGGATCAGGAACGAACCGTTCGCGGAGGTCGACACCCGGGTCTTGGTGCCGAGGATGTTGACCGTGGCGATCTCGATCGGCGACCCGAACTCCTTGTCGGTGACCGTGCCGCGGATGGCGCCCGACGCGGGCGCCTGCGCACGCGCCATGGGCGCGAGCGCGACGCACACCAATGCCGGCACCGCGCGCAGGCCGTGGTTCACCAGGGCTCCCCGAGCTGCTTGCGCACTTCCTCGATCCTCTGGGCCGTGAACGGGTCGGGCGTCGTTCCCGAGGTCGCCATGGCGATGCACGTGGCCACCAGGTCCTCGGCGCGGGGCCGACCGTTCGGGTTCACGAGCCCGGCGTCAAGCGCGTCGCGGAAGGCCTGGCGGGCCATCGCCGGATCGCCCGAGGCCGTCCACGCCGCGCCGAGCGCGCGCAGGCTGCGCGCGAGGCGCGTGGTCATGATCTCGGGGCGGAGGGCGTCGAACCGCTCGCGAAGGCGCCGCAACTCCGCCTGCGCCCCCGCACGGTCGCCCGCCGCGATGCGGCCCTCGGCGACCATGGCGCCGATCGGGGCCACGTCCTCCGGGAGCAGCTCCGCGGACGCGAACGCGGCGATCGCCGCGTCGAGCCGCGCCTTCGCGTCGTCCCCGCGCCCGAGCTCGCGGAGCGTGCGGGCGAGCGCGAGGTTCCCGTCGATCCGAAGGTCCACAGGCAGCCCCGCGATCGCGGCGTCGAGCGCCTGCACGGCGCGCGCCCGGAGCGCGTCGTCGGCGGACCAGCGGCGAAGCAGCGCCGTCCATCCGACGATGGCCGAGCGCACCATGTCGAGGTCCTTGGTCGCGATGGCGCGGTCGAACGCGTCGGCCTCGGCGGGCAATGCGTCCGCGGCGAGCGCGGGGATCGCGGCCGCGCGGACGCGCCCGCGGTCGGATTCCACCACCAGGGGCAGCAGTTCGGCGGACTTCGCCGGGTCGCCCGCGAGCTCGAACGCGATCGCGATCTCCATCGCGATGCGCTCGCGCGACCAGTTCGCGTCCGGGGGCATGGCGGCGCGGGCGCGTTCCGCGAGGCCGCGCGCCTCGTCGCGACGACCGTCGCGGGCCGCACGCTGCGCGGCCCGCGCATAGACCTCCGCGCGGCGCCAGTCGAGGATCTCCCGCGCCATCTCGATCGCGCGAGCCTCGAGGCCGAGGTCGAGCGCGGCGAGCGCGGCATCCTCCTGCGTGCGCGCGCGCGGGCGCGCGTGCGGGCCGCCGGGCATGGCGCACGCGACGGCGAAGGCCTGCTCGACGAGCGCTCGCTGGCTCGCTCGCGCGGCGTCCGTCCGGACCGGGGCCGCGCCGATCGCATCCGCCGACGGGCCCTCGTGCGCGCACCCCGAGAACCACATCGTCCCGGCCGCGATGGCGGCCAGGACGAATCGGGAAACCTGAACTTCCAATTCCTCCAAGGGTGCCTTTCTCAAGAGGCGGGGCGGCTGGCGGGCCGACATACCCGCCGCCCGGCGCCCCGGGGGGGGCAGGGCGTCC
>CAYSFS010000095.1:6572-10159 GCA_964430235.1 uncultured Chitinophaga sp. | reverse complement strand
CCGCCGATCGGGTGCCAGATGCCGTACTCGTACTCGATGAACGGCAGGATCGAGAACAGCTCGGGGCACTCGAACGGGCTCATCCCGAGGTACTTGCTCTGGAAGCTCATCGCCAGGCGCACGCCCTCGTGGCGGAAGTAGCCCTTGAGGTGGTCGTACAGGGACTGCCACGGGCGAAGGGCGGGGCCGGCGCGCATCGCGTCGAGCGAGATCAGGTCGCGGAGGCCGCGGATCGGGCGGCGCAGCAGCGGGGTCATCACCTCGAGCTTGCGCCGGTTGTCGCGGATGAAGCGCTCGAACGCGGGGCCGTCCGCGGGCTCGATCGCTGAGAGCTGCCTCGCCATCCGCGCGATGTCCTGCGTCGTGTCGATGACGACCGGGTCGCCCGAGGGCTGGCCGATGAGCAGCCGGTACATCGGGTCGAGCCGCCGAAGCTCGGCGTAGTCGGAGAGCCTGCGCCCGGTGGCCTCGAAGATCTCCTCGAGCACCCACGGCATCATGAAGAACGTGGGGCCGCAGTCGAATCGGTAGGGGCCGACCTCGAGCTGTCGCGTTCGGCCGCCGACGGTGGGGTGGGCCTCGTAGACGGTGACCCGCCAGCCGGCGTGCGCCAGCAGCATGGCGGTGGAGAGCCCGCCCGGGCCTGCGCCGACGATGGCGACGGAGCGTCCCTCGCCGCCGCCGGCGGCGGGGCGCGCGGGCGGGGCGACGGCCGCGGTGCGGGGCCACGGGGCGGTCGCGACGGTGCCGGGGGTGGGCTGGGTCACCATGGTTCTCCGGCGGGTTCGACCCCACGCGGGTCGCGGATTCGGGAAGATATCCAGTCGCGGACCCCGTGGTCCGGATTCCGAATCCGCATCCGTACGATTCCCGAAACCCTCTCCGACCGCATGCCTGCCGCCGCAACGCACGAACCCCGCATCGCACGCGCGATGCCCGAACTCCGTGCCCGGCTCGGTTGGTGCCAGGCGTTCGAGGCCGCGATCGTGGCCCAGGAGGCGGAACTCGTCCGGCTCGTGGGCGAGGAGATCGGCAAGTCGGCCTGGGACTGCGCGACGCAGGAGGTCATGCCGCTCGTCGCGAGCCTGCGCTGGCATGCGGAGCACGTGCCGTCGCTGCTGGCGCCGAGGCGGATCGGCGGGGCTCCGTGGTGGATGCTGGGGCAGCGGCACGAGGGGGTGCGCGTTCCCGCGGGGCGGGTGCTGGTGATCGCGACCTGGAACTATCCGCTGCAGCTCCTGGGGATCCAGTTGGTGCAGGCGGTGATGGCTGGCAACCGCGTGACCGTGAAGCCGAGCGAGCGCTCTCCGCGGTCGCAGGCGATGCTCGTGGGGCTGGCCGCTCGCTGCGCCGTCGCGGCGGGCCTGCCCGGGGACACGGTGCAATGCGCCGCCGCCTCGCGCGAGGAGGGCCGGCGGCTGGTGGAGGAGGGCGGGTGGGACCACGTGGTGTTCACGGGCTCGACCGAGGTCGGGCGCGAGATCGCCGTCGCGTGCGCACGCGCGCTCTGCCCGACGACGCTCGAACTCTCCGGGCGCGACAGCGCGATCGTGCTGGCGGACGCCGACGTCCGCGCCGCCGCCGACAGCATCTGGCTCGCGTCGACCATGAACGCCGGGCAGACCTGCATGGCGCCGCGGCGCGTGCTGGTCGAGCGTTCGGTGGCGCGCGCGTTCGAGGCCGCGATCGCACGCCGGTTCGAGCACGGGCATCGTGTCCGGCTGACCGACCGCGCGATGGCCGAGCGTTGCGTCGGGTTGGCCCGGGCCGCGGTCGCGGCCGGTGGCCGCGCGATCGGTGCCGTCGAGGACGCGCATGATGCCTCGATGCGCCCCGTCTGCGTGGCCTCGTGCCCGCGCGACGCCGAACTCGCGGCCGGCGACCACTTCGGCCCGGCGCTGGCGCTGGTCGAGGTGGACGGGATCGAAGACGCCCTCGCGGTCCACCGTGCGGCGGGCCAGCACCTGGCGACGGCCGTGTTCACCCGGAATTCGCGCGCGCTGCGCGAGGACGCCGGGTTCCTGGCCGCGCTCGGCTCGTCCGTCGTCACGTTCAACGACGCGGTCCTCCCGACCGTGCACCCGGGCACGGCCATCGAGGGCCACGGTGCGAGCGGGTGGGGACCGAGCCGCGGCGCGGCGGGCCTGCTCGCGCTGACCCGCGAGGTCACGGTCTCGACGACGGGATCGATGTTCCGGACGCCCGTCGACGAGCCCGGCGCCCGGACGAAGGACTGGCTGCGGCGGCTGGCGTACGGCGGACGCGCGCGCCCCGGGACACCCACGGATCACCAACCTCACGGAGCAATGCAATGACCACCACGGCAATCGTCATCGGAGGCGGGCTCGCTGGACTCGCCGCGGCCACCGAACTCGCGGGACGCGGCGTCCGCGTCACCGTCGTCGAGCGGAACCACCACCTCGGGGGCAAGATGAACGTGCTCTCGGAGCAGGGGTTCACGTTCGACATGGGGCCCACGATCCTGACCATGCCGAACGTGGCGAGGGGCATCATCCAGCGCACGGGGCGCAACGTCGCCGACTACATCGACTTCGTGCGGCTCGACCCGCAGTGGCGCTGCATGTACGAGGACGGCACCGTGATCGACCTGCTCGAGCGGCCCGAGGAGATGGCGGCCTCGATGGACCGGCAGTTCCCCGGGACGGGGGCCGGCCGCGGCTGGACCGAGCTCGTCGAGTACAGCAGGCGGATGTACCGGCTGAGCGACAAGGTCTTCTTCTTCAAGGACCTCGGCGGGGTGGTCGACCTCATGCGCAAGCCGCCGACGAACGACCCGGGCCTCCTTCGCGACGTGCTGGCGATGCGGCTCCACTCGACCGTGGGCGGCACGATCGAGAAGCACCTCCACGAGCCGCACCTGCGCCAGCTGGCGGAGCACTTCCTGCAGTACGTGGGCTCGAGCCCGTTCCTGGCGCCCGCGATCCTGACGCTGATCGCGTCGGCGCAGGTGGACGAGGGATGCTGGTACTCGATGGGAGGCACCCGGAAGGTCGCGCAGGCGCTCGAGCGGATCCTGCGGGAGGAGGGCGCGGAGCTGCTGACGGGATGCACCGTGAAGCGCCTCGTCTCGGACGGTTCGCGCGTGCGCGGCGTCGAGCTCGAGGACGGCCGCACGCTCGAGGCCGACGTGGTCGTCTCGAACTGCGACGTGCAGCGCACCTACCGCGACCTCGACGGCACGGCCGCGGGCATGGCCGAGCAGCGCCGCATCGGCGGCGACTACGTTCCCGCGTGCAGCGGCGTCGTCCTGTACCTGGGGCTCGACCGCCAGTACGACCACCTGCTGCACCACGGATTCCTCTTCTCGAAGGACTCCGAGCACGAGTTCGACGACATCTACCGGCAGGGCATCCCCGCCCGCGACCCGACGATCTACCTGTGCGTTCCGAGCCGCACGGATCCCTCGCAGGCGCCCGAGGGATGCGAGGCGTTCTACGCGCTCATCCACACGCCGTACATGCGCCCCGGCCAGCGCTGGGAGGGGCCGGGCGGAATGATGGAGCAGTACCGCCCGGTGCTGATCGACAAGCTGAAGCGCATGGGCATGGACGACATCGAGCGGCACA
>CAYSFS010000095.1:0-6562 GCA_964430235.1 uncultured Chitinophaga sp. | reverse complement strand
CAGGGCATCGAGCGCTGGTACAACGCCGAGGGCGGTGCCATCTACGGCCTCGCGAGCCACGGCCGGCTGAAGGGCGGTTTCAAGCCGCGCAACCGCAGCCGGGTCTACCGCAACCTCTACCTCGCCGGCGGCAGCGCGAACCCGGGCCCCGGCGTGCCCATGGTGCTCATGAGCGGCGTGACCGCCGCGGACGCCGTGTGCGAGGACCTCGGCATCGCCCGCACGCCGCACGGGACGCCCGGGTTCGGGCGCGACACCGGCTCGCGGCTCCTGAAGGGGCGCCACGCGTGGCAGCCGGTCGGGGCGAGCTGATCCCCGGCCACGACACGCCGTGGTTCCGGCGCGCCTTCGTGCGCTGGATGCGCGGCTTCGTCGGTCGTCGCTTCCATGCCGTCCGCCTCGTGGCCGGCTCGGACGCCACGTTGACGCGGGCGGCGTCCAACGACGGGCCGGTGCTGCTCGTGGCCAACCACCAGTCGTGGTGGGACCCGCTGGTGGGCCTCCTCGTGCACGACCGGTGGTTCGGGGACCGGCCCGTCGCGAGCCCGATCGACCGCACGCAGCTCGAGAACTTCCGGTTCTTCCGTCGGCTGGGGATGTTCGGGGTCGATCCCGATGACGCGACCGGCCTGCGCGCGTTCTCGCGCCACGTGGACGGGTTGTTCGCGCGCGCCCCGCGCACCGTGCTCATGGTGACGCCGCAGGGGCGGTTCGTCGACGTCCGGCACGCGGTCGAGGTGCGGCCCGGGGCGGCCATGGTCGCGGCGCGCCACCCGCGCGCGCGCGTCGTCGCGATGGCCATCGAGTACGCCTTCTGGGTCGACCAGCGCCCGGAGGTGTTCCTCCGCGCCGAGTGCGTCGAGGCGCCGTCCGCGGACGCGGGGTCGGCGCACGCGTGGCAGGACGCGATCGCGCGCGCGATGAACGCGAACGCGGCTGCGTTGGCCGAATCGGTGATGTCGCGCGATGCGGGCCGCTTCACGACCGTCTCGGGCGGCGGGGCGGGACGCATCCACCCGGCCTACGACGCGTTCCTGCGCCTGACGGGGCGCCGCACGTCGATCGACACCTCGCATCGCGTCGCGGGCGGGGGCGGCGCATGACCTCCGGCGAGGTCGCCTCGCTCGCCTGGACGTGGTCGCCGGCGTTCGGTGCGCTGGTGAGCGCGATCGCGCTCACCATGACCGTGATCAACCTGGGCATCTACCGGCGCCCGCGCGCGGAGGCCGACGCGCTCCGCGACGCGCCGCCCGCGGGCGGGCCGGGCGCGCCGCCGCGCGTCTCCGTGTGCATCCCGGCCCGCAACGAGGAGATGAACCTGGCGCCCGTCGTGCGCGGCGCGCTCGCGAACCGCGGCGTCGACGTGGAGGTCCTCGTCTACGACGACCAGAGCACCGACGGCACGCCGGGCATCCTCGCGCGGCTCTGCGCCGAGGACGCGCGCGTGCGCGCGGTTCCCACCCAGCCGCTTCCCGCGGGCTGGAACGGCAAGCAGTGGGGATGCGAGCGCATGGGCCAGGCCGCGCGCGGCGAGTGGCTGCTCTTCACGGACGCCGACGTGCGCTTCGCGCCGGACTGCCTGGTTCGCGCGCTCGACGAGGCCGCGCTCCTGCGTGCGGACCTCCTGAGCACCGTCCCGCGCGAGGAGGTCGGGTCGTTCCTCGAGCGCATGGTGGTCCCGCTCATCCACTGGATGCTCTTCAGCTGGCTGCCGATGCCCCGGATGCGCACCACGAACGACCCGGCGACGAGCGCGGGATGCGGCCAGTTCCTCCTGGTGCGGCGCGAGGCCTGGCATGCCGCGGGAGGCCACGCCGCGTTCCGCGACAGCATGCACGACGGCATCCGCCTGCCGCGCAACGTGCGGCGCGCGGGGCTGCGCAGCGACCTCTACGACGGGTCCGGGAGCGTGCGCTGCCGCATGTACCGCGGGGCCGCCCAGACATGGCGCGGGTTCACGAAGAACGCCTACGAGGGCCTGGGCTCGCCCGTCGTGCTCGCCGTGTTCACGGTGCTCGAGGCGGGCGGCATCCTGCTGCCGTGGGCGTGGATCGCGGCGGCGGCGGTCACGGGCGGCATGCCGCTCGGGCCGACGGTGCTCGCGTGGTTCGCGGTGGCGGCGCAGCTGGTGCAGCGGTCGATGCTGGCCGCGCGGTTCGCGCAGCCCGTCGCGTGCGTCCTGCTGCACCCGGTGTCGATCGCGCTGCTCCTCGCCATCCAGTGGAGCAGCTGGTGGCTGCACCTCACGAAGCGGCGGGCGTGGAAGGGACGGACGGCGGGCTGACCGCCGCGGGCGCGGCCGGCTGGCCGGGGCCGCGCGGCGGCGCGGGCGGGGCCGTCTGCACGAGGACCATCTGCCGGTACTGGCCGCTGCGCTCCATGAGCTCGTCGTGGGTCCCCATCTCCGCGATGCGGCCGTCGATCAGCACCACGATCAGGTCTGCGTGCATGATGTTGCTGAGGCGGTGCGCGATCACGAAGCTGGTCCGGCCGCGCATCAGCACGCGGAGCGCTTCCTGGATGGCGCGCTCGCTCTCGGTGTCGAGGTTCGAGGTCGCCTCGTCGAGGATGAGGATCCGCGGGTCGGCCAGCAGCGCGCGCGCGATCGCGAGGCGCTGGCGCTGTCCGCCGGAGAGCCTCACGCCGCGCTCGCCGATCGCGGTGGCGTAGCCCTTGGGGAGCGCTGCGATGAAGTCGTGCGCGCTCGCCGCGCGCGCGGCGCGCTCGACGCGTGCGTCGTCGGCGGCCGGGTCCGCGTAGCGGATGTTGTCGGCCACCGTCCCGTCGAAGAGGAACACGTCCTGCTCGACGATCCCGAGCAGCCTCCGGAACGACGCGAGCTCGACGTCGCGCAGGTCGCGCCCGTCGAGGAGCACCTCGCCGGAGGTCGGGTCGAAGAACCGCGCGATCAGGTTGCAGAGCGTGGTCTTGCCGGCGCCGCTCGCGCCGACGAAGGCGGTCATCTCGCCCGGCCGGGTGCGGAACGAGATCCCGTCGAGCACGGCGGCGTCCCGGCCCGGGTAGCGGTAGGTGACGTCCCGCAGCTCGATGGCGCCCGCGACCTGCGTCCGGTCGAGTCGCGCGGCGCCCGGACGGTCCGGCATCTCGGCCGGCTCCGACAGGAAGTCGAGCGTCCGGTCGAGCCCCGCGAGGTGGGTCTGGAGCCCGGTGGCGCTCTGGGCGAGCGCCTCGAGCGGCCCCAGCAGCATCACCAGGTACGTGAGGAACATGATGAGCTCGCCCGTGGTGATGCGGCCGTCGAGCACCTGCATCCCGCCGAACCAGAGGAGCGCCGCGCTCGCGACCGGGATGAGGAGCTGCCAGGCGAGCTCGATGATCCGGCTCCACCACCAGGTGAGCACCTCCTGGCGCGCGAGGAGGTCGAGCGACGTGCCGTGGCGCACCGACTCGAAGCGCGGGCGCGCGAACCCGCGCACGACGCGGATGCCGCTGAACGCCTCGGTGGCGGTCGAGTCGACCTCACCCACCTGCGCCCGCACGTCGCGGAAGAGCGGGCGCAGCCGACCGATCCACGTGCGGTGCGTCAGCGTCACCGCGGGCACCAGGAGCAGCGCCCCGAGGAGGAGCCTCCAGTCGGTGAAGGCCAGGATGGCGAGGATGCCCGCGAGCTGGATGATCGCGCGCCACGGGTTGTAGAGGAGCGCGAACACGAGCTCCGCCACGCCGCCCGCGTCCTCCCGGATCACGGCCCCGACGCGCCCCGTGCGCAGCCCCTGGATCCGGTGGAGCGGCAGGCGCATGGCGTGCGCGAACGCGCGGCGCCGCATGGCCGTCTGGAGCACCTTCACCGTGCGCGTGGCCTGGTAGCGGCCGGCCATTCCCACCAGCGTCGACGCCGCGCTCACGGACACCACCGTGGCCGCGAGCCACCCCAGCAGCGCCCCCCGCGACGTCGCGAACGGGCCCAGCACGCGTTCCCACGGACCCGCGAGCGGTTGCCCGCCGAGCACGTTGTCGATCACGACCTTGGTGGCCGCGGGCGACACGAGGCCGAGCGCCGTCGACACGGTGAGCGTGGCGAGCGCGAACGCGATCCGTCCGCGGTACGGCCGCGCGAGGCGGACGAACTCGCGGAAGAGCGTCCCGAACCCGCGCGTGCGGCGCGTGCTCTTCTCGCCGTGCCAGGTGACGGTGGTGCCCTCGGTGCGGGCCTTGCGGCGACCCTCCTCGAAGCGCGCCATGTACTCGCGGAAGCGGGTGCGGCTCGAGGCCTGCGTACGGGGCATCGGGGAAGGATAGGGCGCGCGTCACTCGGGCGATTCGAACGCGTGCGGCCAGTGCACGACCTCGACCGCGCCGTCCGCCAGGACGGACACCGCCACCACGTCGAACTGGAACATGCGGTCGCGGAACGCGTCGGTGGACGAGAGCGCGCGTGCGGCTCGCACCATGCGGTCGCGCTTGACGGCGTCCACGCGGTCCTCGGGGTGCCACGGTCCCGACCGGGCCTTCACCTCGATCACGGCCGCGCTCCCGTCCGGGGCCAGGGCCACGATGTCGGCCTCGACGTCTCCCGCGCGCACGTTGCGCCCGAGCACGCGGTAGCCGATCGCCGCGAGGTGGCGCGCGGCGGCCTCCTCGCCCCGGATCCCGAGCGAACGACGTGGGTCGGCGCGGCTCCCGTGGGCCGGTTCAAGGCATGGCTCGTCCATGCACGCAAACGTACCGACCTCCCCCGGGCCAGCCGCGGATTCAGGCGAAAGCGCGCGATGCCCGATGCGGTGCGCGGCGCTCAGTGGTGCACGGTGCCCGGGGCCACCAGTCCCGGCTGCTGGCGCGACGCGGGGAACAGGAGCAGGTTGGCGAGTTCGAAGACGCGCCTTGACGTGCGTTCGGCGTTCGCGGCGTGCTCCGCCGTGGCCTGGCGCTGGGCCGCCTTCGAGGTCCCGGCCGCGGCGAGCTCGGCGTCCGAGCTTCGGTCGATCTCGCCGAGGATGTCCTCGCGGGTCCACTCGGGGTGGTACTGGAAGCCGTAGCTCCACGGCCCCACGCGGAACGCCTGCACCGGGCAGGCCGAGCCCTTCATGATGACGCTCGCGCCGGCGGGCAACTTCGACACGTGCTCACCGTGCGACTCGAAGACCACGTGGTCCCAGCCCGTGCCCGCGAGCAGCGCGTCCTCGACCCCGATGCCCGCCGCGCGCACGTGCGTCCAGCCGAACTCGGGCGATGCCATGCGCGACACCTCGCCGCCGAGCGCCTTCGCAAGCATCTGGGCACCGAGGCAGAGCCCGAGCACCGGGATCTTCCGCTCATGGGCCTCGCGGATGAGCGCGAGCTCCTCCTCGACCCAGCGCGCGCCGTCGTTCGCCGACTGGGGTCCGCCGAGGCTCACCAGCCCGTGGACGTCGTCGAGGTCGGGCGGGAGCGCCTGGCCCTCGTCGATGCGCACCGTGCGGACGCGCTGGCCGAAGGTGCGGAGGGCGGCGCCGAGGTGGCCGGTGCCGCCGTGACGTGAGTGCTGGAGGACGAGGATGGCCATCGGAGGGGGGGCGGTGGGTGCGGGTCCTGGTTCAGCCGACGTTGGCGGCCTGCTTGCGTGCGGCGGGCGCCGCGGGAGCCGATGCCCGCCGCTCGATGGCGCCGCGCACCGCGCGGGCGATGCTGGCGGGGTCGAGCCCCGCGTCGACGAGCTGCTCCTTGCGCTCGCCGTGGTGGATCCAGTGGTCGGGGATCGCCAGGCGCGTCACGAGGCGCGAGTCGAGCCCGTGCTCGTTGCAGGCCTCGAGGACGCATGCGCCGAAGCCGCCGCGGATCGAGTGGTCCTCGACCGTGACGACCGGGATGCCGCGGCCGAGGAGGTCCTTGAGGAGCGCCGCGTCGACCGGCTTCGCGAAGCGCGCGTCGTACAGGTCGACCGTGTACTCGCCGAGCTGGGCGATCGCCTCGGCGCTCTCGTGGGCCATGGTGCCGAAGGCGAGGATCGCGACGTCGGGCTTCGCGTGCTTGACGAGCGCACGCGCCTTGCCGAGCTCAAACGGCGGGCAGGGGGTGCCGGTGAACCGGTCGCTGACGCCCTCGCGCGGGTATCGCAGGCTCGTGATGCCGCCTTCGTGGTTCGCCATGAACTCGAGCGCGGCCTTCATGCTCGGCTCGTCGAGGGCGCCCATGATCACGGCCTTCGGCAGCACGGCGAGCATCGAGATGTCGCAGAAGCCGTGGTGCACCGCGCCGTCGCCGCCCACGAGGCCGGCGCGGTCGAGGCAGAGGCGAAGCGGCAGGCCCTGCAGCGCGGCCTCCTGGAAGCACTGGTCGAACGCCCGCTGGAGGAAGGTGCTGTAGACCGCGAGGAAGGGCTTCCAGCCGGTCTTGGCGAGGCCGCACATCATGTCGGCCGCATGGCTCTCGCAGATGCCGGTGTCCCAGACCCGGTCGGGGAACTTCGGCTGCACCTTGGCGATGCCGGTGCCGTCGGGCATGGCAGCGGTGCAGGCGACCACCTTCGGGTCGCGCGCCATGAGGTCGGCCATCGCGTCGCCGAACGCCGCGGTGAACGAGCGGCCGCCCTTCTTGAGCTCCACGCGGCAGCCCTCGTTCTCCA
>CAYSFS010000094.1:0-10271 GCA_964430235.1 uncultured Chitinophaga sp. | reverse complement strand
CCGCTTGAAGCGGCAGACGATGTCGGTGGCCGTGTAGCCCTCGGGGTGGCCGACGTGGAGCCCCGCGCCCGAGGGGTAGGGGAACATGTCGAGGCAGTACCACTTGGGCTTCGAGGAATCGAACCCTGGCTCGCCGGGGTTCGGCTGCCGGAAGCCGCCGGTCGTGCGGTCGAGCGTTCCCTGCCAGCGCTCCTCGAGCTCGTTGGCGAACGCGGCCGTGTAGCGGAACGGCGTCTCCGAGGCCTCGCGCGCGGGCGCGCGGTCGGGGCGGGCGGGGTGCTCGCGTGGGTGCTCGGGCATGGACGCGGAAGGGTACTTCCCGAGGCGCGCCCCCCTAGGATGCGTCGGATGCAGTTCCCCGACGAGCCGAGCGACGGTGCGCCGAAGGACGGCGAACCGCCCGCGCAGGAGCCGCTCGCGTCGCCGGGCACCGCGGCCTGGGAGCAGGCCTCGGTCGCCGCGAGCGCGTGGGTCGGCTTCTGGCCGCATCGCGATCCGCCTTCGGCCGAGGAGGTGGGGCGCTCGATCGCGGGCTGGGTGGGCCGCGAGGTGAAGGCGGAGCCCGCGGACCTCGACGACGAGAACATGATCTGGGCGATGGTGGTCGAGATCCCTGGCGTCACGTCGCCCGTCGTGTTCTGGGCGGAGCCCGCGCTCCCCGCCGACCCGTCGCAGCTGCCGGACCCCGCCATGGCCGCCTGCAAGTGGGTGATCGGGATGCAGACCGTGCTCGAGCCGGGCGAGGCCTCGGAGGAGTTCTTCCACCTGATGTCGATGCTCTCGGGCGCGATCCCCGACCTCGCGGGCGTGCTCGACGTGGCGAACGCGCGCCGGTGGCCGCGCAAGGAGCTCGAGGAGCAGTTCCTCGCGGCCGACGCGGTGCCGAACGACGAGTACCTCTGGACCATCACCGCCGTCGCGGACCACGAGGACGACGACGCGCCGATGATGCTCTTCACGACGGGCCTCGCGCGGTGCGGGCTTCCCGAGCTCGAGGTGCTCGAGTTCCCGTCGCGCCACTCGCAGGCCGCGGCGATCCTGGTGAACCACGTCGCGAGCCTGCTGCTCGAGTCGCCTCCTCCGCCGCCGCTCGAGCCGATGGAGGTGGGCCCCGACACGTCGGTGGCGCTCGTCCCGTGGCAGGCGTGCGCGCAGTACATGGACGAGGGCACGCCCGGCTCGCGCGCGTTCCGCGACATCGCCGCGCGGCACGGCGACGGTTCGCTCACGGGCGTGCGCGCGGTGATCTGCTCGCCCGAGCAACGGGGCCAGTTCCGCAAGGTGTGGGCGTGGCCGAAGGAGACGATCGAGCGCATGGAGGACGGCCGCGCGGTCCTCTTCGCGAGCGAACGGTCCGCGGCCGCGACCGAGCGGCGCGCGCAGCGCACCTGGCCCGCGTTCGCGACGGCGTTCGCGAGCGTCCGGCGCTCCGAACGGCCCGAGGTCGCGGCGCTCGCGGGCACCGCGTTCCACGTGCAGTCCGGCGTCGGGTCGGTCGATGCCGAGGACCGCCGCGAGCAGGGCTGGTTCATCGTGAAGGGGTTCGACCACGACGTGGTCGAGGCGGCGCTTTCCGAGGAGCCCGTCACCGCCGAGGGCATGCACGCGGGCGACGTGGTGAGGATCCCGCGCACGGGCGTCACCGACTGGCGCGTGATCCTGCCCGAGGAGATGTTCGGCCCCGACCGCAGCGGCGCGCTGCTCGAGGCCGTCGACCGGCTCCGGGGATACGCATGACGGCGCCCGCGCACGGCGACGGCCGTCCGCGCCTCGACGTGGGCGCGATGGGCACGGTGCACGAGGCGCGCAGCGAGTTCGAGGCCGAGTGCATCCGCTCGGTGCTCGAGGACGCGGGGATCGCGAGCGTCATCCCGCCGTCCGGGCAGGGCGTCTTCGGGTTCCCGCTTCGCGCGGGCGGCGCGTCGGTGCCCGTGCGCGTGCTGCCCGAGGACCTCTCTCGCGCGCGGCAGGTGCTGGCCGAGGCGCGTTGGGCGGGCAAGAGCATCGACTGGGACGACGCGGACGTCGGCGAGGTGCCGTCGGAGGTGCGCGACGAGCTCGGGCAGCTGGGGCGGCAGCGGCGCATCCGTCGCGTGGTGATGGCCGTCGGCCGCGCGGTGCTCGTGGCCATCCTGCTGCTCATGGTCGCGCAGGGCGTGTGGGGGGTGATCTGGGTCGCCTCCGGTTCGTGAGCCGGCCACGTGCGCGTAGGCTTCCCGGCGTGAGCCTCCGGCCTTCCACGAGCCTTCCCCTGCACCGCGTCATGCGCGCGCTCCTCGCCTGCGCGATCGCGTGCGCCGCCGGCTGCGCCTACCGTCTCGAGGGCCGCGTCGTCGACGGATTCGGCGGCGCCTCGATCGTCCGCGAGGGCGACGAGGAGGCGCGCAAGTCGGGCATCCCCGGCGTGACCGTCGAGCTTGTCCGTGACGCGGGGACGATGAACCGCTCGGTGGCGGCGCGCGCGACCAGCGACTCGTCGGGGCGCTTCGAGCTTGAGATCGACGGCTTCGGCGCGGGGTGGATGCAGGAGGAGTGGCTGCTGCGCGCCCGCCGCAACGGGTTCGAGACGGTGGAGCAGGAGGTCGACCTGCCGGGCGACCCGAAGGGCCGCGTGATGGTGCTCGGCATGGCGCGCGGCAAGAGCCGGCCGTTCCGCGAGCCCGAGAGCTCGCGGCGCATCCTCGACGAGGTGCGCGAGTACGACCGCGGCGTCGGGAGCCTCGCTCCCTGAGCCGCCATGCGCAGGCGCTACCACGTCCGCGCGCCCGGGGTCCTCTACCTGCTGCTCGTGCTCGCGGTGGGCTTCGTCGCGGCCAACCGGCCCGGCAACCTCCTCGTGTGGGTGTTCGCCGCGATGCTGTCGGGCGTGCTGCTCTCGGGGATCCTCTCGGGGTGGCCGTTGATGAAGCTGCGCGTCCGGCGCCGCGTGCCCGCCACCGCCGTCGTGGGAGAGCCGCTGGTGCTGCGGTACGAGGTCTCGCAAGGCTCCCGCGCGTGGCCGGCGTTCGCGGTGTCGGTGCGCGAGCTCCGGGCGAGGCAGTCGGGCGCCGCCCCGGTGCCGGCGCCGGCGTTCGTGCGCCACGTGGGACCGCGCGAGACGGTCGTCGCGGAGTCCGTGGCGTGGCCGGCGCGGCGCGGCACGCTGCGGTTCGGGCCGTTCCGCGCGGAGAGCGCGTTCCCGTTCGGGCTCCTGGGCAAGAGCGTGCGGTTCGACGACGATGCCTCGTGCCTGGTGCTTCCGCGTGCGCGCCCGCTGCGACCCGGCGTGCTCCGTGAGCTCGCCGGCGAGGGCCGGACCGGCACGGCATCGCGGCCGCGGATCGGCCCGGGCTCCGATTTCCTCGGGCTCCGCGAGTACCGCCCGGGCGACAGCGTCCGCAGCGTGGCGTGGCGCCGCAGCACCGCGGGCGGCGAGCTCACCGTCATCGACCGGTCGGTGGACGCGCCGCCGCGCGTGGGCGTGGTGCTCGACCTGCGTCGCCCCACCGATGCTCTGCGCGTCGAGGGCGGCGTCGTCCGCGCGCGCGAGCTCGAGGAGGACGCCATCGTGCTCGCGGCGAGCCTGCTCCAGGCCGCGGCGTCGGAAGGCATGGAGACCTCGCTCGCGGTGCTCGGGCTGCCCGGTCCGGCCGCCGGCGCCCGGGCCGGCCGAAGGCAGCTCGAGCGAGAGCTGTGCGCGCTGGCGGCGCTCGACCTCGACGCCCCGCGCGACGCGGAGGTCGCGTTCGCCGACCCCGGCGCCCGGTCGTCGGTGCTCGTCGTGCACGTCGACCGCGCCGACCTCTCGGTGGGCGGGCCGGCGGCCGTCCACCTGGTCGCGGGCCAGCTCCGGTCGATGACGGCGGACGCCGCGGAGGACGCGCGATGAACGTCGGCACCTGGCTCTCGCGGAGCGTGCTCGCCGCGTGCATGCTGGCGCTCGCCGCGTTCTCGGCGAGCCAGGCGGACGCATGGGTGCTGGTGGTGGCCGGGTCGGTGACCGTGGCGGGATTCACGCTTTCCGGAGGTCCTCGGGGGCTTGCGCTCCCGGCGTGGGCCGTGCGGGTGGCGGTGCTCGGCGGCATCGCGTGGGGCGCGCTCGAGGTCTTCGCGCGGCCCGGCGCCGAGGACGCCGCGCGCACCGTCGGGATCGTGGTGTCCGCCGGGATCTGCGTGAAGGCCTGGGACCGGCGCGTGCCGTCGGACTGGCGCCAGGTGCTGGTGCTCGCGATGGTGCTGTGCGCGAGCGCCGCGCTCCACTCGAGCGACTTCCTGGTCGGGGCGCTGGTGATCGCGTTCGCTGCCGCGCTGGTCCCGGCGGCGATGCTGCTGCAGGTCCACGCCGGGAGCGAGGCCGCCGTCGAGGCGCGCCGTGCCGCGGCGCCCGCGGGCCGGCGTGCGCCCGCGCTCGAGTCCCCGCTCGGCGCGGCGCCTGCCCGCGGCATGCGGCGGATGGCGGCCCTCGGTGCGCTTGCAGGCATCGCGATGAGCGTCCTCGCGTTCGCCGTGTTCCCGCGCGACCTCGCCGGCGAGGGCGGCGGACGCGGGCGCATGTCCGGGTTCCGCGCGAACATCGACCTCTGGTCGGGCGGCCGCATCTCGCAGTCCTCGCGCGTCGCGATGACGGTGCGGCTGCTCGATCCGCAGGATCGCCCCGGGGAGCTCACGATGCCGCTCCGCATGCGCGGCGCGGTGCTCGACTCGTACGACCCGGCCGAGGCGCGGTGGTCCGGAAGCGGGAGGTTCGCGCGCATCCGCCGGTTCCGCACCGAGCCTTCGGGCGGGTTCGAGCCGCTCGCGGAACGCGTGCGCGACGAGCGTTCGAACGTGTGGACGCAGGACGTGCAGATGCGCTCGCTCGCGAGCGACCGCGTCTTCAGCGCGTGGATGCCGCTCGCGATCGCATGCGACGAGGCGCGCATCTTCGGGCTCGACCGGCGGACGGGCGAGCTCGTCGACATCGGCGGCGGCCGCCTCGGGCGCCCGGGCTCCTACCGCATCAGGATGCAGGCGTTCCCGTCGGCGGCGTCGGTGCAGGCCGTCCTTCCGGCGTCGGGGCCGCTGCCGGCCGCGGGCGGCGTCGGGTTCCCCGTCGCGCGGGTCCGTGAGATCGCGGCTCGGGTCCTTGCCGAGCAGGGGCCCGCCAACCTCCCCTCCGACGCCGAGATCGCCGAGGACCCATCCCTGCGCCGCGTCCGTGCCCGCCGCATCGCGGCCTTCTTCGAGTCATGGCTCTCGGGCGGGGACTTCCGCTACTCCACCGACCTCTCGGCGTACCGCCGGGGCGAGGGGGACGACCCGATCGTGCAGTTCCTCGAAGTGCGCCGATCCGGCCACTGCGAGCTCTTCGCCTCGGCGATGGCCGCGCTCTGCCTCGCGAGCGGGGTGGAGGCGCGGGTCGTCACCGGCTTCATCGCCACCGAGTACGACTCCGTGTCCGAGAGGTACGTGTTCCGCGAGTCGGGCGCGCACGCGTGGGTCGAGGTGCGCGTCGACGAGTTCCAGTGGATGACGTTCGACCCGTCGCCGCTCGCCGAGCTCCTCGCGATCCAGCAGGCGAACCGCACCTGGCTCGACGGGTTCCGTTGGATCCTCGACCCGGTCGAGTTCACGTGGAACAGCCGCTTCGCGGGGTTCGACGCCCGCGCGCAGGCCGAGCTCGCCGACCGCGCCGGCGAGGCCTCGCGCGCGGCGCAGGCGTGGCTGTCCGCGCGCGCCCGCGACGCCTCGGCGCACGCCGAGCGCTTCTTCATGCAGGGCGCCGTGGGAGTGGCCTGGGTCGCCTCGGTGGCCGGCGCGCTCGCGGCGGTCGGCGGGGTCATCGCGGTGCTCTCGGCCCGCGGGCGGAGGGCCGCCGCGGCCCTCGGGGCCCGTGCCGCGGGCCCCGCGGCGCGCATCGCGCTGGCGCGTGACGCGGGCTTCTACCTCGAGGCGCTCCGGGTGCTGGAGCGGGCGGGCGTCGGCAAGCCTCCGTGGCGAACGCCGCTTGCGCATGCCCGCGCGCTGGGGCCGCGGTCGCCCGGCGCGGCCGATGCGTTCGAGGCCATCGTGCGCCGCCTGTACGCGATCAGGTACGGCGGCGCGCGGCCCACGCGCGCCGAGCGACGCGAGGCCGACGGCCTCGTCGGCGAGCTGAGGCGCGCGCTCGCGGACGGCTACACTCGCTGAAGCGGCACGGGCCGCGAGGAGCAACCGATGCCCGCATCACGATCACGAACGCTGGAGTGGCGCCGCAGCCTCGAGGAACTCTGCCAGAAGGGCGGGTCGCTCGAGGTGGCGATCACGCGCGACGACGGGCGCGGGCATGACCTCGTGTGGAGGCTGCGCATCCTCGACGTCCGCGACGACGGCATCGTGGTCGAGAATCCCGGTGCGCTCGGGCGCGCGCTGCCGCTGCACGTCGGCACCCGCCTGGTCGCGTACATCGTGATCGGCCAGAACCGATGGGAGTTCCGCACCGCGGTGCTCGAGTCGATCCCGCCGGGCCGCCACGCCGACGCGCGCAACGGCGCGTCGCGGCTCTCGCTCCCCGAGCGCGTCGAGCGGTGCCTGCGGCGGCATGCGCGCTTCGACGTCGGGCCGCTCGCGCTGCCCCCGGTGGACGTGTGGCCGCTGCTCGACCCCAAGAGCGCCGTCGCCGCGGAGCGCGCGAACGAGCTCGCCTGGGCCGCATTCCTCGAGGGCGCGCCGGTCACCTCCGACGAGGAGGCGCTGCTGCCCACCGTCGGGCCGAAGCTCACGGGCCACCTCGCGAACATGGGCGGCGGCGGTGCGGGCCTCCTGGTCGAGCCCGCGCAGGCGGGGCTGCTGTCGCGTCACAGGCTCTTCTGGGTGCGGCTCGCGCTGGGCGACGGGTGCCCGGTCCCGATCGTCGCGTGCGCCAAGCTGGTCCACACGCACATCGACAGCTCGCAGCGCACGTACGCGGGCCTCAGCTTCGACTTCGCGTTCAACCCGGCGCACCAGCGCACGGTGGCGGCGCAGGTGGAGCACTCGGTGCGGACGCTCGAGGAGCGCCAGTCGCATTGACCGCGAGCGCGGTGCGCACCAGCACCGCGGACTTGTGCAGGCTCTCCTCGTGCTCGTGGCGGGGGTCCGACTCCGCGACGATGCCGCAGCCGGCGAGGTAGCGCAGCGCGCCGCCTCCGCCGTCCCGTCCCGCGAGCGCGACGGTGCGGATCGCGACGTTGAGCGCGATGCGGCCTGGCGAGACGAGCCCGACCGCGCCGCAGTACGGCCCGCGCGCGCACGGCTCGAGTCGGTCGATCACCTGCATGGCGCGCACCTTCGGTGCGCCGGTCACCGATCCCGGCGGGAACGTCGCGCGGAGGAGGTCCACGAGCCCCGTGCCCGGCCGCAGGGTGCCGCGGACCTCGGCCGCGGCGTGGTGGACCGTCTCGTGCCGCTCGAGCTCGCGCGGCGAGGACACCCGCACCGACCCCGGCACGCACGCGCGCCCGAGGTCGTTGCGCATGAGGTCGACGATCATGTGGAGCTCGGCCGCGTCCTTGCCGCTCGCCATCAGCTCGGACGCCGGCTCGTGCGCGGCGCGCGTCCCCTTGATCGGCCGGGTCACGACGCCCCCGGACGCGCGGTCGACCTCGAGGAACAGCTCGGGGCTCATGCTCGCCAGCGCGTGCGTCGGCGTCTCGATCCACGCACCGTAGCGCGGCCGCGACGCGGCGAACGCCGCGCGCATGACGGCGCGCCGCGCGCCCGACCAGCGCGCCGAGAACCGCTGCGCCACGTTGGCCTGGAACACGTCGCCCGCGTGCACCAGGCGCACCGCCTCGGCGACCATTCGCTCGTACTCCCCCGGGGCGAGGTCGGGCTCGAGGCCCTCGATGCGCGCCGTGCCCTCGGCGCGCGCCCCCGCGCGGAAGCGCGCGTCGACGTGCGCCGCCAGCGCGCCCGCGCCGCCGTGCGCGCTCCACCGCCCGGTCACGTGGTCGAGCTCGAGCCGCGCGCCGCAGCGCACGAGCGTCGCGAGCGGCCAGCCGTCGTCGGGCATGCGCCCGCGCGGGAGCGACGTCGGCTCGAACGCGCGCGCGAGCTCGTAGGACGCCGCGACGCACCACGTGCCCCCGGCGCCCGCGCGCGCGAGGGCCGCCAGCGCCTCGTCCTGCGTCCGGCACTCGACCGTCTCCTCCGGCACCGCCAGCATGCTCAGGCGCGCATGGCCCCCGTGCCCTGCGCCCGTGACGAGCGCCGCGAGCGGCAGCGCGTCAGGCCAGTGCGCCAGCACGTCTTCGGGGGTGCGATTCCAGTCGAGTTCCGTCATTCCGCGCGTCTTTCGGGTTGTCCGGGGCGGCCCGGATCGTAGGGTGGCGCGCTACCATGTTCGGCCCGCGTTTCGGCGCGGATTTCGCATTCGGGCCCACCGCCCCGGCGCCTCGTCGGCGCACGTGCGGGCGCCCGGCGCACCCACCCATCGCCATGGCAGCATCCACCAAGAAGAGCGGCAAGAAGGCCTCGCACTCCTCCACGAAGGGCGGCCCCGCGCCGAAGCAGATGGTCTATTCGTTCGGCCGCAAGACCGACGGCGACGGCACCCAGAAGGCGCTGCTCGGCGGCAAGGGCGCGAACCTCGCCGCGATGGCGCGCATGGGCCTGCCGGTGCCCCCGGGCTTCACCATCAGCACCGAGGTGTGCACCTGGTACTACGACAACGGCCGCCGCTTCCCCGAGAAGCTCGGCAAGCAGATGAAGGACGGGCTGCGCCGCATCGAGAAGGAGGTCGGCAAGCGCTTCGGCGATCGCCGCGACCCGCTGCTCGTCTCGGTGCGCTCGGGCGCCCGCGACTCGATGCCGGGCATGATGGACACCATCCTGAACCTCGGCCTCAACGACGTGACGGTCGAGGCGCTGAAGCGCGCGACCGGCAACGGCCGTTTCGCGTGGGACTGCTACCGGCGCTTCGTCCAGATGTACGGCGACGTCGTGATGGGCGTCCAGAAGAAGTCCGAGATGGACCACGAGCCGTTCGAGGAGGTGATGGACGGCCTGAAGCGCGAGGCGGGCGTGTCCGAGGACACGATGCTCACCGAGGACCACCTCAAGGAGCTGGTGCGCCGGTACAAGGACCTGGTCAAGCGCTGGACCGGCAAGGCGTTCCCGGACGACCCGGTGAAGCAGCTCGAGGGCGCGGTCGCCGCGGTCTTCGGCAGCTGGAACAACGACCGCGCGATCGTCTACCGCAACAAGTACAAGATCCCGCACGAGTGGGGCACCGCCGTCAACGTGCAGGCGATGGTCTACGGCAACATGGGCGACGACTGCGCCACGGGCGTCGCGTTCACGCGCGACCCGGCCAACGGCGAGAACGTCTTCTACGGCGAGTACCTGGTGAACGCGCAGGGCGAGGACGTGGTCGCCGGCGTCCGCACGCCGCTCCCCGTCGCCCAGATGGCGAAGGACAAGGTGCTCTCGAAGAGCTTCGGACAGCTCGAGAAGGTGCGCAAGACCCTCGAGAAGCGCTTCGGCGACGTCCAGGACTTCGAGTTCACCATCGAGCGCAAGAAGCTGTGGATGCTGCAGACGCGCAACGGCAAGCGCACCGCGCTCGCCTACGTGCGCATCGCGCACGACATGGTGCGGGAGGGCCTCATGACGCCCGAGCACGCCATGAAGAGCGCCGACCCCGAGGCGATGAACCAGCTGCTGCAGCCGGTGTTCGAGCGCGGTGCCTACGAGGCCGCGCGCAAGGCCGGCCGCATCATGACGAAGGGCCTTCCCGCCGGGCCGGGCGCCGCGTGCGGCGAGATCGCGTTCAGCGCCAGCCGCGCCGAGGAGCTCGCGCGCAAGGGCAAGCACGTCGTCCTCGTCCGCATCGAGACGAGCCCCGAGGACCTGCGCGGCATGATCGCCGCCGACGGCATCCTCACCACCCGCGGCGGCGTCTCGAGCCATGCCGCGCTCGTGGCGCGCCAGATGGGCAAGGTGTGCGTCGCCGGCGCCGGCGAGATCGCCATCGACTACCACGCGGGCACCATGACCTGCGGCGGCCGCACGCTTCGCGAGGGCGACCACCTCTCGATCAACGGCACCACCGGCGAGGTCATCGACGGCCGCATCGACACCGCCGACAGCGAGCTGAAGCAGGTGCTCGTGGCGGGCACGATGAAGCCGCGCGAGAGCCGCGTCTTCCAGGACTTCGACTTCGTGATGGGCCTCGCCGACCGGTATCGCCGCCTGGGCGTCCGCACCAACGCGGACACGCCCGAGCAGGTCCGGCAGGCCGTCGCGTTCGGCGCCGAGGGCATCGGCCTCTGCCGAACCGAGCACATGTTCTT
>CAYSFS010000093.1:0-10391 GCA_964430235.1 uncultured Chitinophaga sp. | reverse complement strand
GCTCGAGCAGGAAGCGGGTGCGGCTGTGCTGGTGCGGCTGGAAGACGCAGATCAGGCGCTTGGGCTCGTAGCGCACGCGGAGCGCCTTGAGCGTGGTCTCGCACTCGGTGGGGTGGTGGCCGTAGTCGTCGAACACCGTCACCTCGCCGCCGTGCCGCATGGTGCGCTGGCCGAGGTGCTGCATGCGGCGGTCGACGCCGGCGAAGCGCCCGAGCGACTCGCCGATCTCGCGCCACTCGGCGCCCATCCAGTGCGCGAGGATGGCGGCGGCGGCGCCGTTGAGCGCCATGTGCTCGCCCGGCACCATGCCCGTCCACGTGCACACGGCCTGCCCGCCGACGAGCACGCTCGCGACGCCCGTGCGCGGGTCGTACTGCACCTGGTAGTCGGCGCTCGGGGCCCAGCCGAACGTGGACACCGAGCATTCGAGGCCGCTCACGACGTCGCGGCGGTGCGCGCCGTCCGCGGCGATCAGCAGGCGGCCGCCCTTCGAGGACGGCGGGATGAGCGCCGCGAAGTCATGGAACGCCTTCACGATGCGCTCGAGCGTGCCGTAGATCTCGAGGTGGTCCTCCTCGACGTTGTTGATGAGGCCGATCACCGGCCGGTGGTGGTGGAAGCTGCGGTTGAACTCGCACGCCTCCGCCACCAGGATGCCCGGGCGGCCGCGCTGCGTGCCGCACGGGATCGCGTCGCTGCCGGTGCGGCTCCCGCCGCCGATCTGCGCGCACGTCGCGCCCACGATGAAGCTCGGGTCGAGCCCGCACTCGATGAGCACGTGCGAGAGCATCGCGGTGGTCGAGCTCTTGCCGTGGGTGCCGGCGATGCTGATGCCCGTGCGCCCCTTCTGGACGAGTCCGATCGCCTCGGCGTAGCTGATGACCTCGATGCCGCGCGACTGCGCCTCGAGGAGCTCGGGATGGTCGGCCTTCACGGCCGCGCTCGCGATGACCAGGTCGCACGGGGCGGGGACCAGCTCCGCGCCGTGGCCGATCGACACGCGGATGCCGTGCGACTCGAGCGTGTCGGTCACGTCGCTCGCGGCCATGTCGCTGCCCGTGACCGACGCGCCGCGCGCGCGCAGCATTTGGGCGAGGCCGCTCATCCCGCAGCCGCCGATCCCGACCAGCCAGACCCGCCGGCCCGTGAAGTCCGGGACCTCCAGTTCGGTCAGCTTCGGTCCGGCGCTCTCGAAGAGGGTGCTCACGGCGAGTTCGGTGTCGTTCACAGCCACGATATCGGCAGGTGGCCCGGAAGAACCGCACTGATTCGGCGGGCGGGGGGTTCTTTCTGGACCCACGGCGGGAGCGGCCGGGGTCCACCCCTACAATCCGGGCCCCCGCATGGCCGCGACCCCCGACATCCGAGCGCAGGTCCTCCTGGTGGACGACGACCGCGAGCACGCCCAGACCATGGCGGACGCCCTGCGGAAGCCCGGCCACGTCTGCACCATCCGGCACGGCCGGGCCGAGGCCGAGGACGAGCTGCGGCACGGCGCGTTCGACGTCATCGTCACCGACCTCGTGATGGAGTCGCCGACCGCGGGGCTCGAGGTGCTCGAGCTCGCCCGGCGGCTGCAGCCCGACGCCGAGACCATCATGGTCACGGCCCACGGCGACATCCCGACCGCGAAGAAGGCGCTCCAGGGGGGTGCCTACGACTTCATCGAGAAGCCGATCGACCTCGTCATCTTCCGGAACCTGGTCCAGCGGGCGGCCGAGACGGTCATGCTGCGCCACCGCAACGAGCGGCTCGGCGCGCAGCTCGACGCGGCCTACGGATTCGAGGGCATCATCGGGGACAGCCCCGCGATGCGGAACGTGGTCTCGCTCATCCGCCAGGTGGCGCCGAGCTCGATTCCCGTCCTGGTGCGGGGCGAGAGCGGCACCGGCAAGGAGCTGGTGGCGGCCGCGATCCACAAGGCGAGCCGCCGCGCCGACCGCAGGTACGTGACCTTCAACGCGGCGGGCCAGGCCGAGAGCCTGCTCGAGGACCAGCTCTTCGGCCACGTCCGCGGGGCGTTCACGGGCGCCGACCGCGACCGCGAGGGCGTGTTCGAGTACGCCGACAAGGGCACGCTCTTCCTCGACGAGATCGGCGACATGCCCCTCTCGATGCAGCCCAAGCTGCTGCGCGTCCTCGAGACCGGCGACGTCGTGCGGCTCGGGTCGAACGAGCAGCGCAAGGCGGACGTCCGCTTCGTCAGCGCCACGAACCGCGACCTCGGGCAGATGGTCCGCGAGGGGCGGTTCCGCGAGGACCTCTACTACCGGATCCGGGGCGCCGAGATCGTCGTCCCCCCGCTGCGCGAGCGCCGCGAGGACATTCCGCTGCTCGTGAACCACGCGGTCGGCAAGTACGCCGCGGAGCTCGGGCGCGCGCGCCCCGAGGTCACGCAGCCCGTCTTGATGCGGCTCGCCGCCTACGAGTGGCCGGGCAACGTGCGCGAGCTCTTCAACGCCGTGCACCGCATGGTCGTCACGGCGCAGGGGCCCGCGCTCGAGCTCCGGGACGTGCCGCCCGAGGTGCGCGCGGCCGACGACGCGCAGGAGCAGGGTGGCGCGGTGGGCTCCCTCGCGGGCGTGGGCCTCGACCGGCTCGAGCGCGAGGCGATCCGCCAGACCCTGGCCATGACCGCGGGCAACCGCGAGCAGGCGGCGCAGATGCTGGGGATCGGCGAGCGCACGCTCTACCGCAAGCTGAAGGAGTACGGGCTGCGCTGAGCGCCTGCCTCCCGATGGACCCCGACGCACCCGGACACGTGCCCGATTCGCCCGCCGCGGCCGCGTCCCGCGCGGGGGGCGGCATCCCCTGGACCCTGTGGCGGCACGTGGCGTGGGAGCTCTTCCGCACGTTCTTCGTGACGGTGTCGATCATCGTGACGGTGATCGCCTTCGGTGCGGCCGCGAAGCCGCTCGCCGAGGACGCGATCGGCGCCGAGACCGTGCTCAAGTACGTCGGGCTCGCGATGGTGCCCATGATGCAGTACGCGATGCCGTTCGCGGCGGGGCTCGCCGCGACGCTGACGCTGCACCGGTTCGCGACCGACAACGAGGTGACCGCCATGTCCGCGAGCGGCATGTCGCCCGCGAAGGTGTTCGCGCCGGTGCTCCTCGTCGGGACGCCGCTCCTGGGGGTGATGCTGGTGCTCGTCCTCTGGATGATCCCGGCCTTCTACACCCGGATGCAGGAGCTGGCGACCGCCGACGCGACGCAGATGCTGGTGGCCTCGGTCTCGCGCGGCGAGGCGCTGCGCGCCGACCGGCTCATGATCTACGCGGACACCGCGCGCGAGGTGGCGGCGCCTCCCGGCGTGCGCCGGCGGCTCGAGCTCACGGGCGTGGCGGCGATCGAGCTCGCGCCCGGCGGCAAGGACGCGGTCGAGACCGAGTTCACGGCCGAGGGCGCGTACGTCGACGTCCATTCGACGCCGCGCGGAGCGGTGGCGAAGGTGGCGCTCACGAACGCCAGCGTCTACCGCCCGCGCGAGGGCACGCTCATCACCGTGCCGCGCGCCGAGCCCGAGGCGGCCGCGATCTACGGCAGCTTCGACCGCGGCCCGAAGTTCCTGTCGATCAACGAGATCACCGAGCTCCGCCGCGACCCGGACCGCGCGACCCTGGTGCGCAACGCGAAGCAGGCCCTCGCCGCGAGCCTCGCCGAGCGCGACCTGTGGGCGTGCGTCGACCCGATGCTCGCGGGCGGCCGCGTCACGCTCGCCGTGGCGGGCGCCGCGCGCGAGGTGGTCATCGAGGGCGCCGCGAGGCAGGGCAACCGCCTGCGGCCCTCCGCGAAGGGCGGCTCCGTGCGCCTCACGGAGCGCGTGAACGGCCGCGACGTGCGCAGCGCGGCCGCCGCGGAGGCGACGCTGCGGGCGGTGTGCGAGCCCGGGTTCCCGCCGAGGATGGCGCTCGCCGTGCCGGCGACCGTGTCCGCGCGCGACGAGGTGTCAGGACTGCCGGGACGGTGGTCGCCGCAGATCGACGACCTGGTGCCCGCCGGCTGCAAGGTGCGCGACTGGGAGTCCGAGCCCAGCGCGGCGCTCCTTCGCGAGGCGGACGCGGACGACCCCGCGGGGAGGCTCGCGAAGCAGGGCGCGACGGTGCGCGCGATGATCGCGCGGGTCTCGAACGAGGCCGACTCGTACGTCTCGAACCGGCTCGCGCAGGCAGTGAGCGTGGTGCTGGTGCTGATGCTCGGGTCGGTGCTCGCGGTCGCGATGCGCCACGCGCTCCCGCTCACGGTGTACGTGCTCGCGTTCGTCCCGGCGATCGCGAGCATCATCATGATCGCCAGCGGCCGCCAGATGATGGCGGGCGGCTCGTACTGGGGCGGGTTCTCGCTGCTCTGGGGCGGCGACCTCGTGCTCGCGGCCGCGCTCCTGCTCGCATGGAGGCGCGTCGCCCGCAACTAGGGCGCAGGGACCCATGCGCATCCTCGACCGAGCCATCGTCACCCGGTTCCTCGCGAACTTCGCGCTGCTCTTCGCGCTGCTCTTCGTGTTCGCGACCGCGATCGACATCATCCTCCAGCTCGACGTGTACATGGCGGCCGCCGACGCCGTGGTCAAGCGCGGCCAGTCGTCGGGTCGATGGGCCGCGCTCGCGTGGGTGCTGTTCCAGTTCCACGGCCCGCGCGCGTTCCAGTTCTTCCAGTTCATGGCGGGACTGCTCACCGTGGGCGCCATGGGCTTCACTTTCGCGCAGATGCACCGCGCGCGAGAGCTGGTCGCCATCATGGCGGCGGGCGTCCCGCTCCGCCGCTGCGTGTGGGCCGTCCTCGCGTGCGCGCTCGGGATCAACGTGCTCCAGCTGGCCAACCAGGAGCTGGTGATGCCGCTCTTCGCCGAGCAGCTCCTCATCTCCCAGCGCGAGATCGGGCGCGAGGGAGGCGGCACGTTCGAGGTGCCGCTCACGTGCGACACCTCCGGCAACCTGCTCCACGCCACCCGGTTCGACCCGCTCACGGGACGCATCACGGGGTTCCTCGCGTTCGAGCGCGACGACGCGGGCCTCCTGGTGCGCCGCGTCACCGCCAGGGGCGCGGCGTGGGACGACGCCGGCCGCCGCTGGACGCTCGAGGGCGGGAGCGCCGTCGCGCGGGAGGCGAAGGCCGACCCGTCCGTGGCGGGCCCCTCCGTGCCGGTGGCGGCCGAGGCTTGGGCCACCGACCTCTCGCCCAAGTCGCTCAGCGCGCGGCATGACCGCCTCTTCGCGCAGATGCTGTCGAGCTCCGAGCTCCGCGCGATCGCCGAGGCCGGCGCCATCGAGCACTCGCAGGCCACGCGCATGCAGATGGGGCGCCTCGGGCTCGTGCTCGTGAACCTGCTGGTGCTGGCGATCGGGATCCCGTTCTACCTGCGTCGCGGGCCCGCGAGCATGCTCCGGATGAGCATCCTGTGCGCGGCGACCTGCGTGCCCGCGCTCATCGTCAGCGCGGTCATCATGTCGGCGCCGCTCGCCGGGCTCCCACCCGCCGTGTCGGTGGCGCTCCCCATCGCCGCGCTCATCCCGGCGGCGGTCGGTCGGATCGCGTGGCTCCCGTCCTGACGCGGTTCCAGGAATCGGCCAGCGAGTCGTCGAACACGGTCGGCTTCACGGGGCGCAGCAGGTCGAGCGCGAGCTGGTCCATTCGCGCGCGCTCCTGCGCCAGGCGCACCGCGCGCACCGCGCGCTCGCGGCCCGCGTCGAGGGTCGTGCCGTCGCCCGGGTCCTCGCGCTCGAGCCGGATGAGGAGGTAGCCCGTGCCGACCATCACCGGCGGCGACACGTCCCCCGGCTTCTCGAGCGCCCACAGCGCCTCGCGCATGCCCGACGGCACCTTGGGATCGAGTCGGCTGGTCGCGGGGACGAGCCCTCCGCGCGAGGCGCTCGCGTCGGTGCTCAACTCGACCGCGAGCGCGTCGAACGGCTCGCCCGTGCCGAGGCGGTCCGTCACGGCCTGCGCCGTCCGGAGGTCGGGCACGGCGATCACGCGCGCGCGCCTGCGGGGGCCGTGCGCGGCGTCGTGCGCCGCGACGACCTGCGACTCGGCGACCTGCACGTCGGGCGCCACCAAGGCGCGGAGCACCGCGTTGCGCCAGAGCAGGGCGCGCCAGCGCACCGGGCCGAGCCCCTGCCTGACGCGCACGTCTTCCATCAGCCGGCGCGCGCGGTCGGGTTCCTCGTCGAGGAACTCGAGCAGCGTGCGCTCCTCGTGCTCGAGCGCGGACTCGTCGGGCGCGATGCCTCGCGCGCGCGCGCGCTCGGCCAGCATCTCGTCGAGGAGCACCTCGGCCAGGGCCTCGCTTCCCGCGAGCTCGGCGAGCACGGGCCGGATTCGGTCCCACGTCACGGTCTGCTGCTGCCACACGGCCACGATGCCGGCGGCACCGTCGGCGCTCCGGGGGGCGCCGGGGCGCTGCTCGGGCTGCTGCGGCGGGGCCGCCTGCGCCGAGAGGGCGCAGGCGATCGCGAGGGCTGCGTGGATCATGGGGTGCGAGTCTACGGAGCGGGCAGCGCGTAGACCGTGCCGCCCGACGTGGTGCGCGCGACCGGCCGCAGGCGCGCCGCCACCGCGCGCACGGACTCGGGGCGCAGCGCCGGATCGAGCCACCCGGCGCGCCTCCAGCGCGCGAGGGTCGCCTCGCCGATCGCCAGGTGCGTGAGCCCGCCGGCGCGCAGCGCCTCGACCGCCGCGGCGGGATCGTCGGGGTGCGCGCGCAGCGCACGCGCCAGCGGCCCTCCGTCCCATGCGGTTCCCCAGGCCGGTGCGTCGACCATCCAGAACACGTCGGCCTCGCCCTCGCAGCCGAGGCGCGCGCCCGCCGGCAGGCGCCAGTTCGCGAGCCAGGCGAGCGGCAGGTCCGCGCCCTCGGCCTCGAGCGCTCCCGCGTCCGCCGCGGTCCCGGGGCCGATCGTCATCGCGGCGGCGCCGATCGCGGGAAGGTTCGCGACCACGCCCCGCGGGTTGTTCATGCGCGGGTCGAGCGCGAGCACCCAGGCCGGCTGCAGGCTCCAGGCGACGAGCAGGGCGATCACCGTGCCTCCGCACGCGGCACGCGCCGCGCGCGAGGCGCTCATCGTGGCCAGCGGCGCGAGCGCGGCCGCGGCCGCCGCGCAGAGCGGGACGGCGCACGGAAGCAGGAAGCGCGGCTTCAGGTGCGTGGCGAACATCCAGAACGCGACCTGGGCGACCAGCATCGCGGCGATCGCGATCGCCGCGCGCGGCGCACGGGCGGCGAGCGCGGCGATCCCCGCCACGCCCGCCCAGAACGCGAGGCCCCACTGCGGCAGCCACGGATCGGCGTCGGGAGCGACGCCCATGCCCTCACGGAACGCGTGGTCCCAGAGCGCGGCGAGGCGTCCGGCGAACCCGAGCCCGGGGGGCGCGGAATGCCCGGCCGCGAAGCGCGCGAACTGCTCGGGAAGCCACCCGCCGCCAGTCCCGCCGAACGGGAACACCGGCGAGCCGGCGTCGATCGCGTTGCGCACGAGCCATGGCGCGAGCACCACGGCCATGGTCGCGCCGGCCCATGCCGCGCCGCGCACAAGCGCACGCACGCCGTCCGCGCCCCCGCCCACGGTCGCCCACGCCGCGAACGGCACGGCCACCATGCCTGCGGCCGTCAGCTTCGCCCCGACCGCCGCCCCGAGCGCGAGGCCGACCGCGATGCCGGTCGACTCGGAGGTCCCGCGCGGCACGCCCGAACCCTCGACGCCGTCGCGCGCGTGCCAGGCCAGCATGGCGGTCGCGGCCATGAGCAGCACCGCCATCTCGTCGTAGGCGAGGCTGGCCGTGACGATCACCCACGGAACGCCGAGGAGGAGCACGAATCCCGCGCCGCTCGCCCATGACGCCCGCCGCGCGTCGTTCCCCGCGAGCGTGGCCGCGAGGCCGCCCGTCGCCACTGCCGCCGCCACGCCCATCATCGAATGCAGGAGCTGCGGCGCGAGCGCGAGCCCGTGCGGCGCGGCCTGGCCGACGAGCGTCATCAGGTGGAGCGAGGATGCCTCGACGAAGTTCGGGAACGCCGAGTACGCGCAGTGCGGGAGCGTGGCGATGCGCCCGAGCGCGAACCACTCGCGCGGAAGCTCGAGGTGGTAGCTCAGTGCGTCGTACCCGCCGAACTCGGTGGCCCATGCCACGCCGGGCGGAAGCGACGAGGCGAAGGCGAGCACCGCGAGCGCGGGCATCGCGCACCAGGCGAGCGGTGCAGCGACCGCGCCGCGGAGGTGCCTCATCTGGGCGGCGATCGTCGCGCGCGGGTCCCCGAGGAGCAGGATGCCCGGCACCAGCGCCGCCCAAGCGACCAGCTGCCGCACGCCGCCGCGGCCGAACGCGCCGACCGTGCCGAGCGCCGCGTCCGCGAAGAGCAGGGCGGCGATGCCGAGCCCAAGCGTCAGCCCGACGTGCGCGGGGTGGTTCCGGTCCATGGAGGGGAAGAGGACGAAGCGCAGGGCGCGGCCGAGGCCGAACGCGGATGCCAGCCATGCGAGCGCGCATGCGAGGCCCGCGACCCATGCGCCCGAGGGGTCGAGCGCCGTTCCCGGCGTCCCGGCGATCGCCATCCCGCCCAGCACGGCCACCGTGCCCATGGCGGCCACCTGGGCCAGCGGCGCCGGCACCCCCGTGAAGCGATTGACCATGGAGTCCTCGGCCACGCCCCGGATTCTCGCAGAAGGCTCATGCTCCGGGCGACGAGTGGCCGATATCCGTCGTGCGCGGCCACGGGCAGGAGCCCCTGCCGCGGCCCGCACGGCCCACAGAAGGGAACGGAGTTCCGCATGAAGGTCCGCACCACCCGCTTCGGCGAAGTCGAGATCGATCCCGCCCGCCTGCTCGTGTTCCCGCACGGGCTCCTGGGCTTCGCGCGCTTTCGCACGTTCGCGCTGCTGCAGCCGGACGACCGGGGCGTCTTCTACTGGCTGCAGTCGGTCGAGGACCCGGAGCTCGCGTTCGTGGTGACGGACCCCACGGCCTGGGTCGGCGACTACCAGGTGCCGATCCGTGCGACCGACCTCGCGCAGCTCGGCCTCGAGCGCCCCGAGGACGCCACGCTCTTCGCGATCGTGAACCGCCGCGACGGTGCCATCACGGCGAACCTGCAGGGCCCCATCGTCCTGAACGCGGCCTCGCGCACGGGCATCCAGCTGGTGCTCAGCGACCGATCCTGGAGCACCCGCCACGAACTGGTGCGCCTGCCCGGCACCGCCGCCGCGCAGACGGCATGAACCACGGGGCGGCGCGCGCCGCCCGGATCCCGCGGCCGACGGACCGGCCGCATGCATGAACGCCACGGAAGGCCCCACATGCTCGTTCTCTCACGACACCGCGACGAAGCCATCATGATCGGGGACGACGTCGAGATCGTCGTCGTCGACATCCGCGGGGACAAGGTGCGCCTGGGCGTGAACGCGCCCTCGCGCGTCGCGGTCCACCGCAAGGAGATCTACGAGTCGATCCGTCAGGAGAACGCGCAGGCCGCCGCGTTGCGCGGCACGCTGGGGCGCGTCCCCGGGGCGCCGTCGCTCGCCGAGCAGCGTGCGTCGGCCATCGCGAGCATCGCGGCCGCGCGCATCAGCGCGTGACCGCGCGGGGCGGGGCAGGAGGAAAAGCGAACGTGCGCCGGAGCGATCCGGCGCACGTGTCGTTCGGGGGTCCGTTCCCGGCGGCCGCCGGGCCTCCGCGGCTCACGCCTTGACGGCGTGGGCGACGGAGCAGTGCTTGCGCGACGTCGCAACCAGCGCGTCGAAGGTGGCCGGGTCGTGGATCGCGATCTCGCTGAGCATCTTGCGGTTGAGCAGGACGCCCGCGCGCGAGAGGCCGTTGATCAGGAGGCTGTACTTCCAGCCGCGCATGCGGCACGCCGCGGTGATGCGGGTGATCCACAGCTGGCGGTAGTTGCGGCGGCGCAGGCGGCGGTGGCGCCACTTGTTGCGCAGGGCGCGCATGATGGCGACCTTCGCCTGCTGCTTGAGGCGGCTCTTCGTTCCGTAGTAGCCGCGGGCCTCGCGGAGAAGCTTGCGTCGGGCCTGGGTTCGGGCTGCGCCCTTGCGTGCACGTGGCATGGGGTGTCCTCGGTGTCGTGTCCGGCGGAGGCGGCGGTCGCCGCGCTTGGGTCCCGACGGACGATGCGTGTGCGTGCCGCACCGTGCGGCGCGCGGAACGTGGCTTCCTTACTTCGCGGCCTTCGCCGCGGCGGCCTCGCGGGCCTTGTCGTCGGCGACGTGCTGCTCCTCGGAGCGCAGGCCGCGGTTGAGCAGCTTCTTCAGGTAGCGCAGGTCGCCCGTGCGCGCGTAGCGCGACTTCCGGTACGACTGGACCTGGGTGCCGGTCTTGTTGCTCTTGATGTGGCGGCTGTTCGGCGCCTTGAAGCGGACCTTCCCGCTCTTGGTGAGCTTGATGCGCTT
>CAYSFS010000092.1:0-10509 GCA_964430235.1 uncultured Chitinophaga sp. | reverse complement strand
CCTTCACGGCGAGCGGCAACAACTTCGAGCTCGCGATCGCGGTGGCGATCTCGGTCTTCGGCATCTCGTCGGGCACGGCCTTCGCGACGGTGGTGGGGCCCTTGGTCGAGGTGCCGGTCCTGATCCTCCTCGTGGGCGCCGCGCTCAGGATGCGGGGAACGCCCTCCGGGCCGGTGCGGGCGGCGGTTGGCGGCACGTGATCCGCGGAGGTCAGGCCGACCAGCCCGCGAGCAGCCGCCCAAGATCCGTGCCGGACACCGACCCGTCGCCGTCGAGGTCGCCGCGGCCCGGGTTGCCCCAGTTGGCGAGCATCAGCCCGAGGTCGACGCCGTCGACGCGGCCGTCGCCGTCGAGGTCGGGCGTCTGGCGGCCCTGCTGCGTCACGCCGCCCGCGGGCCCGGGCGCGCCCCACACCGCGTCCCACAGGGTGCCGTCGCCCGAGAGGTAGAGCCGCAGGAACTCGGTGACCTCGCGCCTGACGATCGCGAGCTGCGCCGCTCGGCTGATCGAGCCGCCGTCGCAGAACAGGATCGGGCTGTCGATGAACCCGCAGTGGAACCCGCCCGCGATGGTGACCAGCTGCGCGGGCCCGCGCAGGTTCGCGAACATCGGGACGTTGGTCGACGGGCTCACGATCGTGTCCTGGCTTCCGTTGACGATGCGCGTCGCGGTCCACACGCCGAGGCACGCGTCGGTCGACGACGGGTTCGTCTCGGCGGCGGACATCGGCACCACGCACCGGATCGAGGGGTCGCGGTCGGCCGCGACGAGCGCGCACCCGCCGCCCATCGAGTGGCCCATCACGCCGCGCCGGTCGCCCGCCACCGCGCCCGCCCACGGCGAGCCGGCGGCCGAGCCCTGCGCCGCGAACCAGTCGAGCGCGCTGACGAGGTCGTCCGCGAACGCCGAGTGGCTGGGGAGAATCGAGCCCTGCGTCTCGGGCAGCACCACGATGAAGCCCCACGACGCCAGGTGCGCGGCCGTGCTTGCGTACTGCGCGACCGGCGTCACGAAGCCGTGCCCGAACGCGACGATCGGGTACGGGCCGTTGGCGAGGTCGACGGCGCTTCCCGAGGCGGCCGCGACGGCCGGGTAATGGACCGTGGCCGCGAAGGTCGAGCCGCCCGAGCGCACCACCGTGACGCCCCGCTGCGCGGCGGTGCGCGGCCCGGGCTGCGACAGGTCCTGGGCGCGCGCGGCGGTCGCGAGGGCGAGCGCGCACGCGACGATGGCCATGGCCGCCCGGGTCCCGCGGATCGAGGTCTCGCTCGGCTGCATGGGAACCACGGTAGCGCAGGGTCGCGCCGGGGTCCACGGAAACCCGCGCGCTTCCAGCCCGAACCCGTCAGTTGAGCCGCCAGATGGCCGCGTTCAGGGCCGTGGCGAAGCTGACCCAGGCGAGGTACGGCATCAGGAGCACGCCCGCGGCGCGGTCGACGCGCCACGAGGCCGCGATGGTCGCCGCGACGAGCGCCCACAGCACGACGATCACCGCGAGCGCCGCGCCCGGTGCACGCATCCCGAAGAACACGGGCGTCCACGCGAAGTTGCAGGCGAGCTGCGCGCCGAAGAGGACGAGTGCCCGGCCCGCGCCCGGCGTGCGGCCGCGCGCGCGCCACAGCCTCCACGCGGCGACGCCCATCATCGCGTAGAGCAGGGTCCACACCGGCCCGAAGAGCCATCCGGGCGGCGTCCACGACGGCTTCGCGAGCGACGCGTACCAGTCGCCCGGCGGCGTCGCGAGGCCGCTCGCGGCGCCGCCCGCGACGCAGAGCGCGACGAGGCCGGCGAGGGCCGCGCCCGAGGCTGCGCGGGACCGCGCACCGCGCCCGGTGCCCGCGCGCGTCACTTGCTCCCGACGCCCGTGTCCTGGGCCATGTAGACGGTGCGCGAGGGGAAGGCGAAGCCCGAGCCGTGACGGGCCACGATGCGCATGACGTCGACGTTCACGCGCTGGACCGCGGCCCGGTACGTGGGCATGTCGAGCGTGCGGAACATGGCGCGCACCTCGATGTTGAGGGAGCTCTCTCCGAACCCGACGAAGTGCGCCATCGCCGACGCCGGGTCGACGAGCGGCTCCTCGCGGAGGCGCCTCTCGAGGTCGGCCACGATCGCGAGCATGGTGTCGGGCGGGGTCTCGTAGCGCACGCCGATCGTCGCCACGTGCCGGAACCCGTCGCGCGCGCTCATCTTCTCGATGCGCGACTGCGCGAGGTCGCCGTTGGCGACGACGAGCACCGTGCGGTCGGCGGTGCGAAGCTGCGTCGATCGAACGCCGATCCGCTCGACGGTGGCGATGTTGCCGTCGATCTTGCAGGTGTCGCCGACGTTCAGCACCTGGTCCGCGACCACCGAGGCGCCCCCGAAGAGGTTGGCGAGGGTCTGCTGCGACGCGAGCGCGATGGCGGCCGTGCCGATCCCGAGGCCGGCGATCACGGTCGAGAGGTCGAGCCCGAAGATCTGGAGCGCCGCTGCCATGCCCAGGAGCCACACGATGCCGATCGCCGCCGCGCGGCCGATGCGGACGATCGAGGCGCCGTCGGCGATGCCGCGCCGGGCCATCTGCAGCTCGACGGCGATGGCCATGACGCGGATCCACCGCACCAGGAGCCACGCCACCACGAACACCATCGCCGCCCGCGAGCCGAGCGAGAGGTTCTCGCGGGCGGGCGCGCTCAGGACGAGGAAGGGCTGCGCGACGCGCATCGCGACCACCGAGAGCAGGAAGACGAGCGGGGTGAGGACCGTGATGAGCGGCTGCACCGCCGGCCCGAGCACGCTGAGCATGCCGTGGCGCAGGAGCCAGGTGATGCCCCACCCGACGACGAGGCCGGCCGCGCCGATGGCGACGAGGCCGATCCACTGCCACAGGTCGATCTCGGCGATCCGGATGTTGACGAGGAACTCCGGCAGGGCAGACACCCACCACACGTCGATCGCGCGCGCGAGCGCGGGCACGCCCTCGACGGTGGCCGCGGTGAAGATCCACCGGTCGTCGACGCGCACCATCTCGACCTCGAGCACGGCCTCGGGCGTGTCGACGACGCCGACGTTGACGCGCCCCGGCGCGCCGGGGGCGTTCGCGGAGGCGCCCGGGACGCTCGGGAAATCGAGCCACAGCCGGTGGTCGAGGATGCTCTTGAGGGCGCGCGCGATGCGCTCGCCGGTGACGCCCTCGGGCCAGCCCGCGGCCGGGCGCTCGAGCATGTCGGCGGCGTCGTGCCAGTCGCCGTCGCGCGCGAGCACGATGAACGTGAACGCCGCGTTTCGGGGGGTGTCGCTGCCGCGCGCGACCGCCTCGTCGTCGGGGATCTGCATCACCGACTCCGCGGGGGACTCCTCCGCGGAATCGTCCTGGCGGGGCGACGCACCGGCCGTGGACACGAGGAGCGCGGCCGAGGCAAGCACGAGGACGCGGATGACCGACACGGCGCGGCGAGGGTCGAGGTTCGTCATTGGGCGCGGTACTGTACGGCTGCCATGCGCCCCACCGCCACCCTGCTCTCCGTCGCGCTCGCATGCTGGTTCGCCGCGATCGCCGCGGCCGGCGCGGCCGCGATGGCGGCGTTCACGTCGCTTCCCCGCATGGGCATCACGATGCCCGAAGTCGACGGATTCTTCGCGGGCGACACGGCCGAGATGGGCCGCTGGGCCGCGGGCCGCATGCTCGCGCCGGTGTTCACCGTGAGCGACTGGGTGCAGTTCACGATGGCCGCGGCCACCGTGACGTGCACCGTTCGGCTGGTTCGATGCGGCGGGTTCCGCGGCGTGCGCGCGTTCCGCGCGGCGTTCGTCGCGTGCGTCGCGATCGCCGCGGCGCTGCTCGCATGGCGCGCGTGGACCGCTCCCGCGATGAACGCCGAGCTCTTCGCGTACTGGAAGGCCATCGAGGACGGCGACCGGGATGCCGCGGCGACGGCACGTGCCGCGTTCGACGGCATGCACGGCGCGGCGGACGCCGCCTTCCGGGTCACGCTGTTCCTCGTGCTCGGTGCGGTCGCGGCGCTCCCGGCCGCGCTGCTTCCGGGCCGCGATGCCGCCCCGGCGCGCGCGGGCTGACGCGGCTACGCCACGGGACGCACGGGGCGCCGCGCCTGCGCGCGGTCGGCCAGGCACGCCGCGAGCGTCGCCGCGTTGATGTCGAGGTGCTCGCGCCACGAGGCGTGCGACTGCGCCTCGCGCGAGGCCCACGCCTCCTCGATGCGCCGTGCGAGCGAAGCGTGGGCCGCCATCGGCTCGAGGCTCGCGAGCAGCTCGGACGCGGTCCACCCGTCGCGGAACCGGCTCGGGACGGACTTCGCTGCGCGCAGCATGGGGATCACCCGCTTCAAGCCGATGGCGAGGCCGAGCTCGCGGAACGGCAGGCGCGCGTCGAGCGGGCGCAGCATCCATCCCCCGCCCGCGAAGGCGTCGACGCCGCAGCGCGCGTCCGCCAGCGCCCGGCCGAGGAGGTCGTCGAACGCGTGGTCGCCTTCCGCGACGAGGTCGACAAAGTGACCGCAGGCCTCCAGCAGCCCGCCGAGCGTCAGCGGGTCGGAGGTGGCGAACGTGGGCACCTCGTCGCACGCCGAGCGCAGCACGGCCACGTGACCGTTCAAGCGCGCGCGCTCGGGGTCGGACTCCGGGACCGAGGCCTGCACGCGGACGAGCGCGACGAACCCGTCGAGCGGGTCCAGGTGCCCCATCGCCGCGACCAGGGGGCGCGAGAGGTCGATGCTCATCTTCCAGTGCATGCGCGGGCGCGCCCCGGCGGGAGACGCGGGCTGCACCACGAAGGCCGCGCACGACGCGTGCGCGAGGTCGATGGCAAGGTGCGACCAGCGCACGTCGCCGGTGGCCTCGGCGAGGTCGCAGAGCGCGTGCAGCCAACGGGTGTGGTAGTGGAAGTACTGGCCGTCGCGGTCCCACTCCAGGCCGTCGTCGCGCGGGGCGCCCGCGGCCCGCTCGGGCAGGTGCTTGCCGATGCGGAGGCCGCCCGCGGTGGGGCGCCGCTCGCCCGTGGCCTCGTCGAGGCCGCTGATCCAGCCTGAACGCCGGTCGTCGGGCCGGTGCCGACCGAGCACGCGGTGGACGAGCTCGGCAAGGTGGACCGCACGCTCGAGGTGCCGGTGCATGCCCGTGCGCGCATGCAGCGCCACGCACGCCTCGACCGCGAGCGCGTCGGTCCAGAGGTACCTGCGGTTCGGGTCGCCCCCGCCGTCGACGCCCGTGCGCGCGCAGAAGTCGTCCATCAGGCGCTCGGCGACGTCGATTGCTCGCATGGGACGCAGGTTCGCGCGTGGGCGCATCACGCGCGAGCGGGACGATTCCGCGAATCGCGGCATCGGTACGCTGCGCCGCATGGACGATGCCGCACTCGACCGCCGCGTGGCCGTCATGCGCGCCGTGGCCGAGCGCGCCGGGCGGCTGACGCTGACGTACTTCCAGCATCCCGCGCTCGCGGTGGAGCGCAAGGCCGACGCGAGCCCCGTGACCGAGGCGGACCGCGCATGCGAGACGCTCATCCGGCGGACGCTGCGCGCGGAGTTCCCGCAGGACGGGCTGCTGGGCGAGGAGCACGGCCACGAGCCGGGGGCTTCGGGGTGGGACTGGGTGATCGACCCGATCGACGGCACCGTCTCGTTCGCGCACGGCGTCCCGCTGTACGGCGTGCTGATCGGGCTGGAGCGGGTCGAGGGTGATTCGCGACGCGTGGTCGCGGGCACGTGCGAACTGCCCGCGATGCGCGAGCGCGTGTGGGCCGCGCGCGGACGCGGTGCCTGGTGGGAGCGCGAGGGCGAGCCGCCCGCGCCCGCGCGCGTCACCGCGCCGGGGCCGCTGGGGCAGGCGCTGGTGGGCACCACCGGCATCGAGTACTTCCGGCGCGCGGGCTCCGAGCCCGTGCTCGACGCGCTGCATGCCATGGCGGGGCGCGTGCGGGGCTGGAGCGACTGCTACGCGCTCGCGCTCGCGGCAACCGGCCGCTGCGACGCGGTGGTCGAGCCCTGGATGAACCCGTGGGACTCGGGCCCCTTCCCGGTGATCTTCGAGGAGGCAGGCGGCGCGTTCAGCGCGTGGGACGGTACGCCCGGCATCCACGGCCGCACCGCGGTCGCCGCGCACCCCGCGCTCCACGCGGAGCTGCTCGCGATGATCGCTGCGGCGCGGCGCGGCGCGGGCGCGGTCAGCTGACCCGCTTCATGCGGAACACCAGCGGCGCCTGCGCGGGCTTGCCCTCTGGCTGCTTCGGCTCCACCGTCAGCACCAGCACGTCGGCGCCGTCGGCCGCGTAGGTGATGCGCGCGAGGTCGCCGGAACGCGCCTTCGCGGGATCCGGGTCCGGCACGAACGTCGCCCGACCGTCGCCCGCCTTCTCGAGGACCAGCACCATGGGCTCGGTCCGCTTGGGGTCGGGATCGAAGTTGCCGTGCACGTGGATCTGGCGCAGGACCACGCGGTCCTTCTCGGCGACGACCTGCGTGAACTCGTAGAACGGCACGGCGCCGTTGCCGAGCACGCGGCGGAACGACCCGAGCATGGCGCTTCCGCGCGGGGCCATCCAGTGCTCCTCGATCATCGCGCCGTTCGGCTGCGACATGGCCCACGCGCCGGCCATGAAGGCGAGCGGCTCGAGGGCGGGCGCGGCCTTGGGAAACGCGGGGGAGGCGGGCGCGGGGGCGGGCGCGGACTGCGCCGCGGCGGGCGCCGTCGGCGCGGGGGCGCGCGACTGCGCGAGCGGCGCGAGCGGCGCGAGCGAGAGCGCGAGGACGGCGAAGGACAAGGTCATGGGGTGCATGCGGTGGGTTCCGGTTCGGTGCCCGGCGCGGACGGCCGGACTTCGCAGCGTAGCGCCTCCCCACGCGCGGTAGCCTCCGCGTCCCGTGAAGAACCCGCTCCTCACGCCCGAGATCCGAGAGCTGCTCGAGGCGTCGGACGTGCCGACGCTGGTCGAGGTGTGCAGCGAGATGCACCCCCGCACCGTCGCGGAGGTACTGGGGGACCTCGACCCCGCGGAACGCCTGCGGGTGCTCGCGGCGCTGCCCGCGTCGCTGCGCGCCGACATCGTGAGCGAGATGGACGTGGAGGAGCAGTCCGAGCTCGCCGACGAGGCCAGCGCCAAGGAGCTCGCCTCGTTCCTCGACGAGATGCTCGCCGACGACCGCGTCGACTTCGTGCAGCGGCTCGACCCGGGCGTGCGCGACCAGGTGCTGCCGCTCCTCGAGCGCGCCGCGCGCGAGGACGTGAAGCGGCTGCTGGCGCAGGCCGAGGGCACGGTGGGCGCGCGGATGAACACGGACTTCGCGAAGATCCCGCCGGGACTCACCGCCTCGCAGGCGATCGGGCGGCTCCGCCAGCAGGCGAGCCGCAAGGAGACCATCTACTACTCGTACGTGGTCGACGCGGACGACCGCATGCTGGGCGTGGTCAGCCTGAAGGAATTGGTGCTCGCGAAGCCCGAGACGCCGGTCTCCGACATCATGTCGACGGAGCTGGTCTCGGTGCGCGCCTCCGAGGACCAGGAGGCCGCCGCCAAGATCGTCAACTCGTACGACCTGCTCGCGCTTCCGGTGGTCGACGACCAGCACCGGATCGTCGGCATCCTCACGTACGACGACGTGGCCGACATCGTGCAGGCGGAGGCCACCGAGGACATCGAGCGCATCGGCGCCGTCGCGGCCGGCGCGGAGGACGAGCCGTACCTCCGCACGGGCGTCATGGAGCACGTGCGGCGGCGCATGGGCTGGATCGTCGTGCTCGCGTTCCTCCAGATCCTGACGTCATGGGTGATCGGCGCGTACGAGGGCGCGATCGGCTCGGCGCTGATCCTGGCGGCGTACATCCCGATGGTGATGGCGACGGGCGGAAACGTCGGCGCGCAGAGCTCGACCGTGCTCATCCGGTCGATCGCGCTGGGGCAGGTGTCGACCGGCGACTGGTGGCGGGTGGCGATGCGGGAGCTCTCGATCGCCGGGGTGCTGGCGGTCGCCACCGTGGCGGTGGCGTTCATCAAGGTCTACTTCTTCACCTCGAGCTCGCAGGTGCCCGCGGGCATCGAGCTCGGGCACATCGCGCTGGTGGTGGCCGCGGCGATCGCGGCACAGACGCTGACCAGCGCGTTCGTCGGCGGCCTGCTGCCGCTCGGGGCGAAGGCCGCGGGCATCGATCCGGCCGTCGTGGCGACCCCGGCCATCACGACCATCGTCGACGTCAGCGGGCTGGTCATCTACTTCTCGGTGGCCGTGCGGTTCCTCGGCCTCGCGACCTGAAGGCTGATAACGGAGCGGCCACGGGGCCCGCGAGCCCCTTCCGCCGCGGGCCGGGCTTCGCTATCCTTCCCGATCTGCCCTTCGAGGGCGAGGAACGCCATGAAGAACGACACCCATCCCACCTGGTACCCCGAATGCAAGGTCTTCTTCCGCGGTCAGCACGTCATGACCGTCGGGGCCACGGTGCCTGAGCTGAACGTCGAGGTGTGGTCGGGGTCGCACCCGTTCTACACGGGCCAGAAGACCTTCATCGACACCGCCGGCCGCGTCGAGCGCTTCCAGCGCAAGTTCAGCGGCGAGTACTTCAAGAAGGACGAGAAGAAGTCCGCGAAGAAGTAGCGCAACGATCACGATCGACCCAGCCGCGCCCTTCGGGGCGCGGCTGTTCGTTTGCGGGCGGCTCAACCGCGTCGACCCGGCACCCTGCGGAATGCTCCCCTTCCCCGACCATCTTCGGCAGATCCTGGACGGCATGGCCGCGGAGCTCCGCGCCGCGGACGCCGCGATGCTCGAACCCGACGTGCTTGCCGATCACCGCCGGGTCCGCACCCTGACCGCGCGCCGCCGGGCGGTGGGCCCGGTGGTGACGCGCTGGGACGACTTCCGCGCCCTCGAGCGGGAACGCACCGAACTGGAGGCGCTGGCGCACGGCAGCGACGCCGAGGTGGCGGCACTCGCGCGCGAGGACCTGGCCGGCGTTCCGGCACGGATGACCGCGCTCGCCGAGGAGATCCAGCGGCTGCTGGTCACCGGCGAGGACGACCGTGTGGGCAGCGTGATCCTGGAGGTCCGCGCCGGGGTCGGCGGGCAGGAGGCCGCGATCTGGGCCGGCGACCTCGTGGAGATGTACCGCCGCATGGCCGCGCGCCGCGGATGGACTTGGGAGGAGATGGACCTGCGGCCGGGCGACGCCGGCGGGTGCACGCAGGCGGTGATCGAGGTGTCGGGCGACGGCGCGTGGAGCGTGCTCGGATACGAGGGCGGGACGCACCAGGTGAAGCGCGTGCCCGCCACGGAGGCGCAGGGACGCATCCACACGAGCACCGCGACGGTGGCCGTGCTCCCGGAGCCCGAAGAGGTGGAGGACGCGGTCCCGGCCGACGAGGTGAAGGAGATGCTCACCACCGCGCAGGGCCCCGGCGGCCAGAACGTCAACAAGGTGGCCACCGCGGTGCACCTGATCCACCTGCCCACCGGGATCGAGGTCCGGATGCAGGAGACGCGCAGCCAACTGCAGAACCGCGAGAAGGCATGGCGGCTCCTGCGGGCGCGCGTGCTGGATGCGCGGCGCGCGCAGGCCGAGGCCCAGCGGCGCGCGGAGCGGCGGTCGATGATGGGAAGCGGGGGCCGCGCGGAACGGATCCGCACCTACCGGTGGAAGGAAGGCGTGGCCGTGGACCACCGCCTGGAGCAGTCGTTCCCGCTGGACGGGCTGCTGCGCGGCGAGAACGAGGCGCTGGCCGATGCCCTGCGCCGCGCCGACGTCGCGCAGCGGCTGGCGGCGATGTGACGCGCCGCGCGTTCCGCGGTCAGTGCGGCATCGGGAAGCGCGTGCAGAACGCCCGGATCTCCTCACGGACCCGGGCGGTCTCGGCGGCATCGCCCTTGGAGCCCATGACGCGATCGAGCCAACCGGCCACTTGGGCCATCTCGGGCTCGCGCAGCCCGCGCGAGGTCAGCGCCGGCGTGCCCAGCCGCAGGCCGCTCGTCACCATTGGCGGACGCGGATCGTTGGGGATGCCGTTCTTGTTGACGATGATCCCGGCGGCCTCCAGCCACTTCTCGGCGTCGGCCCCGGTGAGGTCGGCGCTGCGCTGGCGCAGGTCGACGAGCATCAGGTGGTTGTCGGTGCCGCCCGTGCAGAGCCGGTAGCCGCGCTCCGTGAGGGCCGCGGCCAGCGCCTTGGCGTTCGCGACCACCTGCCGGCTGTACGCCGTGAACTCCGGCCGCAGCGCCTCGCCGAACGCGATCGCCTTCGCGGCGATGATGTGCATCAGCGGGCCGCCCTGGCTGCCGGGGAACACCTTGCGATCGAGCTTGGTCGCGATCTCGGCGTCATCGGACAGGATCAGGCCGCCGCGCGGGCCGCGCAGCGTCTTGTGCGTGGTGGTGGTGACCACGTGCGCGTGCGGGAACGGGCTCGGGTGAACGCCGGTGGCCACCAGGCCCGCGATGTGGGCGATGTCCGCCATCAGGTACGCGCCCACGGAGTCGGCGATCGCGCGGAAGCGCGCGAAGTCGATGACGCGGGGATACGCGCTGT
>CAYSFS010000091.1:0-10558 GCA_964430235.1 uncultured Chitinophaga sp. | reverse complement strand
CCGCAGCTGCTGCTCGTCGCGGGCGATGCGCATGCCGCGGCCGCCGCCGCCGGCGCGCGCCTTCACGATCACGGGGAACCCGATCTCGTGGGCGACCTTCACGGCCTCCTCGATGTCCTCGATCGCGTCCTCCGTGCCGGGGAACACGGGCGTGCCCGTCTTGCGGGCCAGGCGCTTGCAGTTCACCTTGTCGCCGAGGGCGTGCATCGCCTCGGGGCTGGGGCCGATGAACTCGAAGCCCGAGTCGCGGCACACCTCGGCGAAGTGCGAGTTCTCGCTGAGGAACCCGTAGCCCGGGTGGATGGCGTCCGCGTGCGACACCTCGGCCGCCGCGATCAGGCGGTCGATCCGCAGGTACGACTCCTTCGCGGGGCCCGGGCCGATGCAGATGGCGCGGTCGGCCTGCTCGAGCCACGGCCCGCCGGCGTCGGCCGATGAGTAGACGCACACCGTCTCGGCGCCGAGCTCACGGCAGGCGCGGATGATGCGCAGGGCGATTTCGCCGCGGTTGGCGATGAGGACGCGCTTGAACATGGGGTGGGTGCCTCGGCGCGCCGGTCCGGCGCGCGCTTGGGGCTCGGGGTGCGTCGTGTCAGCTGGGCTTGATCATGAAGAGCGGCTGGCCGAACTCGACCGCCTGCCCGCTCTTGACCAGGATCTTGGCGACGGTGCCGCCGCGCTCGGCCTTGATCTCGTTGAAGATCTTCATGGCCTCGACGAGGCAGACGACCGAGTCGGGGCCGAGCTGCGCGCCCACCGCCACGAAGGGCGGCTTGTCGGGGCCGGGCGACGCGTAGAAGGTGCCCACCATGGGGCTCTCGATGGCGACGAGACCGGCGTCCTCGCTGGCGGCGGGCGCCGGGGCCGAGGCAGCGGCCGCGGTGGCCGCGGGCGCCGCCGGCGCGACGGGAGCGGCCGCCATCGGGGCGTGCATCATGGCCGGCATGGCGTGGTGCACCACCTGGGGCGCGGCCTGGGGGCTCGCCCGGCGGATGGTGACCTGTTCGTCCTTGTCGCGCAGGTCGAGCTCGGTGAGGTCGCTCGCCGTCATGAGGCGTACGAGTTCCTTCAGCTTGCGGATGTCGATCATGGCGCGGAATGATAGGGGAAACACCCCCGATCATGGTGCGATCGTGGTGCGATCTTGCGCGGGACCGGGATGCGTCACGCCCCGAACGGCCGATCGGCACGCGGCCGACCCAGCACCTCGGACGCGATGACGGCGTCGCGCAGGGCCCGCCGGGTTCCCAGGGCGGGCCGCGTGCGGGCCACGTTCACCGCACCGATCCCGGCGCCGGGGCGGATGGCCGCGGCGCGCGCGATGGCCGGAACGGCCGCAGGGGCCGGGGCTACGGGTGCCGGGGGAACGGGCGTCGGGGGAACGGCGCGTTCGCTCGGCGGCGCACCTGCCGACAGGCGCTCGCGCACCCGGCGTTCGAGTTCCTCGACCACCTGGGCCATCGACTTCGCGCGCTCGGGCGTCGGGCCCGCCGACGGCGCAACGGCTCGTGCAAGGGCGGGCGCAGGCGCGGGTGCAGGCGCGGCACGGGCGACCGCGGGCTTCGCACGCATCGGCGCCGTCGCGCGCGGGGGACGAACGCCCGTTGCCTCGGCGCGCGCCCCGGTCGCCAGGTTCTCGAGGGACTTCGCGGCACGTTCGGCCTCGCGCTGCTTGTGCTTCTTGTACAGCGCGATGCCGCCGTTGATGAGCATCACCACGATGAAGAGGATGAGCTCGGTCTGGCGCATGGATCAGTCCCGGGGCATGCTAGCCCGATAGTCGGGCGCGAGCACGCGGCCGCCCGACGTGCCGATCGCGGCCACCGCGAGCACGCCGAGCAGCGTGCCAAGGCGGCCGGGGTCCAACACGTCCCCCGCGGCGCCGAACGCGGCCGTGGAGCCGTCCCTGAGCACCCATGCGTCGTCGGCCAGTGCGCTCGCCAGCGCCAGGTCGTGGGCCACGGCGAGCACGGTGGCGCCCTGCCCGGCCACCGAACGCACCAGGCGCACCATGGCGACCGTCTCGGAGGGGTCGATGGCCGCGAAGGCCTCGTCGAGGAGCAGGATGCCCGTGGGTTCCAGCTGCGCCAGCGCCCGTGCCAGCGCCACGCGCTGCTGCTGGCCGCCGGAGAGCGTGGCGAACGCGTCGTGCGCGCGATGCGCGAGTCCCACCGCGCCCAGCGCGCCGTCGACGCGCTCCGGGGCCGAGGGTCGCGCGACGCGGCCGAGTGCCACCACTTCACGCACCGTGAAGGGCGCGGCCACCGCCGTGCGCTGAGGGACGAGCGCGATCCGCGCCGCGCGCTGCCAAGGCGAGCGCGTCGCGACGTCGATCCCGTCGACCAGCACCGCCCCAGACGACGGCCGCAGCAGTCCCGCCGCGAGGCGAAGCGCCGTCGACTTCCCGCTGCCGTTGGCGCCCATGAGCACCGTCACCGTGCCCGGTCTCGGCGAGACGCGACCCGGCGCAAAGCGGAAGCGCGGCCGTTCAAGGACGGGCGACTCGAATCGGAGCGGTTCCATCAGGACCCCCATGCCCCGGCCGTGCGGCGCAGGAGGACGAGGAACGCGACGCCGCCCAGCGCCGCGGTGAGCGCGCCGAGCGGCAGCCGCCCGGTGCCGACGTCGATCCACTGACGCAGCGCGTCCGCCCCGACGAGCAGCGCGCACCCGGTGGCGGCGGACGCGGGGACAAGCGCTCGGTGCGTCGCGCCCGCCAGCCCGCGTGCCAGGTGCGGCGCCAGCAGTCCGACGAAGGCGATGGGACCGCACAGCACCACGGTGGTGGCGGTGGCGATGCCGCAGGCGGCAAGCAGCACGGCGCGAACGAGCCCCAGGTTGACGCCGACCGAGCGGGCCTCGTCGTCGGACATCGACGCGGCGTCAAGCGCGCGTCCCCACCAGCAGCCCAGCCCGACGAGGGCCAGCACCGCGATCGCGCACGCACGCAGCGCGGCCGGGTCGGGCACCTCGGGAACGCGCCCGAACATCCATCCCATGAGCAGCCCGCGCCGCTCGGGGGGAAGCATCGCCTCGGCCACCGTCGTGATGGCCGCGCACACCGCTCCCACGATGACGCCGCCGAGCACCAGCGTCGTCGGGTCGACCGTTCCGTGACGTCGTGCGAGGGCGAGCGACGCCGCGAGCGCCGCCAGCGCCCCGACCGTCGCGGGCCATGCGAGCGCGGGACCCGTCGGCGCCGCGACCCCGGCGATCGCCGCAAGCAGCGCCGCGATCGCGACGCCCGCGCCCGCCCCCGACGTGACCCCGAGCACGAACGGCGAGGCCAGCGGATTCCGGAGCACGCCCTGGAGGATGGCGCCGGCCACGCCCAACGCCGCGCCGGCCGCGGCGGCCGTCATGGCCGCGCCGGTCCGGAACCCCGCGATCGGTTCGCCTGGCCACCCAAGCACCCATCCCTCGCCGGGAACGCGCACCACCGCCAGCCGCAGCGCGACGGCGCCCGCGGCCAGCGCGATGCATGCGCCCACGCCCAGCGCGCGCCGCCCGGTCTTCACGGCACGCCTCCGCCCGCACCCTGGGCCGCAAGCTCCGCATCGGCCGCGCGCAGGGCTTCGGGCGCACGCGCGAGCATGCGAAGGCTGGGTTCCAGGAGCGCCGCCGACTCGACCACCGCCACCGCGGGCGCCGCCCGCCTCACCCAGTCCGGGACCTCCGTCGCCTTCGGCACCACCATCACGATCGCGGCCGGCGCCAGGCGCGCCAGGTCCTCGGCGCTCATCGCGGGGTACCCCTGCGCGGCGACCGCGTTGCGTCCCCCCATGGCGCGCCACGCGTCGTCGACGAAGGTGCCCGTGCCGAAGGCTGCCGGGGGATCCGTGGAGTACAGGAACGCCACGGGCCGCGTGCACGCGACCGGCGACGCGGTGTCGCGGTGGAACGCGGCCACCGCCTCGGCCGCGCGCTCCCGGGCTCCCACTACGCCCATGGCCTCGAGCGCGTCCGCCACGCGGGCCGCGGCCTCCTCGACGTCCCGCACCCGGTCGATGGCGCGCACCTCGACCAGGCGTGCTCCCACGGCGCGGGCCGCGGCCTCGAGCGCCGGGTCCGGCGCGGACGATTGCCGCAGCACCACGGCCGGCCGCAGCGCGACGATGGCCTCGAGGTCCCGGTCCTCCAACGACCCCACCACCCGCGCGCCGGGCGCCTCGCACCATGCGGTGCACCCGACGATGCGGTCGCCCGCCCCGAGGGCCTGCGCCGTGTGGGTGAGTGCGGGGCTCAACGAGACGATGCCGCCGGTGCGTGGTGCGCCCGGGCGTTCCTTCGCATCGCCTGCACCCCCATCAGGCTCCGCGCGGCCGCATGCCATCGCGCAGGCGGCCAACGCCACCGACACGGCACGGACGACGGTGTTCGGGACCCGACGCACGGCGCGATCGTACGCCCGCACCGGTCGATCAGCCGATACGCTCCTCGGCCGATGCCCGCGTTCCTCGCATCCCTGCGCCGCCTCTTCACGGGGCCCGACGCGCCGCCCGCCGCGCGGCGCACGGCGGGCGGCGCCATCGACCGGATCGACGGCTCCGCCACGCCCGTCCCGGCCGACTCGCAGGAGATCGTCTCGATGGCGCGCGACTTCCGTGCGTTCCTGGACCTCCAGGAGCAGCGGCAGCAGGAGCTCGCGCGCGTGGTGGCGGCGATCCCCCAGAGCATGGGCGCCCTGCCCGAGCTCGTCCGCCAGCAGACGCGCCTGGGCGACCTCGTGGCGCAGCAGCTGATGCTCACGCGCCAGCGCGACGACCAGGTCGAGAAGACCCTCGCGCGCATCACGCAGGGCGTCGAGCAGCAGCGCGACGTCATGGGCCTGGTGCAGCAGCAGCTGGACCTGAACCACGAGAGCGCCCTGAAGGTGGCCGACGGCGTCACCACGCTCGCGGGCGCGGTGGTCCAGCTGCAGGAGACCACCGACCGCAGCGCGCAGGCCCTTCAGCGACTCCTCGACCGCACCGCCGAGCGCGACGCCGGGGTGCAGCGCCTGCACTCGACGCTCCAGAAGTGGATGCTCTTCATCGCCATCCTCACATGCATGACGCTCGTGGGCGCCGTGTTCCTCACCATGATCGTGCTCGATGCGCGCGGGTCGGCGGCGGTGCCCGCCGCGGCCGTCGCGGCCCCTGACGCCGGCGCCGATGCCCCCGTGCCGGTCGAGCTGCCCGAGGCGCCCCCGCCCGAGGGCAAGACCATCCCGGCCCTCGGCGGCGCGCCCGAGCCCGCGCCGGCCCAGCCGATCCCGGCGACCGGCGGTGCCGCGCCCCGCTGACGACCTCCGTCCCGCTCAGGCCACCAGCTGCGTGCGCGCGATGCGCGCGTAGGTCTCGCACGCCGCCATCAGCGCGTCATGCGTGCCCTGCGCCACGATGCGACCGTGGTCCATCACCACGATGCGGTCGGCCGCGAGCACGGTCGAGAGCCGGTGCGCGATGACGAGCGTCGTGCGCCCCTCGCCGAACTCGCGGATCGCGGCGTTGATCTGCTCCTCGCTCTCGGCGTCGACCTGGCTCGTGGCCTCGTCGAGCACCAGCACCGCGGGGTCGCGCAGCACCGCGCGCGCGATCGCGATGCGCTGGCGCTGCCCGCCCGAGAGCGACGTGCCGCCCTCAGCGACCATGGTCGCGTACCCGTCGTGCATGCGCTCGATGAAGCGGTCGGCGTGGGCGCGCGCGGCGGCGGCCCGCACTCGCGCGTCGTCGGCCTCGAGCCCGAAGCGGATGTTGTCGGCGATGGTCGCGTGCAGCAGCACCGCGTCCTGCGTCACCACGCCCACCTGCGCGCGCACGCTGCGGATGGATGCCGAGGCGATGTCGACGCCGTCGACCGTGATGCGCCCGGACGTCGGCTCGAAGAGCCTGGGGAGCAGCGAGAGCAGCGTGGTCTTGCCGCACCCGTTCGGGCCGACCACCGCCACGCGCTCGCCGTGCCGGACCTCGAGGTCGATGCCGTGCAGCGCGTCCGCGGACGCGCCGGGGTAGCGGAACGACACGCCCTCGAAGCGGATCGCGCGCGCATGACGCGCCAGGTCAGGCCGCCTGCGGTCGCCGGCATCCTCGCGCGCGGTGCCGGTGACCTCGAGCAGGCGCTCGGCCGGCGCGCTCGCGGCCTGGATCTCGTTGATGAGCCCGGAGATCGGCTTCAGCGACCCGCCCGCGGCGGCCAGCGCCCCCAGCGACAGGACGAACGTGTCGAAGGCCAGCCGCCCGTCGAGGATCTGCCGCGCGGCCACCAGCGCGAGCCCGCAGACGGCGAGGATCGCGATGGTCTCGACCACCGGCGAGGACAGCGCCTGCGCCAGGCGGATGCGCATCTCCTCGCGCAGCACCGCGTCGTTGGCCTCGGAGAACCTGCGGATGGCCTCGGGCTCGGCGCACGAGCTCTTCACCGCGCGAAGGCCCTGCATGGACTCGTTGGCGGCGCGCAGCATGCGCTCCTGCGCCTGCAGCGACCCGCGCATGCCGCGCCGGATCCGCTTGCCGAACTTGCGCAGCGGCACCGCGAGGACGGGCACCGCGACGAGCGCCACCAGCGTGATCCGCCAGTCGAGCCACACGGCCGCCGCGAACGCGGCCGCGCCCTTGGTTGCCTGGGCCACGGCCTTGCCGGTGAGCGCCACGAGGCCGCGCTGGAGCTCGGCGCTGTCGCGCGTGACTCGGCTCACGAACTCGCTCGCCCCGCGGGGCAGCACCGTCGCCAGCGGAAGGTTCACCGCGTGCTTGAACACGTCGCGCCGCACGTTCGTGACCACCCGCACGCAGAGCGTGAGCGCCAGGTACTGGTGCGCGAAGTTCGCCGCCGCGCCGACCACGGTCATCGCGGCGAGCACGCCGAAGACCAGGCACACGCCGTGGAAGGGGTCGGTGGGCAGCGCGTCCACGACGCCGGCCGGCAGCCACGACGCGTTCTGCCGCGCCCAGTCCGCGAGCGACCCGCCCTTCGAGAGCAGCAGCTCGAGCACCGGCGACAGCGCCACCAGTCCCGCGCCCAGCCCGCCCGCGGACACCGCCGCGAAGGCCATGGCCGCGGCCAGCTGGCCCTTGTGCTGCAGCAACCGCTTGGCGAAGTGCCAGAACGCTCCCATCGCGCGGAGGCTATGCGAACGGCGGCGGCGACGCCTCGCGGAGGCGGTCGAGCTCCTCCCAGAACCCCGGGTAGCTCTTGGCCACGCACGCGGGATCTCCGACCCGGATTCCGCCCGTCCGCAGCCCCAGCACCGCGAAGCTCATGGCGATGCGATGGTCGCCGTGGGGGTCGATGTCCGCGTCCGGCCGGTGGTGCGCGGGGATCGGCACGACCTCGATCCAGTCGTCGCCGAACTGGGCCCGCGCGCCGACGCGCCGCAGCCCGTGGGCCATCGCCGCGATCCGGTCGCTCTCCTTGACGCGCAGCGTGCCGAGCCCTTCGAGGCGCGACGGACCGGCGGCGACCGCGGCCGCCGCCATGAGCATGAGCGCGCCGTCCGGGCACGCCGAGCAGTCCACGCGCATGCCGCCGAGCGGTGCGGCGGGTTCGCCGGCCGCGGCGCGCGAGCGCACGCGGATCCCCGCGGGCGCGTCCTCGAGCACGGCGCCCTCGGCGCAAAGCACCTCGATCGCCCGCATGTCCGGCTGGCGCGACGCGCGCGGGAGGCCCGGGACGGTCACCGAGCTCCCCGGGACCAGCGCGGCCGCGGCGGCCCAGTACAGCGCGCTCGAGGCGTCCGGCTCGACCGTGCGCTCGCCGCCCGCGTCGGGAACGGCGCCGCGCACGCGCACCGAGCGCAGCGCGCCGCCCGGCGCGCGAAACTCGTCGACGGGCACGCGCCACGCGCGCAGCTCGTCCGCGGTCAGCTCCACGTAGCTGGCGCTCGTGGGCGGCTCATCGAACTCGATCGTGAGTTCGTGGGGCATGCGGCATGCCGTCAGCATCAACGCGCTGACGAATTGGCTGCTCGCGACCTTCCCCACGCGCAGCGTGCCGCCGCGCGGCGGGCCGCCGCGGCCGTCCATGCGCACCGGCAGCCGGCCCTCCGCCTCGGGCCACGCGGCATCCGCGCCGAGCGCCCGCAGCATCCCCACGCCGTCCGCGACGGGCCGCTCGCGCATGCGCGCGCTGCCGTCGATCGTCGTGACGCGCGGCGCAAGCGCCGCGAGCGCCAACGTGAAGCGCGTGGGCGTCCCGCCGTCGCCGAGGTCGACGCGCACCTCGTCGCCCGCGGGAAGCCCCCCCTCGCCGGCATGCACGGTGAACGCGTCGCCGCCCGGCCCGGCCTCGACGCGCACGCCCATGGCCGTGATCGCGCGCGCGAGCGCGTCGGTGTCCTCCGACCGGAGCGCGTGCCGCAGCACCGTGGACCCGCGCGCCAGCGCCGCCAGGACCAGCGCCCGGTTCGTCAGGCTCTTGGAGCCCGGCGCTCGCACCTCGCGCGCGAACGGGCCGATCGCGGCCACCGTGCGCGGTTCGCCGGCGGCGGCCATCGGGCGGATCAGTCCTTCGCCTCGCCCGCCGAGCGGAACACCGCGACGATGTCCTCGACGGGGATGACGAACAGGCGGTTGTCGCCCTCGAAGTCCACGGGCACGCCGTGCTTGGGGTTGAAGAGCACGCGGTCGTACTGCTCGATCGGGTAGTTGTCGTCCTTCGCCACCTCGGCCGAGATTGCCACCACGCGCCCCGTGATCGTGGGGATCTCGATCTTGTCGGGCAGGTGGATGCCGACCTTGGTCACCTTCTTGTCCTCGTCCTTGCGGATGAGGACCCGCTTGCCGATCGGCTCCACCACCTCGAGCTTGGTCGTTCGCGACGTGCGCGTCATGCCCGAATGATATAACCCTCGGCGCATGCGAGCCCAGCAGAACCCGGTCGAACACGTCGCGCGCCTCATCCGGGCGGTGCCCGACTTCCCGAAGAAGGGGATCATGTACCGCGACATCACGCCGATGCTCGCGGACCCGGGCGCGCTCGCCCTCGCGGTCGAGCTCATGGCGAACCCGTTCCGCGGGCACAAGTTCGACGTGGTGGTGGGTGCCGAGAGCCGCGGCTTCATCTTCGGCGTCGCGGTGGCGCAGGCGCTCGGGTGCGGGTTCGTGCCCGTGCGCAAGCCAGGCAAGCTCCCGAGCAAGGCCGTGTCGGTCTCGTACACGCTCGAGTACGGCAAGGACTCGCTCGAGATGCATGCGGACGCCTTCCCCGCGGGCACGAAGGTGCTGGTGGTCGACGACCTCCTGGCGACGGGCGGCACGCTCAAGGCGTGCTGCGAGCTCGTCGAGCGCGTGGGCGGCGTGGTCGCGGGCGCCACGGCCCTCATCGAGCTCGCCGACCTCGGGGGCCGAGCGCTGATCGCGCCGCGGGACGTGCACACCGTCATCCGGTTCTGAACGCGCCCGGCGCGGCGCGCGGCCGTCCCGCGGCGTCGCCGGACGTGCCGTGGGCACTATGATTCCGGGATGACTTCCGTCGCGACCAGCCCCGTCACGCGCCCGTCCGCGGGCACCGACCCGCTCGCCCTCATCGACGTCGACCACGTCCGGTTCTACGTCGCGAACGCCAAGCAGTCGGCGTTCTTCTACGCCTCGGCGTTCGGGTTCCAGGTCGACCAGATCAACGACCTCACCACGGGCAACCGCCAGTCCGCGCAGTACCTCCTGACGCAGGGCAACATCCGGTTCCTGCTCGAGACGCCGCTCACGAAGGACCACCCGGCCGCCGACGAGATCCGCCGCTTCGGCGACGGCATCAAGGACATCGCGTTCACGGTGTTCGACGCCGAGGCCGCGTGGAAGCAGGCCGTGCGCAACGGCGGCACCAGCGCCCAGGAGCCGACCACCCGAAGCGACGCGAAGGGATCGGTCACCACGGCCGCGGTGCACACCTACGGGCGCGCCACGCACACCTTCGTCAGCCGCACCGGCGCCTACGCGCTGCCCGAGGTCAAGCAGGGCGCGACGTTCATGCCGGGCTTCCGCCCGTTCGGGGCCTTCGCGCTCAACGAGTGGAACCGCCAGCACCCCTGCGGCCTCAAGTTCGTCGACCACGCGGTCGGCAACGTCGAGGAAGGCAAGATGAACCGCTGGGTGGAGTGGTATGAGCACGTCCTCGGCTTCTCGATGTTCAAGCACTTCGACGACAAGGACATCTCCACCGAGTACTCGGCGCTGATGTCGAAGGTGATGGCGAGCGGGAACCAGCTCATCAAGTTCCCGATCAACGAGCCCGCCGCCGGCAAGAAGAAGAGCCAGATCCTCGAGTACCTCGAGTGGCACGACATGACCCCCGGCGTGCAGCACCTGGCGCTGCGCACCGACGACGAGCTCGCGAGCGTCGCCGAGCTTCGCCGCCGCGGCGTGGACTTCCTCACCATCCCCGACGCCTACTACCAGGGCGTGTGGGCGCGCGTGGACGCCATGCTCCGCCAGCACGGCCACGCGGCGGTAAAGGAAGACCACCAGCGCATCAAGGACCTCGGCATCCTGGTGGACGCCGACGACGAGGGCTACCTGCTGCAGCTCTTCAGCAAGCCGCTGCAGGACCGCCCCACCCTGTTCTTCGAGATCATCTGCCGCCG
>CAYSFS010000090.1:7183-10620 GCA_964430235.1 uncultured Chitinophaga sp. | reverse complement strand
GTGGCAGCCCATGTCGCCGAACGCGCCCGTGCCCCAGTCGATCGTGCCGCGCCAGTTGAAGGGCGTGTAGCCGTCCTTCCACGGCCGCGACTGGCTGACCCCGAGGAACAGGTCCCACGACAGCCACTCGGGCACGGGGTCGCTTCCCGCGGGACGCTCGTTGCCCTGCGGCCACCATCCCGCGGGGCGGTTGGTCCACGCGTGGATCTCCTTCACGGGGCCGATGACGCCGTCGCGCAGGAGCTTCCCGCCCCACTTGCGCCACTGCGTCGCGATGCGCTGCGTGCCCATCTGCGTGACGAGCCTCGGGTTCGCCGCGGCGACCTCGGCGAGCCGCCGGTTCTCCCACGCGCCGTGGGCGAGCGGCTTCTGGCAATAGACGTGCTTGCCCATGTTCATCGCGGCCATCGCGATGGGCGCGTGCATGTGGTCGGCGGTGCTGACGACCACGGCGTCGAACCGGTCGCCCATCTTCGCGAACATCTCGCGCCAGTCGGCGAACGCGGGCACGGCGGGGAAGCGCGGGGCCACCGCGTTGCCCTTGTCGTCCTTCGTTCCCAGGCGCAGCGCGTCGAGTTGCCGGCGGTCGATGTCGCAGAGCGCGGCGATCTCGACCATCTTGTGGCCGGCGGTCTCCATGAGGTCGTTCGTGCCCATGCCGCCGCAGCCCACCTTGGCCACGCGCAGCTTCTCGTTGGCCCAGGGCGTCGCGCGGCGCAGGCCCGACACGGTGCTGAAGACGATCGGCGTCGCGAGCGACGTCAGGACGAAGCGTCGGCGTGAGATCTGCATGGTCGCATTGAACACGAAGCGCCCCTGCTCGGCGAGCCCGGCGAGCCGGGGCCGCCCGCGGGCGCGAATCCGTTCAAGCGCCCCAGTCGCCGAGCAGCATGCCGAGATCCACGCCGTCCACCGCGCCGTCGCCGTTGAGGTCGGACGGACCGCTGCCCGCGCCCCATCCGCCGAGCATGATGCCGAGGTCCGCGCCGTCCACCGCGCCGTCGCCGTTGAGGTCGGCCGGGCGCGGGCTGACGCATTCCAAACGCGACACGCGAACATCGTCCACCGCGGCCTCCACGAGCGACGGGGCGCCTGCATCCTGCGCCACGAACCGCAGGCGCATGGTGGCCGTGGGCGTCACGAAGTCCGCGATCCTGAACGAGCGCTGCACCCACGCGCCCGCGTTCTCGCTCACGTCCTCGAGCAGCGTCCACGTCGAGCCGCCGTCGGCGCTGATCGAGACGGGCATGGTGTCGGAGTTCGGGTTCTGCCCCTGGTCGTTCGAGTACCAGCGCCAGTAGGACACGGTCGCCCCGGCCCCGCGCCCGTCGAACGCGGGCGAGACGAGCGTGGTGGTGCCGCCGTCGACGTCCGCGGCGCCGGCCGCACCGCCCACGGCGCCGTTTCCGGTGACGAAGCAGCGCGTGCCCGCGGGCGACCGGTCGTCCTCGGGCTGCGCGACGGTGCCGACGGGGTCGGCGTTCACCCAGCGGCCGGCCGTCGCGGTGTCCGACGCCGCCGAGAGCGACCATCCGCCCTGCGCCTCGCACGGGTCGTCGAACGCAAGTTGCTCGCCGGTGGCCACCGTCGCGGACCGGTCGCCGCCCGGGTCGGCGAACGTGCCCGACGGGAGTTCCGCGAGGAACGAGTACGTCACCGAGGCGCCGCACGCCATCGGCGGGAACGCACCGCGGTACCGGTTCGCGCCCAGCGCCTGCATGGGAACCGTGACGGGCGCGCCGCCCGCGACGCTCACGCGCATCCGCATCGCGCCGGCCGGGATGGACTGGCCCGCGGCGGGCACCGCCTCGATCGTCACGCTCGCGCCCGCGGGCGGAACCAGCGCGGGCAGCCCGTCGGGGTACGCGAACGACAGCGGCGGCGTCCCGAACTGCCACACGAAGAGCCCGCGGTTCAGGTCGCTGCCGATGAACGTGCCGCTCGGGAACCAGGGCCACACGTTCCAGAGGCCGTTGAACTGCGGGAGGTCGTCGCCGGGCCACGTGTCGAAGTGCGCGATCTCGGGCGGGTTCGACGCGCTGGCGTTCAGGTCGAACACGCGCACGCCGCTGCGGTAGTTCGCCTCGTACAGCAGGTTGCCCGGGCCGATGTACAGGTTGTGGCCGATGGCCGGGTTGCCGTTCGTGAACGAACCCTCGGTGAACGGCGCCGAGAGGTTCGCGACGTTCATCACGATGGTCGAGGTCACGCCCACCGTGTCGCCCTCGTCGAGCTCGTCGTTGATGTAGATGCGCGCGCGGTCGTTCGAGAGCCAGCTCTGGTGGCAGAACTTCGCGCCCGGGTAGGTGGCGAAGCCCATGAGCGCGGGAGCGGCCTTGTTCGTGACGTCCACGATGTAGACGCCCGTGTTCACGAAGCCGCTGTTGGCGCCGCCGCAGCAGAACGCCACCTGCTTGCCGGCGTACGGCCCGCTCGAGTACGTGACCACCTGCACCTCGTGCACGTAGACGTCGCCCCACGCGCCCACGAGCACGGGGTTCGACGGGTCGGCGTTGAGGTCGTAGATGCGGAGCCCGTTCGAGCCGCCGCCGGCGCGGTACAGGAACCCGCTCGCGGTGTCGACGAAGATGGTGTGCGTCGCGGGCGTCGCGGCAGCCGAGGCGACCTCGCGCACCAACGACACGCGCGGGCCGGCCGAGAGCCCGTCGATGTTCGCGAGGCTGATCACCTGGACGCCGTTGCCGCCCTCGCTGCCGGCGTAGCAGAACTGGCCGAACGTCTTGACGCAGCGCCACAGGCTGGTGGGGCCCGTGACGTGACCCACGACCTGTGCGTTGCCCGGGTCGGTGATGTCGACGAAGCCGGTGCCGTTCGAGAGCCCGATGATCGCGTACTCGCGGCCCGCGGGGCTCACGTGGCCCCAGCAGTCGTTGCCGGACGTGGGCGAGCCGGGGAACCCGTTGAGCGGGATCCAGCTCTTGAGCAGGATGCCCGAGGCGTCGAACGTCTCGGCGACGGAACCGCCCTCGGCCGCACGGAACACCGGGCCGTACACCGGCGGGAGCAGGTCACGGGCCTTCGGGTCGTCGACGTGCGCGTGCGCCGCGAGGACGACGACGAATGCGGCGGCGGGGAACGGGAGCAGTCGGGTCTTCACGCGTGGGGCTCCTGGATCGCGTCGGCCCGGACGTCGGAAACATAGCCCGGATTCCCCGCGATCGAAGCGATCAGGGGGAATCCGGGCGTGGATATCAGACGATCGCGGTGCGCCGCGGGTTCAGTTCGGTGCCTGGGGGGCGTTGCCGCCGGCCGCGCCGCCGTTGCCGCCACGGCCGCCGCCGCCACCTTGGCCGCCGTTGCCGCCACGGCCGCCGCCGCCGCCGCCGCCGAAGAATCCCCCGCCGCGCTGGCGGAACTCCTGGATCATGGCCTCGCGCTCGGTGTCGTCGATGGTGCCGTCGTTGTTCTTGTCGAAC
>CAYSFS010000090.1:2246-7083 GCA_964430235.1 uncultured Chitinophaga sp. | reverse complement strand
AGGAAGTCGTTGCGCGCCTTCAGCGCGGCGTCGAGCTGGAGCTCGTACTCGTCCATGATCGACTGCAGCTTCGCGAACGTCTCCTTCGAGAGCCCGGCCTCGTCGAGCACGATGAAGAGGTTGACGCCCTCGCCGCTGATGGTCGAGCGCGGAAGCGTCTTCTCGCGCGAGAGGAAGCGCTCGAACGCGGGCCACTTCTGCGACTGCGGCTCGGACAGCGCGGCCTTCATGCCGTCGACGAAGCCGGCGCGCAGCTTGGACTTCGTTCCCTGCCACGCGTTGAAGTCGGTGACCATCTCGCCGAGCGACGCGCGCATCTGGTCGAAGGCCCCGCTCGTCTTCATCTCGGCGCGGACCGTCTCGCCCATCTTCTCCATCTGCTCGCGGAAGAAGCGCTGGCGCTCCTCGGGCGTGAGCTCGCCGCCCTTCTCGGCGGCCATCTGCTCCATCTGGTCGCGCGCGGCCTGCATGGTCTCCTGCCAGCGCTGCTGCATCTCGGGGCCCATCATCGGGGCCATCATCTGGCGGCCGATGTCCTGCATCTGCTCCATCATGGCCTCGCGCGCGGGCTCGAAGGCGTCCTCGTAGTCGCGCATGAGCTGCTCGACGATGACCATCTGCGCGTCCTCGAGCGAGAGCTGCTCCTTGAAGAGCGGGATGTCGCGCCGCACGAAGTCGGGCTCGAAGGCCTCGCGGAACTGGTTCTGGATTCCCATGCCGCGGCCCATGCCGCCGAACATGCCGCGGCCCATGCCGCGGCCGCCGCCGCCGCCCTGCCCACGCCCACCACCCCCGCCGTCCTGGGCCTGCCCGGCACCCTGCGCGGGCGCCTGCACGGCGAGTGCATCGGCCGTGGTCAAGGCGACCGCGGCCACTGCCGCGGCGAACAGGCCGCCCGTGGTGGACGAGAGGCTCGAGGGACGGGCGATGAACGTGCGCGTGCGCATGGGGTGCTCCTGGTTCTCGGACATCCGGCACTGCCGACGCCCGTCAACGGGCGACGCATTCGGGCGAAACGCCCTTCGGACGCGAATATTGGGGCAATTGGGCGAATTTCGTCAGCCCGACCGATCCAGAGCCGACCCGAGAATCATAGATACTTGTGAGGGCGCCGCGCCCGAACCCCATGAACCGCATGAACTTCCGAATCCCCGCCCTCGCTTGCGCCGCCACGCTCGCGATCCTCGCCCCGGCCGCCGCGCAGGGCCCAGAGAAGATCGTCGCGTGGGTGCCCGGCCCGCGGCTGGTGGTTCCCGCCGACAGCGACGCGGCCCCGCAGCCCGGTTGCCGCTTCGGCTTCTCGATGGCGATGTCGGACCGCTACGCGGTGATCGGCGCGCCCGACGTGCGGCTCACGTTCAACGACCCCGAGACCGACGAGGCCACGTCCTTCAACGGCGCCGGCGCGGCGTTCGTGTTCGAGCTGGACGACGCCACGGGAGAGTGGACGTTCCTGCAGCGCCTGGTGGGCCCCGAGGTGGCGCTGATGCAGACCGGCTGCAGCGTGGGCATCGACTCCGAGACCGAGGACATCGTGGTGGGCGCGTGGGGTTACTCGCGCAACCAGGCGTTCGCGGGCGCGGCGTTCGTCTATCGCAGGGAGAAGGACGGCTGGGGCGCGTCGGCCGAGGCGCTCGGCTTCGGCGAGGAGACGCGGGCGCCCTCGCAGGTGCTGGCGCCGCCGACGCTGGCCGCGATCGACCAGTTCGGCTTCAGCGTGGCCATCAACCGCGGCACCATCGCGGTGGGATGCCCGCTCTTCGGCGACTCCAACACGGGCGCCGTGTTCATGTTCGACCGCCGCGAGGACGGCACCTACCGCCAGGACCAGCGCATCGAGCCGGCGGGCGGCGGCGCCAACGACCAGAGCGGCACGAAGGTCGCGATCAGCGGCAACGTGCTCGTGGTGGGCGTGCAGAACGACGACGTGCAGGGCCGCATCAACGCGGGCAGCGCGATCGTCTACACGCGCCCGAAGTCCGGCGAGGACTGGACCGAGGCGACGCGGCTCACGGCGACCACGGTGGCGGCGGGAGGCGGCTACGGCTCGTCGGTGGCGTGCTTCGACGGCGACGACTCCAAGTGGGTCGCCGTCGGCTCTCCCACCGCCACGAGCGGCGCGACGACCCAGCGCGCGGGCAACGGGCTCGCGTTCGTCTACGCGAGCTCCAACGGCGGCTCGACGTGGACCCTCGACGGCACGCTGCTTCCGCGCAGCGACAACGTCAACAACAACTTCGGCTACGCCGTCGCGATGAGCGACACGGATCCGCCGCAGGTCATGGTGGGCGCGCCCGGCTACGAGACCGCGATCGCCAGCGTGGTGGGCAAGGACGGCATCTCGTTCACGCAGATCGCCAACGCAGGCGCGGGCTTCGCGTTCACGCGGCGCCCGGGCGCGGGCTGGGCCATCCGGTCCACCGGGCCGGTCTCGGGCGACCTGTGGAGCCCGTCGGTGGTCACCTCGAACTCCAGCATGGGCCGCTCGATCGCGACCGCGCCCACGCTCCCGATGTTCTCGCTGTGCGGCGCCGACACGCCGACCGGCCAGCTCGGCACCGTCTTCCCGTTCGAGTTCAAGCTCGCGCCGGTGGGCCAGGAGCCCGGTGACGCGGCCGGGCCCGTGGCGGGACCGCTCGGCCCCGACGGGCGCCCCGGCGGCGACGACGCGCCCGGCGACGGCAGCGGCGGCACCGGCGGCGGCATCACCGGCGGCGGCACGCCCACCACGGGCATCACCGCGGGCCCCGGCGCCATCGAGACGCCGCTCGCGCCCATCCGCTACGAGTGGGGCCTGATCAAGGGCAGCGCCGTCGCGGTGAACGGCGACCGGATCTTCCTGCTCCAGACCGACGGCAAGCACTCGAACGTGCGCCCCGAGTTCCGGTTCTTCACGCGGCTCCCGGCCGGCGCGACGCTCGTCGGCCTCGGCGACCTCAACGGCGACCTCTCGGGCGACGTGGTGTGGGTCGACTCCGGCAACGTGCTCAAGTACTGGAAGCGCGACGAGTTCACCATCGTCTCGACGCGCACCATCGACACGCTGCCCGCCGGGTACGAGGCCGTGCTCGTGGCCGACACCGACGGCGACCGCAAGGAGGAGATCTTCCTCCGCGACGTCGACGACCCGCGCCAGATCACGGTGTGGACCATCGAGGGCGGGGCGATCGGCACGTCCGAGGACTTCGAGCTTCCCGAGGGCGACTGGGAGCTCTCGCTCGGCGCGTTCACCGCGCGCAACGCCGAGGACCTGCTGCTGCGCGAGCGCACCACCGGCGCGGTGCGCGTGATGCTGGTCGACCGCGGCACCGCGACCTACCCGCTGCTCTCCTCGCGCGGGCGCTCCATGCGCCTGGCGGGCGTCGGCGACGCGAACGGCGACGGGCAGGCCGACCTCATCTGGCAGGGCAAGGACGTCGAGATCGACTACATGGGCCAGGACGACGACGGCACGTTCATCCGCGTCGGCGTGAAGCGCGCGGGCTTCGCCAACAAGCCCATCCTCGACGTGCGCGACTGGAACGACGACGGCACCATTGACTTCTGGTGCCAGGACGGGAGCCGCAACTTCGTCATGTACGGCAAGGTCGTCGACGGCTACATGTACAGCGCCGTCTGCCGAGACATCGGCAACGCCCCGGGCCGAGTCATCGGGTTCGCGGCGCGGTGAGCGGGAGGCGCGGCCGGAGGGCCCCGGCCCTCGGGATCACGCGCCCAGCGCGGCCATCATCCGGGCGTTGACCTTCACGCTGTCGAACTCGCGCTCGGCGCGGGTACGCGCGGCGCGGCCCATGCGGGAGGCAAGCGACGGGTCCTCGAGGAACTGCTCCATCGCGACCGCGAGCGCCGCCGGCGCGCGCGGCGGCACCAGGATGCCGCTCTCGCCATCGACCACGGCCTCGCGGCAGCCGGCGACGTCGCACGTCACCACCGCGCGCCCGGTGGCCATGGCCTCGAGCGCGGCCATCGGCATGCCCTCGCGGTGGCTCGGGAGCACGAACACCGTGCACGCGGCCAGCGCGGGGCGCACGTCCTCCAGGCGACCCAGCCAATCGACCGTGCCGGACCGCGTCCACTCCTCGAGCTCGGCGCGCGTGACGCCCGAGGGATTCTCGTCGAGGAAGCCCGCGACGCGGAACCCGAAGCGACCGTCGTCGGTGCGCAGCGCCCGCAGCGCGCGCGCGGCGTCGACGAAGTCCACGACGCCCTTGTCGCGCAGCAGGCGCCCCACGAAGAGGAACTCGACGCGGCCGGCGGCGGGCAGCGGGGCCTCGGCGAAGCGCGCGAGGTCGACGCCCGATCCCGGGATGAGCCGCACGTCGCGCACGCCGCCGAGGAGCCCGAGGTGCTCGAACATCTGCCGATCGTCGGAGTTCTGGAACACGACGCGGTCGGCCAGGGGCAGCGAGCGCCGGTAGAGGCTCATGGCCACCAGCGCCAGCGCGCGGGCCTTCAGTTCCTGGCTCGTGAACGCGTAGCCGAGGCCGCTGATCATCGCGACCACCGTTCGCACCCCCGCGCGGCGCGCGGCCGGCACGGCGTAGAAGACGGGCTTCGGGTTGTAGGCAAGCACCGCGTCCGGGCGCTCGCGCCGCATGAAGTCGGCGTACCAGGTGGCGAGGGCCAGTTCGCCCAGCGGGTTGGTGCCCGACCGCACCAGCGGCGACTCGACCAGCCGCGCGCCCAGCTCGCGCAGGCCGGCCTCGACGCCGGGGCGTGCCTCGGCCGACGGCGCAGGCACGCAGACGACCACCTCGTGGCCGGCGGCGCGGAGGGCGGCGATCAGCGATCCACGCAGCTTGACGACGAGGTCGCCGAAGCCGCCGACGAGCGCGAT
>CAYSFS010000090.1:0-2146 GCA_964430235.1 uncultured Chitinophaga sp. | reverse complement strand
CCGCCGAAGTCCATCGGCCGGCCGTGCACGTCGGTCACGGTGCAGCCCGCCTCGCGGGCCACCAACGCGCCCGCGACGTGGTCCCACGCGCACTCGCGGTAGCCGGGCGACGGGCTGCGGCGCACGTACGCGTCGGCATCCCCGCGCGCCACCAGCGCGTACTTGGCCTGGCTGTCGACGCGCACCGGGACCACCGCTCCCAGCGCGGCGGCCGCGGCCTCGAGCGCGTCGGAGGCGCTGTGCGCGCGCTCGACGCTCCCGCCGAGGCGCACCGCGTCGCCGCGCGACCATGCGCGGGCGCGGATCGGCGTGCGCGCGTCGCCGGCGGCCGCGAGCGGCTCCTGCCACGCGCCCTGCCCCGCGGCCGCGAGGAACACCGTGCCCGTGCCGGCATCGGTGCCGTGCGCGGCGAGCCGAGGCGCCGCCACCGCGCCCGCGACGGGCACGCCGTCGCGCAGCAGCCCGACCGCGATCGCGAACTGGCCGCCGCGCAGGTAGCCCTTCGTGCCGTCGAGCGGGTCGATCGCCCAGCACTCGCCCTCCGCGCCGCCTGCGTCGACGCCGAGGGCGAGCGTGTCGCGCACCTCGTCGCGCGAGAGTGCGAGCCCGGCGCCGGAAAGCGCGCGCACGACCTGCTCGACGATCGCCTCGCCGCCGAGGCGATCCACCTCATCCAGGCTCTCCTCCGCCATGATTCGGCACCGCGGGCCCTCGGCGGAGCGCAGCGCGCGGATCGCGGCCACCTGGCCCGCGAGGTCGGCGACCGTGGCCGGCCCGGCCGCGCCCTTGTCCATCACGGCGTCCGAGGCGAGTGCGGCAGGGTCGCCCACCGATGCGATCGCCGCGGCCGCCGCGCGTGCGGCGGCCGCGGCGTGGTGCATGCGGCGCAGGAGGTCGTCGGGCATGACGGAAGGCGTGCGCGGTCGGGCCGGGGGCCGGCTTTGGCCGCGCCGCGCGCTCAGCGCTTGCGGTACCGCCCCTCGGTGCCGCGCTTGCCGTTGGACTCGAGCGCCGCGGCCACCTTCTTGCCGTCGCGGCGGTAGCCCAGCACCAACCGGCGGAACGCGGAGTTCGCGGCCTTGGGGTCGAGGCCCGCGCCCTTGCAGATCTCGTCCTTGGTGCTCCACGCGGTCGGGAGCGACGCCAGGAGCTTGGCCGTCATCGAGTCGACCTCGGAGCTCGGCGCGCGCACGCGCGTGCGGCCCGGGAGCGCTCCCGCGGCGCCGCGGCCCTTGCGGTAGTCGTTCCATGCCGCGCGGGCGTCGCCGGCGAGCTCGGTCGAGAGCTCGCGCAGGGCGCCGAGGAGGCCGTTGTGCTCGGTCATCAGCTGCTCGTACTTCGAGCGCAGCGAGCGGAGGTCCTTGACCTCGGCGGCGAGCGTGCGGATCTCGTCGGAGATGCGCTGCGCCTTCACGTGCTTGCGCGGCGCCTTCGCGGCGCGCTTGGTGCGGGCATGGGACTTCGCGGGGTGCGTGCGCTTGGACTTCGTGGTGTGGGCTTCGCTCATCGCGCCCAAGATACTGCAATGCGGTGTGCATTGCGCGGTCGTTGCGGGGATCATTTCCCGCGGGCGGCCGAGACGATCGCGTCGAAGAGCAATTGCGCGCAATCTTCCGCGTCCCGCTCGCCGGTCGGCAGCCGGACCTCGGGCGCCGGCGGCGCCTCGTACGGGTCGTCGATCCCCGTGAAGCCGCGGATCTCGCCGGCGCGCGCGCGTGCGTACAGCCCCTTCGGGTCGCGCGACTCGGCCACGGCCAGCGGCGCGTCGACGAACACCTCGAGGAACGCCACGCCGCACGCGGCGTGGCGCGCACGCACGCGGTCGCGGTCGGCGCGGTACGGGCTGATCATCCCGACCAGCGTGACGAGACCGGCGCCCGAAAGCAGCGCCGCCGCCTCGCCCGCGCGGCGCACGGCCTCGGCGCGCCCGGCCGCGTCGAACGCGCAGTCGGCGTTGAGCCCGTGGCGCAGGTTGTCGCCGTCGAGGCGCGCGGCGGCGATGCCGGCCTCGAGCAGCCGGCGCTCGACGTCCGCGGAGATGGTGCTCTTTCCCGAGCCGGAGAGCCCCGTGAGCCAGGCGGTGACGCCGCGGTGGCGGAGGAGCGAGCGCCTGAGCGCGACGGACGCGTCGTCGGACGGGTGCCAG
>CAYSFS010000089.1:0-10712 GCA_964430235.1 uncultured Chitinophaga sp. | reverse complement strand
TAGTTACCGGCTCCTCTCGGCTTATCGCAGGTTCTCGCGTCCTTCATCGCCTCTCGATGCCAAGGCATCCATCATGTGCCCTTTCAGTCTTGGCCATGCCTACCTGACCCCCTGCGGGGCTGGGCATGCCACGTCCGGACTTTGCGGATCCGGACAATCGAACGTGCGTCACACTGCTCACGCACGCCGACGACCCAAACAATCTCGAGATCGTTCTCGGTGTTTCAATTCACTTGCGCTGCCAGTCGCTGCATTCCGCGGCAAATCAAGCCCGCGGCGCACTACGTGTCTGGCGCGCACGACCAACGCTTCACTTGTCAAAGAGCCCGCATCAGCTGTGGCTGTTGGGGGATCGGAAATGGTACTGAGTTGCCCGTTGCCGTCAAGGGGGTGGAGCCGCTCTCCGATCGGTTTTTCTTGAAGACGTTCTTATTGGTGCCTTGGGGCCGTTATTCGGGCAAAAACAGGCGGGCCGTGAACAGGTTGTCCACGGCCCGCATCGAATCACGTCGCGATGGAACGTTCATCAGGGGGCCGCGCCGTCCGCAGAGTCCCCTGCGGAGGCGCGCGCCGTGGAGGCCTGCTCGCGGAGCTTCATACGGTCGGGATCGGCCATGTCCTCGGCAGGAATGCGGATGCGCAAGCCTGGCTCGGTGATTGATCCGATGACGACCATGCCCCGACGCTCGCGAACACCGCCGGCCGCAGGCCGGGCCTCGGACTTTGCGGCTCCCGCGATGTCCTCGACGACGTCGATCACGTAGTAGTCGGTGGTGAAGTCGATGCCGCCGTTCTTCGCATCGGGACGGCCGATCCGCTCGCCGGGCTGGACGCTCACGTCCGACACCCGCCACTTCCCGTCCACCAGCCGATAGACCTCGAACCGTGCCGACCCGAGGTTGCCGGTTCCGTCTCCCACGGTCGCACGCGTGAGGAAGCACCGCAGGCTCTGGGAAACGCGGATCTCGCCGGACCACGGGCTCACCGGCGAATCGAGCGCGACCCGATCGGCGAGACCGAGGTTCTGCTGCTCCTCGACCAGCATGTTCTTGCGCGCGAAGAACGGGTTGTAGACCCGGACGCGGCAGCGGTACTGGTACGTCTTGCCGGGCTCGACCTCGAGGTCGTGGCCCCAGACCAGGAGCTCATCCTTCGATGCCAGCGTGGGCGCCGCCGCGGCAGGCGTCCCTTCCTTCGGTGCGGCCGCGCCGAGATCGCCTTCGATCCGCGCGATCTCGGACTCAATGCGCTTGAGCTGCGCGGACTTCGAGCGACGCTCGGCCTGCTGCCTCTTCAGCTCCTTGTCGTCCGACTGGCTGTTGCCGCGGCCGTTCATCGCGCCGCCGCCGCCGAGGCCGCCGCCGCCGGGACCGCCGCCTCCGCCACCTCCGCCGCCGGCCTTCTCGTTCTTCTTCCGCTCACGCTCCTCGCGCTTGCGGTCCTCCTCGGCCTTGCGCTCCTTCTCCTCGTCCCAGAGACCGCCGATCTTCCCGAGCTCGGCCCGGAGGGCATCGGCCCGACGGCGGCGGTCGATGAGCTGGGTCTGGAGCTGCATCATGCGCCGCTGCGCGGCCGCCTGGTCCGGCGCCCCGCCCGAAGAGGCGGTCGCCGCCTCGGCCAGCACCTCCGGGGACACGAAGGCCCCGTTGACCGTGTCGTAGAACGAGGGCTGGAGCACCTCTTCCTGGTTCTCGTCAACGCCAAGGATCTGGAACACGTCATCGCGCAGCGAGGCGCCGGCGCTCTCGCTGCCGTCGATGCGGCCTCGGAAGGTGATCTCGGCCGGGCGTGCGGCGAACACGGGCACGACGACCGGCTCGCCCCAAGCACCGTCCGCCTGCCGCTCGCGGCGCTCGAACACCACGTCGAGAACGTAGGCCGTGTTCTGGAACCACACGCTCGGGATGGCCGCGCGCGGAGGGTTCGCGTCGGGTTCCGCCGCCGCGAGGTCCGCCCGAATGGCCTTGAGGTCGATCCGGGCGACCGGCGTCGTCCACACGACGTCCTTCGGCACGGACATGTCCGTGCCGAAGCGCGCGGCCAGGGCGGCCGACGCCTTCGCCGCTTCCTTCGCCGACTCCGGCGTCAGCGCGTCGGCCGTCTCCTGGACGCCCACCATGGCGAGCGCCGGGGGCGCGGGGACGTGGTAGACGACGTCCGCGGCGGCGAGGCCGGACTTGACCAGCATGCCGTTGAAGCTCGGCGCGGTGAGCGCGAGCTGCTTCGCGGGCGCGACGTCCTGCGACATGCGCCGCTCGAACTTCGCGGTCGCGAGCTCGATCTGGTCCTCGGTCGGCATCGGCTTGCCGTCCTTGTCGACCAGGCCGTCGGCACCCTCGAGCTTGGAGGCGATCTGCGACGCCTTCGACTCGAGCATGCCGTCGACCTCGCGGGTCGAGACCGACTTGCTGCCGACCTTGACCTCGGGCACCAGCAGCAGCTCCATGCCGACGAGCCCGAAGGCCACCAGCACGGCGAAGCCGAGGACCATCTTCTCGAGGTGCTGCTCGAAGACGTTGATTCCCTTGACTTTCATTGGGTCTTCCGTGTTCCTTGGGGTGGGTGGCTCAGGCGCTCGGCTCGGCGGCGGCTTGCTCGGCGGCGACGTCGTCGGACGTCTTGCCGTCGGTGCCCTTCGCCTTCTGCATCTCCGGGGGCATCAGGCGCGCGAGCCACGACTTCAGCCAGACGGTCTCGACGACCATCGTGACCTCGGAGACGGGCTCGGCCCCGTAGATGTAGCCCAGGTCCGCGGCATCGAACGCGTCCGCGGGACGGACCTCCATGCCGATCACGGTCATGAAGTTCCGCTTGGACAACGCGTTCATGAGCGCAGGCATTCGCGAGGTGGACACGACCACGCGGAGCGTGACGTTGCGGACGTCGTAGAGCGCGTTGCTCACGCGGCCGGTGAACGTCCGCGAGAAGTCGTACTCCACCGGCGCCTTGAGGTCGATCGGCGGGTACGAAGGCGCAGGCGGCGCGAGGCCGGGCTCACCGGGGGCGGAACCGTCGGCCGCGGGGGGAGCCTCACCGCCCTCGGCCGGGGGCGCCTCGGCGCCCTCGCCCTCGGCGGGACCCGCGCGCTTCACGGCCATGTCCGGGCCGACCGCCATCGAGACGAGCCGCTTCACGGGCGCCTCGAGGACGCTCCGGGAGCCGGCGTTCGCATCGGCGAGGGCGCGGAGCAGGTCCTCCTGGACCCACAGGCGCCACTGCCACTCGAACATGCGCGACTCGGAAGGGGGCGTGCCCGCCTCGCCGGCCGAGCCGGGGAGGTCGAGCGCGCCGAGGTCGCCGTAGAACGAGGCGGAGCCCGCGGTGTCGGCATAGAGCTGCAGGCGCGTCTCGGCGAGGGACGTCTGCAGCCGCTTGAGCTGGTCGGCGTCGAGCGACTTGCGGTCGGTCTTGCGCTCGGCCGCGATGAAGGCGTCCTGGCGCCGCTGCAGGTCGTCGATGAGCCGATCGTCGCCGGGCGGGGCGAGCACCTTGAGCTCCTTGAGCACGGCCGCGGCGCGCGCCCGGACCGCGTCGAAGACCTCCTCGCCGATGACCGAGCTGTTGTCCTTCGTGACGCGGACCTCGGCGATGAGCTTGGTGCGGCCGCCCTGGTTGATCTCCCGGGCGCGCTGCTGCGCGCTGACGGCGTCGGACTTGAGCCGCGCCGCGAGCGCCTTGTAGGCGTTCACGGACTTCGAGCTCACGGTGCCCGTCATGGCCTCGGCCGCGCGGCCCGGAAGCGTGATCTCGATGGATGCCTTCTCGAGCTTCTCGAGGTTCGCCCACTCCTGCGCGCGCGACTCGGCGAGGCGCACGCGCTCGGCCTTGATGTCGCCGGCGACCCACCACGCGGCCGCGGGCACCACCAGCATCACGCCGATCGACGCGACGCTGACGGGGTTGGCCTTGATCCACGCGAGGGCCTTCTTGGCGTCGAACCCGCCGGACTTCTCCGAGTCGCCCCCGCCGCCCCCGCCCTTCTTGCCGAGCGAGCCGAGCTTCTCCCGAAGGTTCTGGATGGCTTCCGTGATCTGGCTCACTGCTGGGCTCCTTCCCCGCCCCCGGGGGCGGCGGACCCCACCTGGCGGCCGACCGGGTCGCGCAGGACCACGGTGAACTTGATGGTGACGCTCGTGGCGGGCTTGCCCGCGTAGGGGTTTGGCGCAGGCGGCAGTCCGGCGTCCTTCTCGATGTCGACCGGCTCCGCGGCCGAGACCTTGATGGACGCGCGCGCCGCGCGGCGATCCTTCGCGGCCTCGGCGGACGACTTGCCCGACCCGGCCGGCCGCTCCGAGTTCATGCCGGCGCCGGAACCGCCGAGTCGGCCTCCGCCACGGGGGCCGATCTGCTCGGACGGGTTGTTCTTCATGCTGAGGCCGCCCATGCCGCCGCCCGAGTCCTCGGTGCCGGTGTCCACGGGCTGCCCGATCTCCTCGCCGCCGCCGAGGGGCTTCTCCTCCGTGGGCTGCCCGGTCGCGCCGAGCGCGGCGAACTCGGGCACGATGCCGGTCGAGGGGATCTGGATCACGTACGGCGCCGCGGGCCGGTCGGCGTTCTTGTTGAGCCAGTCGAGCACGCTCCGCTGCACGAAATCCTTCGCGCCGCGGCCGTCGCGCGGGACCACCATGCGCATGGTGACGTCCATGGTGCGCTTGCCGTTGGCCATCTTGTAGCGGCCGACGAGGTCGGTGAGGTCGACCGTCTTCCACTCCTCGTACGGCACCGGCGGCGCGGCCGGGTCGAACTGCGCCAAGAGCGCCTCCTGCGCGCCGGCGGACGCGATGCTCGCGTTGACGTCGGCGACGATCCACGGCCAGACCTCGCGGTCCTCGAGGAGGAAGACCACGTTGTTCGCCTGCGCGCCGACGTCGGCCGCGGCCTTCGCGTCGTCGAACGCCTTGGCATGGTCGCGGCCGGTCTTCAGCGTGTTGGTCACCTTGACGGGGACCGAGTCGCCCACCGGCTTCGGCAGGAAGAGGAAGAGCGACGCCGACGCCGCGCACACCAGCGCCGCAGCCGCGACGAACCACTTCGCCTTCTTCATCCACACCTGCTCGCGCAGGCTTCCGACCGGCGACAGGTTCAGGTTGACGGGCGCGTGGCCGATGCCCTGCAGCGCGAGGCCGATGGCCGTCGCGAGGTTCATCGAGTTGGCCGTGAACTCGCTGGTGGCCGTGCCCTCGACCTTGATCTTCGCGAACTCCTCGAGCCGGCGGATCTCGATGCCCAGCTGGTCGCTCAGGTACTTGCGCAGGCCGGGAATGCGGAACGTGTTGCCGAGGCCCACGATCTGCGAGATCGGCTGGTCCGGGTTGAGCGAGTCGTAGTGGCTGGTGGAGCGCTGCAGCTCGCGGAGCAGGTCCTCGAAGACCGGCTTCATCACGTGCATCAGCTTCTTCGCGTGCGTGTGCGTGGCGGCCTCGGCCTTCAGGCGGTCGGCCTTGCCGTAGGGCATCTGGTCGATCGCGGCCGCGATGGCCTCGGTGAAGTGGTGCCCGCCGATGGGGAACGTGCGGATCCAGCAGCGCCCGCCCTTCACCACGATGAGGTCGGTGGCGCGCGTGCCGATGTCGAGGAACGCGATGACCGGCTTGCCGGGGCCGTCGAGGTCCCGGTCGTAGACCATGCAGTTGTAGACCGCCACCGGGCCCAGGGTCAGCGCGTTCGGCCGGATGCCCACTTCCTTGTAGAGGCTCAGCCGCTGCGCGACCTTCTCCTTGAGGATCGCGAAGATCCCGGCCTCGACGTCCGGGGAATCCGAGCCGCGGAAGAGGTGGCTGTCCCACTCGACCTCCTCGAGCGGGAACGGGATCTGCTGCTTGGCCTCGAACAGCACCGTCTGCGCGATGGCCTTCTCGGGGAGCGGCGGAAGGGTCGTGAATCGCGCCAGGCCCTCGTTGCCGGGGACGCTGACGAGGACGGCCGTCCCCTCGACCGACTTCTGGGACATGAAGGCTCCCAGCGAGATCCGGAGCATGTCCTCGACGTTCAGGTCGGGGGTCGTCAGCACCTTCGGGTGCGGGATGACGACGAAGTCGGCGACGCGGACCTCGCTGCCGTCACGCTCGAGGCGCACGGCCTTGATGGCTGCGTGTCCGATCTCGATGCCCCAAGCGGCCTTTGCCTTTGCCATGGTGGACTGCGGGCTCCTCTGTCGGTGGATGCATGCGGACCGAGACACCGTCCCCTCCGCGAGGAGGGATGGCCGGCCGACGGGCGCAAGCCTTTCGATAATACCGAACCGGACCGACGATGCCGGGTTCGGCCTGGTCGGCCCATGGGCCGGTGATCACACCGGAGCATTCGGGGATCGACCGCGATCGGTTCCGAACGGGGATCGGGTAGCCTCGGCGGTCCGGCCGCGCGGATGCGGCCATCGACCCAGGCAACCCCCGCAGGCCCGACCATGGACCAGACGAACCAGACGCCCCCGCCCCCGCCGCCCTCCGGATCCACCGACCGCGCCGCCATGGACGCGGAGCTCATGCGTGAGATCGAGGACGCGCTCGGCGACATGCGCCTCGAGGACATGGTGCCCGACCGGCCGACGGCGGTCCGGGGCGGCGCCCCCGCGGGCGGCGGTCGCACGGTGCGCATGGGCACGGTCTTCCGCGTGCATGACGGCGAGGTGTTCATCGAGTTCGACCCCAAGCGCCAGGGCGTGTGCCCCGTGACGCAGTTCGAGGCGCCCCCCTCGCCCGGCGAGCAGTTCGAGTTCGTCGAGGAGCGCTTCGACCCCTTCGAGCAGCTGTGGGTGGTGAGCCGCCCCGGCGCGACGCACAAGGGCGATCTCGACAGCCTGTCCGCGGGCATGATCGTCGAGGCGCGCTGCGTGGGCATGAACAAGGGCGGCCTCGACATGGAGGTGGCGCACCACAAGGCATTCATGCCCTCCGGGCAGGTGGACATCCGCCACATCGAGGACATCTCGGTGTTCCTCGGCGAGAAGTTCCCCTGCAAGATCATCGAGCTGCGGCGCGAGAAGGGCCGCATGGTGCTGAGCCGCAAGGCCGTGCAGCTCGAGGAGCGCGCGCGCATGCGCGACAAGGTGCTCGCCGAGCTCGAGGTGGGCCAGACCCGCACCGCGACCATCACCAGCATCCAGCAGTACGGCGCGTTCGCCGACATCGGCGGCGTCGACGGCCTGATCCACGTCAGCGACCTCACGCACGAGCGCGTCAAGGACCCGGGCCAGGTGGTGAAGGTGGGCGACGTGGTGCAGGTGCGCGTGCTGCGCATCGACCGCGAGGCGAAGCCGGTCAAGATCGCGCTCGGCCGCAAGCAGACCATCGCCGACCCCGCGCTCACCGCGATCGCCGAGATCGAGGCGGGCGCCACCGTCACCGGACGCGTCACGAAGGTGATGGACTTCGGCGCCTTCATCGAGCTGGCGCCCGGGATCGAGGGCCTGGTCCACGTGAGCGAGTGCGCGCACGAGCGCATCCCGACGCCGGCCAAGGTGCTGACGGTCGGCGAGGTGCTTCAGGTCAAGGTGCTCTCGGTCGACATGGACCGCAAGCGGATCTCGCTGAGCCGCAAGGCCTTGCTCGACCGGCCCGCGATGCCGGACCGCCCGGGCGGCAAGCGCGACGACCGCGCGGCCGTGATGCCCGCGCGCGCCGACGACCCGGCGATGCGCAAGCTCCGCGCGAAGTTCGGCGGGAGCGGCCGCGAGCTCAAGGGCGGGCTGGGCTGACCCGGCGTCAGCCGTTCGAGTTCGCGGGCGGCAGGCGGTCCGTCACGTCGGCCGGGACTTCGTAGGGCCAGATCGCGCCCGTGGGCTGGCCGTCGCAGGCCTCGCGCAGCAGCAGGTACGCGCGCGTCGCCACGCCCGACACCAGCGAGATGGCGGTGCCGGTGACCGCGATGCCGAAGAGCGTCACCCAGCCCCACACGAGCGCCGAGGGTCCGCCGACCGGCAGCCACCACCGCGCGGGCGAGACCTCGAGCGCGTGGTCCGGTGCGGCGCCGGCCGAGCCGATGCCGACCATGAACGCGGGATAGGCGGTGAGCGCCCACCCGAGGATGCGCAGCACGACGAGCCCCGCGGCCACCACCGCGAGCGACGTGAGCATGACGACGATCCACCACACGGGGCGCGCGAGGAAGTAGATGCCCCCGCGCTGCGACGCCTCGAGCGCATCGAGGCCGTCGGCGGCGACGGCCGCGGGCGCGGTGGGCGCCCCCAGCGCGGCGAGGACCAGCGCGAGGCCGCCGATCGCGCCCAGGGCGAGCGGGACCGCGTAGAGCACGGCGCCCGCCCATCCGCCCACGGTGGTCCGGAAGAGCAGCCCGAATGCCACGCACAGGAGCCCCACGAGGCCCGCGATCGCGACCGGCCCGACCCACGACATCACGAGCGACGTCCAGCGCTGCGCGGCGAAGCGGAGCGCGCCCCGCGCGTCGAGCAGCCCGCGGTCGGCGGCCTGCACGCACTCCATGCGTGCGAACGCGCCCGCGCCCACCGCGAGCACCAGGAGCGCCCACGCGCCGAACGCCGCGGCGAACACGGGATCGCGCCGTGCGCACGCGGCGGGGACGTCGACGGCGGCGGCGCGCAGCCCCGCGAATGCGGGGCGCGGGTCGAGCGCGAGCGTGCCGTCGATCACGGCGGACCACGCGTCCGACTGCGCGGCGGCGAGGGCCTGGAAGCTGCCGAGCGGGGCGAGCGAGCGCACGCGGCGGGCCGCGGCGAGCAGGCGCTCGGCCTGAGGGTCGTCGCCGGCCTCGGCCGCGCGCGCCGCGAGCGTCGCCGCGAGCTCGGCGGCGGGCACGCGCGCGCCCTCGTAGCTCACGTCGGGCACGAGCTGGGCGGCGAGGCGCCGCATGGTGCGCTCGGCGTCGGCCTGCTCGAGGTCGTCCCACGGCTCCGCGAGGAGCCCGGGCGGGTCGATGACTGGGCCGACCGCGGCGTCCCACGCGAGGCCCGGCGCCCACAGCAGGAGCGCCACCACGAAGCCGACCGCCAAGCGCGAAGGCTGCGCGGCCGTGTTCAGCGCGCCCGCGATCCACGCGAGTCGGGATGCGGGCACGGCGTCGGATGCGGCGATGCGTTCGGGGCTGTTCACGCGGCGGATGCTACGGAGCCGCCGACCCACCCTGCAACGCGCGCAGCTCGCGCACGGAGTCGAGGAGGATCCAGCGCGTCAGCGGCTCGTGCCGCGCGTCGGACGCGGTGGCGTTGTGCAGCAGCGTCTCGGCGTAGAGCCGGGCCTCGGGCGTTCCCTCGCGCAGGAACACGTGGAGCGCCCACGGGCGGTTCGTCGCGTTGTCGGGCTGGGTGTGCTCGAGGTGCCACGCGACGAGCTCAGCGAGGCGGGCATCGCGGGAGGCCGCGGGGTGCCGGCGCGCGAACCGCGCGAGCGCGTGCAGCGCCCCGAGCTCGCACTCGGTCCACACCTCGAGCGCCGCGTAGCCGCCGCTCGCGGCCAGCGAGTCGCCGGGGCGCGCGGCGAGCAGGCGGTCGGCCACGTCGATCGCGGCGTCGCCGGGCGCTGCGCACGCGGCGTGCCACAGCGTGGCGTCGGCGTCGCCCGCGCGCAGCACGGTCGGCGGGACGCCATCGAGGCCGGGCGCGGTTCCCGGGCCCGCGAGGGCGGTGAGGTGGCGGATCCAGTCGTCGTGCGAGCGGAGCATTCGGAATTCGGGGGCGCTTTCGGGCGGCATTCCCGGAAAGCGGGGCTACTGTAGGGGCGATGGCCATGCCGCGCGAGGCCCCTGCCCTGATGCGCCGCCACCTGCGCCGCCGATGCGTGCAGTGCGGGCTGTCGGCGGACGCCATCCCGGCGTCGCAGCCGATGGAGTGCCCGCGGTGCGGGTGCGACCTGGCCGAACGCCCGCCGCGAAGCTACGCGCAGATGGAAGGCCTGGACGCGGCGGCGCCCGCCCGGGACGTCGAGCGCGCGATGGCGGACGCGCGGGTGCAGGCCGCCGCGACGCGATGGCTGATGGTGGTGGGCGCCGTCCTTGTGGCGGGGATCGGCGGCATCGCCGCCATGCTCCGGGCCGGGTCGCACTGACCCACGTGCCCGGGGCGCCCGTACCCTGTGCGCATGGCGTCGCCCCTTGAATCCGTGCTGAAGCGCATCGACTCGCAGGAATCCGCGGCCGTCGGACGGCTCTGCGACCTGCTCCGCATCCCGAGCGTCTCGACCGACCCCGCGCACGCACCCGACGTGGCGCGATGCGCAGACGCGCTGGTGCACGACCTTCGCACCATGGGCTTCAACGCCGAGAGCGTCCGCACCGCGGGCCACCCGATGGTGCTGGCCCACCACCCGGGCACCGGCGGCAGCGGAGCGCCGCGCGTCCTTTACTACGGGCACTACGACGTGCAGCCGGCGGACCCGATCGAGCTGTGGGAGAGCCCGCCGTTCGAGCCGCGGATCGTCGACGGCCCCCACGGCAAGCGCGTCGTGGCGCGCGGCGCGGTGGACGACAAGGGTCAGGTGATGATGTTCATCGAGGCGTTCCGCGCGTGGCACGAGGCCGCGGGCGGGCCGCCCTGCCCCGTGACGGTGATGCTCGAGGGCGAGGAGGAATCGGGGAGCGCGAGCCTCGAGCCGTTCATGCGTTCCCACGCGGGGCAGCTTGCGTGCGACGTGGCCGTGGTCAGCGATACCGGAATGTGGGACATCGACACGCCCGCGATCACGACGAGCCTGCGAGGCCACAGCTACCTCGAGGCGACGCTGACCGGGCCGTCTCACGAC
>CAYSFS010000088.1:0-10749 GCA_964430235.1 uncultured Chitinophaga sp. | reverse complement strand
ATCATGTGGCCCGTCCTCTTCGCCAACGCAGCGTGGGTTGTCTTCCTCTCGATCTGGGCGCTCGTGTACTTCGCGGGCGCCAAGGGCGAGCAGGACTCCGCGCGCGGCAAGTGACGCGGGACGCCGGGCCCCAGTAGCTCAGTTGGATAGAGCACCGGTTTCCTAAACTGGAGGTCGCGCGTTCGAGCCGCGCCTGGGGCGTTCATCCCGTCGCGGGGTCGACCGGGGCGCGGTCAGAGCTCCCCCGCCCGCCTCGGGTGCGCGGCCAGCCACCGCACGCCGGCCTCCATGCGCTCGCCGAGCAGGGCGCACACGACGCGAAGGTTGCGGAGGAACGCCTCCTGCACGGGCTCGGGGTGGTCGACGAGGTCGGTGACGGCCTTCACCGCGACGAAGGGGACGCCGCACTGCGCGCACACCTGGGCGATCGCGCAGGCCTCCATGTCCTTGGCCGAGACGCGCTCGCGCTCGAAGAAGGCGAGCTCGGCGTCGGTGGCGTCGAGGCTGTTGCCGGTGCTCACGATGCCCGGGCGCGCGCCGATCGCGGCCGCGAGGCGCGGCGCCGGGGTCGACGGCCAGCGGCCGGCGGCCTGCAGCGCGAATCGCTCGATCGGGATCCGCCGGTCGTGGTAGAGCAGGGGCCCCTCGGACACGTAGAGGCTGCCGACCGTTCCGCCGCGCGCCGCGAACCCGCCGCAGGTGCCGACGTTGAGGACGAGGTCCGGCGCGAGCTTGCGGATGGTCATGTACGCGGCCAGGGTGGCGGCGTCGGTGCCCACCCGGTCGGTGCCGCAGCGCGGGTCGGGGCCGTTCACGAGGACGTCGACATGGAGCGTGCCGACCGTGCCGGCGAAGTGCCTCGGCCGCAGCGCGGGGTCGACCGCCGGCTGCTCCGCGAGCATCAGCCGTTCGATGAGCGGCTCGGCCTCGCTCGCGAGGGCGTAGAGCACGGCGACGCGCTCGATGGTCTTCATGGCGGGGTCCAGGTCGGGCGCGACGTGCATGGAAAGAACATACGCCGGGCGGGGCCGGCGCATGTTCGGGGGGACGTGCCGATGGGCGGAGTCGAACCGCCGACCTAGGGTTTATGAATCCCTCGCTCTAACCATCTGAGCTACATCGGCATGCACGGAATGTCGGATCGCGGATGATAGCGCGGTCAGGCGCGAACCGGGGCGCCCGCGGCGTTGGCCGTCCGCACCCAGCGACGGCCGAGCTCGGTGGAGGCGAATTCCGGCTCGCGGCGGGCGATGGCGGCCGCCACCAGGCCCATGAACATGGGCTGCGGGTCGAGCGGCCGGCTCGTGAGCTCGGGGTGGAACTGCGCGCCCACGAAGTACGGGTGCGCCGAGAGCGGCAGCTCGAGCACCTGCATGATCGGGTGCTTCGGGTGCCGCCCGCTGAAGACCAGGCCGCCCGCGACCAGCGCGTCCACCATGCGGGGGTCGACCTCGTAGCGGTGGCGGAAGCGCTCGCGCACGGCGGGGCGCGCCGCGTAGAGCATCGAGGCGAGCGTGCCGGGCTCGATCTGCACGTCCTGGGCGCCCAGGCGCATGGTGCCGCCCATGATGCCCTCGATCCGCTTCTGGTCGGGCAGCTCGCTGATGACCGGCCGCTGCGTGGCGGGGTCGAACTCGGTGCTGTGCGCGTCGGCCCAGCCGAGCACGTTGCGCGCGTGCTCGATGACCGCGACCTGGAAGCCGAGGCAGATGCCCAGGAACGGCACGCGCTCGAGGCGCGCGGCCTGCACGCAGAGGATCTTGCCCTCGACGCCGCGCATGCCGAACCCGCCGGGCACGATCACGCCGTCGAAGCGCGAGACGAGCTCGCTCGCGCGCGCGAGCGTGGACACGTCGCTCGTGTCGAGCCACTCGACCTCGGCGTCGGCTCCGAGCTCGGTGGCGCAGTGCTCGATGGCCTTGTCGATGCTCGCGTAGGCGTCGCGCAGGCTCGCGTACTTGCCGAGGACGCCGATGCGCGCCTTGTGCGCGCGCGGCGCGGCCATGCGCTGCGTGTAGGCGCTCCAGCGGACGCGCTCGCGGTCCTCCTGCACGGTGTTGACGCGGTCGTGCAGCTCGAGGATGGAGAGGATCTCGCGGTCGAGGCCCGCCTCGCGCATGGCGTCGGGGATCGAGTAGATGCTCGTGCGGTCGTGCATCGAGAAGATGCGCCGCATCGGGACGTTCGAGAACATCGCGATCTTCTGCATCACCTTGTCGTTGACCGGGTTCTTCGCCCGGCAGGCGATGAGCTGGGGCTGCACCCCCGCCTCCATGAGGCGCTTGATGCCCAGCTGGGCGGCCTTCGACTTCTGCTCCCCGAGGATCGAGGGCTCGAGGATGTAGGTGAGCGCCACGAAGCAGCAGTTCTCGGGGCCCTCCTCGAAGGCGAGCTCGCGCAGCGCCTCGATGTAGAAGCCGTTCTCGTAGTCGCCGGCGGTGCCGCCCACCTCGACGAAGACCACGTCGCAGGGCTTGCCGTCGTTGCCCGTCATCGCCAGCTGGCGCAGGCGCAGCTTCACCGCGCCCGTGACGTGGGGGATCATCTGCACGTCGCGGCCGAGGTACCCGCCGCGCCGCTCGCGCTCGAGGATCTCGGTGTAGATCTGGCCCGCGGTCACGAAGTTGCGGCGCGAGAGGTTCTGGTTGAGGACGCGCTCGTAGGTGCCGAGGTCCATGTCGGTCTCGAGGCCGTCCTCGAGCACGAAGACCTCGCCGTGGCGGTACGGGTTGAGCGTGCCGCTGTCGATGTTCAGGTAGCCCTCCATCTTGATGGGGGCGACGGTGAGGCCCTTGTCCTTGAGGAGCTTGGCGAGCGAGCTCGAGAAGATGCCCTTGCCGAGGCCGCTCATCACCGTGCCGATGACGACGACGTACTTCGTGCGGCCGGGCTGGTAGCCGCGCGGGGTGGGGCTGTAGGCCTCGTTGGACTCGTCGGAGGCTCCGAACTGGGCGAGGAACCCGGCCGACGCGGGGTCGGGATTCGGGTCGAGCTGCCGGTGATGCGCGCCGTGGCCGTCCGTGAGGGGCATGTCATACGGTAGCACGGGGGCGTGGGGGCGTTCAAACACGCGGTTTTCCGCTTGCGGCGTGACGTTCGGCGTTCACCGGGGTAGGGTTCCCGCATGGGAACGCACGCGCCTGCCGGAACGACCGTCCGCACCTGGTTGACGCGGGGCGCGATGGCGCTCGCCGCGATGGCCGCGGCCGGTACGCCCGCGGCGCCGGCGCGCGCCGGCGCCGAGGCCGAGTGCGGGTGCCTTGCGCACCGGCTCGAGCGCGGCGAGGTGCGCGCGTGGCGCGCGGCGCCCGGCGAGGGCAGGGGCGGCGCCTTCGACGCCGCGAACGGGCGCGACCACCGGAACTTCCCGCCGGACCCGCAGGTCGAGTACCGCGCGATGCGTCTGGAGCTCGACTTCCCCGACCTCTCGGCGGGCCGGTTCACCGGCGTGCAGCGGCTCCTCGTCGCGCCGATCGGCATGCCCGTGCAGGCGCTGCGGCTCGACGCGGAGGGGCTCCGCATCGACGCGGTGGAGGTCGACGGCGCGCCCGCGGAGTTCGCGCACGACGGGTCGGTGCTCGTGATCCGCTTCCCGCAGCCGCTGGTGGCCGTCGCCGGCGCGGCGGGTGCCCGCGCGGGGGCGACCGAGGTGGTGGTGCGGTACGCCGGCGACCGGCCGATCGACGGGCTGACGTTCAGCGCGGCGACGCCCGAGGTGCCCGGCGCGGCGCCGGCGCGCGGCGCCGAGGTGCACACGCAGGGCCAGACCGAGACCAACCGGTACTGGTTCCCGATCCATGATTTCCCGAACGTCCGCGTGCCCACCGAGCTGGTGGTGACCGTTCCGAGGGGGCTGCAGGCGAGCGCGAACGGCGCGCTCGTCTCGCACGAGGCGAGGGGCGACCGCGAGACCTGGCACTGGAGGCAGGAGAAGCCGCACGTTCCCTACCTGGTGTCCCTCGTGATCGGCGATTTCGACCGCGTGGAGCTGCCGAACCCGTTGAGCAAGGTGCCGATGGCCGTGTGGGCGCCGAAGGGGCGCGGGGCCGACGCGCTGGCGACGTACGCGAACACCGACCGGATGATGAAGGTCTTCGAGCGCGCGTTCGGCCAGCCCTACCCGTGGGCGCGCTACGACCAGCTCATCGTGCGCAACTTCGGCGCGGGCGGGATGGAGAACACGAGCGTCACCACCATGATGCCGACCGCCGTGCACGACGAGGTGGCGCGGGCCGAGCAGGACCTCGACGGGCTCATCAGCCATGAGCTGTGCCATCAGTGGACCGGCGACCTGGTGACGTGCCGCAGCTGGGAGCACATCTGGCTGAACGAGGGCTGGGCCACGTACGGGACGGCCCTGTGGATGGAGGAGCGCGACGGCGCCGACGGCTACTGGGACAGCGTGCTCGGCAACGCGCGCGTGGCGCGCACGGACGTGCCCGGGGCGCCCGAGGCGATGTGCAGCCCCGTGTACGAGCGCGCGGGCCAGACGTTCAGCCGGCCCGCGAACCCGTACCCGAAGGGCGCGTCGATCCTGCACATGCTGCGGCGCATGCTTGGGGACGAGGTGTTCTTCCGCGGCGTCCATGCGTACATGGCCCGCCACGCGCTGGGGCTCGCCGAGACGCACGACTTCCGCCGCGCGATGGAGGAGGCGAGCGGCCTGGGGCTCGAGTGGTTCTTCGACCAGTGGTGCTTCCGGCCGGGGTCGCCGGTCGTGAAGGCCGCGCTGTCCTACGACGCCGCGACGCGGACGCTCTCGGTGCGGGCCGAGCAGTCGCAGCAGGTGGACGCGCGCACGCCGGCGCTTCGCATCCGGATCCCGGTGTGGGTACGCACGGCGGGCGGCGACCGCGTGGTGCCGTTCGAGATGCGCGACCGGGCGGCGACCGCGAGCGCGGTGCTCGACGGGCCGCCCGTGGCCGCGTGGGTGGACCCCTGGCTCGAGGCGCTCAAGGTGATCGAGGTGGACCAGCCCGAGGCATGGACGCTGGGCGCCGTGGACGCCGCGCCGACGCACGCCGCGCGCCGCCAGGCGCTGGCGCAGGCGGCGAAGGCGGGGACGCCCGCGGTGCTCGGCACGCTGGTGCGCGTCGCGGGCGACGCCGCGGCGCGCCACACGATGCGCATCGACGCGATCGAGGCGCTCGCGGCCCTCGGCACGCCGGAGTCGAAGCGGGCCGTGCTGGCGCTCGCGAGGGGCGCGATCGAGGACCCGCGCGTGCGTGCCGCCTCGGTGCGCGCGCTCGCCAAGTGCGACGCGGCGGACGCGGTGCCGTTGCTGCGCGCGGCGGTCGCGCCGGGCGGCGGGGCGCCGCGCAGCTACGCGGTGCGCACGGCGGCGGTCGATGCGCTCGCGGACCTCGGCGCCAAGGAGGCGCTCGCCGACGTCCGCCCGCTGGTGGCCGAGGCGAGCCACGGGGAGTCCGTGTCGCAGGCGGCGCTTCGGTTCGTGGCGAGGTTCGGCGACGCGTCGGACCTGCCCGCCGCGCAGGCACGGTGCGCGCTGGGCATCGCGGACCGGGCGCGGCCGACGGCGGTGGACGCGGTGGCGCAGCTCGCCAAGCGCGCGGACGGCGAGGCGCGCGCGGCCGCGGAGGCGTTCCTCGTGAGGTTGGTGGAGGACCCTGAGGAGCGCACCGCGATGTCGGCGGGCGCGGCGCTCGCCGAGCTCAAGTGCCGGGCGGCGCTGGAGCGGCTGCGCGCGATGGCCGAGCGCGACCGCGACCCGGCGCGCCGCCGGCGCGCGCAGGCGTGGGTCAAGGAGATCGAGGGCGCCTAGCGCGGGGTCAGCCGCGCATCCGCGCCACGAACGCCGCGTATTGCTGGGGCGTGTCGATGCCCGTGAAGTGGGCCTCGCCCTCGGCGCAGAGGATCGGATGACCGTGCTCGAGGGCACGGAGCTGCTCGAGGCTCTCGGTGCGCTCGAGCGGGGTGGGCGAGAGCCCGACGAACGTCTCGAGGAACGCGCGCCGGTAGACGTAGAGGCCGACGTGCTTGCGGGGCGCGGCGGCGCCGGGCGCACGGTCGCGGTCGAAGGGGATCAGGCTGCGGCTGAAGTAGAGCGCGCGGCCGTCGGTCCCGACGACGCACTTGACGATGTTCGGGTCGGCCGCGTCCTCGCCGGGCGCGAACGGCGACACCAGCGTCGCCATCGGCATGTCCGGCCGCGCGGCGAGCGCGCGCACGGTGCGGTCGACGAGCCCGGGCTCGATCTGCGGCTCGTCGCCCTGCACGTTGACGACGAGGTCCTCCTCGACGGTGCGCGCGACCTCGGCGACGCGGCTGGTCCCGTTCGGGTGATCCGCGCGCGTCATGCGCGCCTCGAAGCCCGCGGCCTCCACGGCCGCGCGGATCCGGTCGTCGTCGGTGGCCACGACGATGCGGCCCACCGTCCGGCACTCGGCGACGCGCTCGAGCACGTGCACGATCATCGGCTTGCCCGTGTCGGCCGCGAGCGGCTTGCCCGGGAAGCGCGTGCTCGCGTGGCGCGCGGGGACGATCGCGATGGCGCGGGGTTCGGTCATGGCTCGGTGGTGCCGCCGGCGGGCGGCGGTGACGGCGGCGCGGGCGTTCCCGGGGCCGTGGGCGCGGCGTCGTTCGCCGGGAACGCCTTGCGGGCTGCCTCCCGGGCGCGTGCGGGGTACGCGGGGCCGAAGGCGTAGACCTTGCGCCCGTCGTCGCGCTGCAGGCCGCGGTCGAGCGGGTGGAGCGGGGTGGCGAGCGCCATGAGGACGTCGGTGCTCACCCACGGGTCCTCGTGGAAGTAGCTGTGCCCGAGCCAGCTGCCGAACGTGCGCTCGGCGCCCGCGACGTCGACGAGGTCGACGTTCGCGTCGTCCTCGAGGAACTCGACCTGCCTCGGCGTGAGCACCCCGAGGGGCTGGCCGAGCCGCGCGAACCCGGCGATCCAGCTCGCGATGTCGAGCGCCTTGTCGTTGCTGTTCACGTAGAGGGTCACGCGCTCCGGGAGCTCGGTGGCGCCGTCGGCGACGGCGTCCCGGAACTCGCCGAGATCCATGTCCGGCGCCACCAGCACCAGCCGTCCGAGGCGGTATCGCTCGCGCACCTTCTCGGCGGGCTCCTGGGAGTGCATGAGGCGCAGCTCGAGGAAGGCGTCGACCGCGACCGGCGCACCCGCGCTGTGCGCGAGCACGTGGATGCGGTCCGCGCCCGTGCGCGCGGCGAGCCGGATGAGCAGCTGCCGGAACATGCGCGTCGACGCCGCCGCCGAGGTCTTGTCGGATTGGTAGCCGAAGAGGTCGCCGCGCGACGGCCATTCGAAGCAGAGGAACGCGCCGTCACGCCCGAGGTAGTGGAACATGCACGCCGCGACCGCCGCGTTGCCGGGGACCGTGGTGTTGAAGCCGTGGACGAAGACGTAGATCTGCCTCGACGCGCTTGCCGCGAGGTCGGCCCCGACCGTCGCCGCGAAACGCTCGATCACCTGCGTGTCGCCCGGCTGGTCCTGCGTGATCGCCGCGAGGCCCTGCCAGACGGGACCGAAGTCATCGATGGACCTCAGCGACACCTCCGGCCCGTCCTCGCGCGGCCAGGCCCGCGAGATCGCCTCGAGCTCGGGCCACGGCATGCCGTCGCCCGCGATGGCGACCCCCATCGTCCCGAGCCGCAGCTGCTCCGTTCGCCCGTTGGTGAAGTACTGCCCGGCCGGGGCACCGGCCCGCACACCGCGGTTCGAGGCCACGAACAGCCTCACCTCGTCGGTGCGGGCGTGCGCAGGGGTCCGGGCGAAGGGGTCGCCCCCGGCCTCGGAGAACCCGACGGGCGTGGGCATCAGGCGCTCGGCGCACCCCGCGTGCATCAAGGCCAGCACGGCGGCGGCGCACGCACGGACGACCGTCCGCCGCGAGCGCATCAGCCGAGCGTGCGGACGAGCTCGTCCACTTCCTTGCGGCGGGCGCGCACGTCCTTGAACCCGATGTTCTTGCGGATGATCGCGCTGCAGATCTCGGCCGCCTCCTTGGCGTGCGCGGAGGACTTCTCCGCGCGCGCGAGCTCCATGAGCGAGAGCATCAGGTCGTAGCGGATCTCGAGCTCCTTGTCGGCCTGCGTCGAGTCGATGGCGGCGAGCGCCTCCTTGAACTCGCCGGTGGCCTCCGAGTGCCAGCCTTCCTTGGCGAAGCAGCGACCGAGCATCCACGCGCTGTTGACGCGGAGCTTGGGGTCGTCCTTCGCGGACTGGAAGGCCGCCATGGCGTCCTCGTAGCGGCCGAGCTCGTACTCGATGCGGCCGAGGTCGGCCTTGAACTCCCGGTTCGTCGGGTACTTGGTGACGCGCTCGCGGAACACCTCGCCTTCGAGGTCGAGGAGGAGCGTCCGGGCCTTGTCGTGGGCGGCCTGCAGCGCCGGGTTGTCGGGCGCCTGGTCGAGCTGCTCGCGCGCGGCGCGCTCGGCGCGGCGCAGGGCGGCGATGCGAAGATCGTCGGCGCCCATCTTGAAGCGGTACTCGTTGATCGCCTTGTACCCGGCCATGTAGACCTCGATGGCCTTGGCCTCGTCGTCGCCCTGGCCGCGCTTGCGCAGCAGGGTGGCGTACTTGTTGATGGTGTCGGGCGAGGCCGGGTTGGCCTCGTAGTCCTGGCGCGCCTTCTCCATCGCGGTCTCGGTGCCGCCGCCGGCGCCCGAGATGCTGTTGGCCGCCTCGAGCTGCCGCTGGCGCTCGGCGTCGCGCACCTGGTTGCGGAACCCGCCCGCCTGGCCGAAGGTCTTCTCGTAGCCGCCCTGCTTGATGGCCCGCGCCGCGGTGAGCTGGCGCATGGTGTGCTCGAGGTTCGAGTCGGCGGGGTCCAGCCGCTGCGCCTCGCCGCCGCAGGCGAAGGCCTCGTCGAACGCCTGCGCGGCCTGGAAGATCTCCATCGCCTGCAGCCAGACCTTCTTCTGGGGCTTCGCCTTCATCACGCCGCGGAGGATGTTGAGCGCCTTCGGGGCGATCCACGGGGACACCGCGAACTGCTGGGCCTTGCCGACCTGCTGGAGGAACTTCAGCGCGAGGGTCGCGTTGTTCAGGTCGCGCATCCAGCAGTACTCCGCCACCACCATCTTGTCGACGGGTCCCGGTCCCTCGATCTCGCGCAGGTCCTTCCCGGCGGCGGGCGTGCTGCCCGCGCCGTGGTACTTGCACGCGACCTGGTACATGCCCTCGTGCGCCTCGAGGTTGGCGGGGTCGAGCTTCAGCCCGTTGGCCCACAGCTGCAGCGAGTACTCGAGCTGGTCGGCCTCGCCGACCGTCCTCGCGTGCTCGAAGAACTTCCGGGCCTTGTCGGGCTGCGGCTCGAACGCGGCCGCCGCGGCAGTTTCATCCTTGCGCCAACCGAAGATCACGTCCGGGTCCTCCTGCTGCTTGGACTCCGTAGCGTAGCATCGCCGCGCGATGGCAGATCACGCCCCTGCAGGACCCGCGGCCGCCCGCCGGGTGGTGCTGTACCCGGACCCGGTGCTGCGCCGTCGCGCGCTGCCCGTGGCCCGGATCGACGCCTCGATCCGCGCGCTGGTCGCCGACATGTTCGCGACGATGGACGCCGAGGACGGTGCCGGCCTGGCCGCGCCGCAGGTCGGCGAGTCGCTGCGCATCTTCGTCACCGGGACCTCCGACCGCGACGTGGCGAGGCGTGCCTACCTCAACCCCGTGCTGGTGGACGTCGCCGGCGACCTCGAGCCGATGGAGGAGGGCTGCCTCAGCCTGCCGGGGATCCGCGGCTCGGTGCGGCGCCCGACGACGGTCACCATCCGCGCGCTCGACCTCGAGGGCAACGAGTTCACCGAGACGAGCTCCGCGTTCGCGGCCCGCGTGTGGCAGCACGAGTTCGACCACCTCGAAGGCGTTCTGATCACCGACAAGATGAACCCGATCGACCGGCTGCGCGTGCGGCGCGCGCTGAAGGACCTCAAGCTGTCGGCGGGCGAGGATGGCTGAGGACGCGCCGACCAGGAATCCGGGACACCGCCGCGAGGAGTCCCTTCCGGACGTCGTGTTCCTCGGCGCCGGGGCGTTCGGCCTCCCGACGCTGCGGATGCTTGCGGACGCGGGGCGAGTGGCGCTCGTGGTGAGCCAGCCTGACCGGGCCGCGGGGCGGGGCAAGCAGCTCACTCCCACGCCGGTGAGCGCGTTCGCGCTCGAGCGCGGGCTGCCGCTCCTGCGAACGCCCGACTGCAACGCGGCGGGCGACCGCGACGCGATCCGCTCGGCCGCGGTGGCCGCCGCCGCCCGCGCCGCGGCACAGGGGCGGCCGCAGCCCTCGCCGGCGATGGCCGTGGTGGCGTTCGGCCAGAAGCTCTCGCCGGAGCTGCTGGCCGGAGCGTTCGCCGTGAACCTGCACGGATCGCTGCTGCCGCGCTGGCGCGGCGCGGCGCCCGTGCAGCGCGCCCTCATGGAGGGCGACCCCGCCACCGGCATCTCGGTCATCGCGCTCGCGGAGCGCATGGACGCGGGCGCCGTGTTCGCGATGGAGCCCTACGCGATCGGCCCCGAGCAGACCGCGGGCGAGCTGCACGACGCGCTCGCGGACCTCGGGCCGGCCGTCATGGCGTCGGTGCTCGCGGGATGGCGACATGGCCATGCGGAGCCGCGCGCGCAGGACGAGTCGCGCGCCACGCGCGCACGCAAGCTCTCGCGCTCGGACGCCTGGGTGGACCTTTCGCTGGACGCGCGCCTCGTGCGCGCGCGCATCAACGGACTGAACCCGTGGCCGGGCTGCGCCATCGCCGTCGACGGCGCGGCGCTCGCCGTGC
>CAYSFS010000087.1:0-10814 GCA_964430235.1 uncultured Chitinophaga sp. | reverse complement strand
GCCGGTCGCGAACCTAGAAAAGGGCGCGACCGCGCTTCTTTTTGCGCATGATCGGCCGACGCGGACGTGAGCCCGGAACGGCCGTGCAAGGCCATCCGTATACTCGTCGCCTTCCGCCCCTCCGCGGGCCGTCCCGCCGGAACCGATCCTGGAGCAGCAGACCACGATGACCCGACGCGCGAACCGAGCGCCCCGACTTGGGCGCGCCTCCGAAGGCCTCCGGGACCTGTCCATTGCCTGCATCGCCGCGTGCGCGACCGGATGGTCGGCCCTGGCCGCCCCGCAGGCCGCGAAGGACCCGGCCCCCGAGACGCCCGCGGCGAAGGACGCGTCCACCCAGGCACCGGCCGCGCCGGCACGCAAGACCGACCGGCAGCTGCGCGCCGAGGCCGAGGCGGCCCTGCGCGCGCGCTACGTGATCGCCCCCGGCGCCGCCGACGAGCTCGGCTACCGCATCGTCTGGCAGACCGAGCCGCTGGTCACCAAGGACGCCGTCATGCAGGTCACGACGGCCACCGCCGACAGCGTGTGGTTCGGCGACAGCGCCGGCAGCGTGGTCCGCATCCGCCGCGACAGCGGCGAGACGGTCTGGCGGAGCTCGACCTACCAGGGCGTCGAGCGCATGGTGGGGATCGAGTACCTGCCCACGCCGCAGGCCGACAACGTCTACGTGGTCACCGAACTCGGCAGCGTCACGCTCGACGCGGTCACCGGCAACCTCCTGAAGCGCGGTCGCTTCGCGCACCTGCCCATGACGGAGCCCACCGTGTTCGGGCCCTACATGATCTTCGGGACCCGCACGGGCCTGGCGAGCTGGTACCAGTACAAGACCGGCTACAGCTGGCGCGCCGCCACGGTGGGCGCGGCGGTGCACGGCAAGGTCACCGTCACGGGCGACATGGCGCTCGCGGCCGGCACCAACGGCAAGGTGGTCGCGCTCGGGGCCCCGAACGCGGGCGTCCGCTGGACGCGCATGCTCTCGGCCGGCGTCGAGGCGCCGATCGCCGCCGACGACTCCGCGTGCTACGTGGCGTCCCGCGACCAGAGCCTGTGGGCGTTCGACCTCATGCGCGGCCGCGTGCTCTGGCAGTACTTCACGCAGTCGGCGCTGGTGAACCCCCCCGTGCGCATCGCAGACGGCCTGTACCTGCAGATCCCGGGCGAGGGCCTGGTCAGCTTCAACCCGACGACCGACAAGCCCGACGGCGAGGTGCGCTGGAAGAGCAAGGCGAAGGGCAACGTGCTCGCGCGCGTGGGCACCGACCTCATGGCATGGGACGCGGCCGGCCGCACGCTGACCGCGGTCGACGCGGGGACGGGCCGCATCGTGCGCGAGGTGAACCTCCCGAAGGCGAAGACCCTCGTGTTCGACACCTCGCGCGGCGACCTGTTCGTCTCGGACGAGTCGGGCAACGTGGAGCGGCTCGAGCACCTGTCGAAGTCCGGCCGGGCCACGCAGCCCGAACCGGTGGCCGACGCCTCGCGGTCCCCGAACTGACGCCGTGGTCGCGACCAGGCTGGTCAAGGTCCGGCGCGCGCTCGTCTCGGTGAGCGACAAGTCGGGGCTCGTGGAGTTCGCGCGCACGCTGTCGGGCGCGGGCGTCGAGATCGTGTCCACGGGCGGCACCGCGGCGGCGCTCGCGCGCGCCGGCATCGCGTGCACGCCGATCGAGGCCGTGACCGGCTTCCCGGAGATGATGGACGGGCGCGTGAAGACGCTGCACCCGCGCGTGCACGGAGGGCTGCTCGCCGTGCGCGACGACCCGGCGCACGTGGCCTCGATGCGCGAGCACGGGATCGAGGCGATCGACCTCGTGTGCGTCAACCTCTACCCGTTCGAGGCCACGGTGGCGCGCGAGGGCATCGCCGAGCACGAGGCGGTCGAGCAGATCGACATCGGCGGGCCGTCGATGGTGCGCAGCGCGGCGAAGAACCACGCGAGCGTCGCGGTGGTGACGGACCCCGCGCAGTACGCGCGGGTGCTCGGGGAGCTGGCGCGCCACGGCGGGGCCACGACGCTGGCGCTGCGGCGCGCGCTGGCGCACGCGGCGTTCGCGCGGACCGCGGCGTACGACGCGGCGATCGCGCGCTGGATGGGGGCGAACGGGTTCGGGACGGCGGCGGACGGGAGCGCGGGCGACGCGGCCGACGCCGGCGACGGCGCGGCGTTCCCGCGCGCGGTCGAGCTGCGGCTCGAGCTCGCGGACGAGCTTCGCTACGGCGAGAACCCGCACCAGCGGGGCGCGGTCTACGCGGATCCCGACGCACGCGGGCCCAGCGTGGTGCGGGCGCGCGTGCTCCACGGCAAGGCGCTCTCGTACAACAACCTGCTCGACGCCGGAGCGGCGCTCGAACTGGTACAGGACCTCGCGGCGCAGGCGGCGCGAGGCGGAGGTGCGCCGGGCGCGGCAAGCGCGTGCGGCGCATGCGCGTGCGCCGTCATCAAGCACACCAACCCGTGCGGCGCGGCGGTCGGCGCGTCGGTGCTCGAGTCGTTCGAGCGCGCATGGGCCGGCGACCCGCTGGCGGCGTTCGGCGGCATCGTGGCGTTCAGCCGCGACGTGGACGCGGCGACGGCCGAGGCCATGGCCGTGGGCGAGCGGTTCCTCGAGGTGGTGATCGCGCCCGGCTACGAGCCCGCGGCGCTGGCCGCGCTCCAGGCGCGGTGGAAGAACGCGCGGCTGCTCGCGGTGGGCCCGCTGGGCGCGCCGCACGCCGGCCTCTCGTGGCGCAGCGTCCCGGGCGGCATGCTCGCGCAGGACCGCGACGTCCACCCGATCGACGCGTCCCGATTCACGCACGCGGCGGGCCCCGCGCCGGACGCGGGCATGCTGCACGACGCGGGCATGCTGTTCACGGTGGCGAAGCACCTCAAGTCCAACGCGGTGTGCATCGGCGCCGGCGGCGCGCTTTGGGGCGCGGGTGCGGGCCAGATGGACCGCGTGGCGAGCTGCCGCAACGCCGTCGAGAAGGCACGCGCACGGCTGTCGGCGGCGGGCCCCGCGGCGGCAGGCGGCGCGGTGCCGGTGGCCGCGAGCGACGCGTTCTTCCCGTTCGCCGACGGCCCGACGCTGCTCGCGGACGCCGGGGTGCGCTGCATCGTGCACCCGGGCGGCAGCAAGCGCGACCAGGACACCTTCGACCTGTGCGACGCGCGGGGCGTGACGTGCCTGCTGACCGGGACGCGGCACTTCCGGCACTGACCTACACTTCCGCTCCCATGAAGCTCGACCACCCGACGCTGCCGGTGCTCAAGGCCGCCTTCCCGGACGTGAAGTTCATGGCCGCCGAGTTCCGCGGCCAGACCACGGTCATCGTGCCGAAGGACCGGCTCAAGGACGTCTGCCGCCTGCTGCGCGACGACCCGCAGTGCTCGTACGAGTTCCTGGCCGACGTCACGGCGGTCGACTACCTGAACTACCCCGCCCCGCAGCCCGGCCGCTTCGCGGTCGTCTACTGCCTGGCCAGCCACTCGAAGGACCGGCGCATCACGCTCAAGGTCTACCTCGACCCCAGCGTCGACACCGCAGGCATCGAGCCGGACCCGGAGCTGGTCGTCGACACCGTCACCGAGGTGTGGCCCGGCGCCGAATGGCTCGAGCGCGAGGTGTTCGACATGTTCGGCATCCGCTTCCGCGGGCACCCCGACCTGCGCCGCATCCTCCTGTGGAAGGACTACCCCGGCCACCCGCTGCGCAAGGACTACCCGCTGCGCGGCCGCGGCGAGCGCGAGCTGCACCAGGTGATGACGCGCGAGGGCGCGTGACCCGCTCGCCGGTGCGCGACTCGCGCGCCGGCGCCTGACCCGCGAAGGAGCGTCCCGATGCACGTCCTCGTCCTCGGCGCAGGCATGGTGGGAAGCGTCGCGGCGGCCGACCTCGCCGCCACGCCGGGATTCCATGTCACGGTGGTGGATGCCGGCGCCGGGGCGCTCGAGCGCGCGAAGCGTCGCGTGGCGATCGCCATGGCGGCGCGCGCCGCGGGCGCGCACGATGCGCCCGCCCGGAGGGCGACACCGGGCACCGCGGTCCGCCCGCACGCCCGCTTCCTCGAGGCGGATGCCGGCGGGGCGCGGCAGGCGCGCGCGCTGGTCAAGCGGCTGAAGCCCGACCTCGTCCTGGGCGCGCTCCCGAGCCGCTTCGGCTTCGAGGTCATGGGCGCGGTCATCGCCGAGCGCGTGCCGTACGTCGACATCTCGTTCATGCCCGAGGACTTCCGCGAGCACGACCGCGCCGCGCGCCGGGCGGGAGTCCCCGTGGTCGCAGACTGCGGCGTGGCGCCGGGCATGAGCAACATGCTGGCGGGCTGGGCGGCGCGCACGCTCGACCGCTGCGACACCATCGAGATCCTGGTCGGCGGGCTGCCGCGCACGCGCCACTGGCCGTGGCAGTACAAGGCCCCGTTCAGCCACCACGACGTGATCGAGGAGTACGTGCGTCCCTCGCGCATGGTGGAGCACGGCAAGGTGGTGGTGCGCGACGCGCTCAGCGACCCGGAGCTGGTGACCCTGCCCGGCGTCGGCACGCTCGAGGCCTTCTACACCGACGGGCTGCGCAGCCTGGCCGACACGCTGAAGGTCCCGAACATGCGCGAGAAGACCATGCGCTGGCCCGGCCACGCCGAGCTCATGCGCACGCTCCGGCACCTCGGGCTCTTCTCGCACGAGCCCGTCGACGTGGGCGGGGCGCGCGTGCGCCCGATCGACCTCACCGCGAAGCTGCTCTTCCCGCACTGGACCTACGAGGAAGGCGAGGCCGACGTCACCGTGATGACCGTGCGCGCCTGGGGCACCCGCGACGGCGCCCCCGTGCGCCTCGCGTGGACGCTGCACGACGAGCTCGACCCCGCCACCGGCTTCCCGAGCATGAGCCGCACGACCGCGTTCCCGGCGACCAGCGTGCTGCGGCTGATCGCGGCGGGGCGCATCGCGAAGCCGGGGGTGCACGCACCCGAGATGCTCGCGGGCATGCCCGGCATCCTCGACGCGGTGCTCGCCGACCAGCGCGCGCGGGGCGTCCGTTACGTGCCGTGGATGGAGAAGACCGCGCCGGCCAAGCGAGGCGCGTCGGCGAAGAAGTCCGCGGGACGCGCGAAGGCCGCGGGGCGCACGAAGCCCGCAGCGCGCGCCAAGCCCGCGGTCGCCACGAAGTCCGGACGCCCAGCGAAGCCCGCACGCCGCGCCGGCCGCTGACGTGGAGACGCGCGAACACCTCGGCCTGAAGGAGCTCGCGGCGTCGTGGCTCCTCTCCATGGGATGCCGCGCCGTGGCGCACGAGGTGCCCTGCCCCGTCGCGCGGTTCCGCGTCGATGCCGCGGGCTGGGCCGACCGCGACTGGCGCGCGGGCGCCGACCCCGCCGCGCACGCCTCGATCTTCGACGCCGAGCGCGCGGGCGTCGCGGTGCGCGCGCCGCGCACCGTCGTCGTCGAGTGCAAGGCCTCGCGCGCCGACTTCATGCGCGACGACCTGCGGGTCGACGACCTGCTCGCCGAGCGCGAGCGGCTGCTCGCGCGCAAGGCCGAGATCGAGCGCGAGCTGATCCCCGTCCACGAGCCGCACCTGCGGGCGGCCGACCCCGCGCTCTTCGAGGAGGGCGCGTCCTGGGACTTCGCGCGCAGCCGGTTGCTGCCCTACCGACGCGTGCTGGCGCAGCTCGCGAAGGCGGAGGAGCGCCTGCACGGGCAGACGAAGTTCAACCTCATCGCGCGCTGGCGCCTGGCCGACGAGCTGTGGATCCTGGCGCCCGCGGGCACCGTGCGCGCGCGCGAGGTGCCCGCGGGCTGGGGCCTCGCCGAGTGCTCGGGCGCGGTGCTGCGGCGCGGCGTCGGGCACTCGCTCGCGATGGGCGCGCTGCCGCTCCGCGTCGTCGTGCCCGCGCCTCGGCACGCGAGCCCGGACGCCCGCCGCGAGCGGCTGCTCCGCAACATCGCGGTTGCGCTGACGAAGGCTCAGTTCGGCGGGAAGACGGCGGAGCCGGCGGGCGACGCACCGTCGGCCGCCGGGCCGGGCGCGGCGGTCGACGGCGAGTCCGGCGCCGGTGACGGCGCGGGGCCGGCCGCCGGCACGCTGCGGAGCGAGTAGCCGAAGCCGTCCGTGCGGTCGTCGGGGCCGGTCGAGTACGCGAACGGCCCGTCGCCGTGCGGGTCCTTCGGGAGCGCGGGCAGCCAGCGCGGCACCAGTTCCTCGAGCCGCGCCGGCAGCCGCCCCTCCGCGAGCCGGAAGCGCTCGATCGCGACCGCGGTCCTGAGCGCACGCACGAACGTGAGCTCGCGGTCCGCGAACCTCGTGCCGTTCTGGATGGCGCCGCCCGCGAACGCGATCCCCGGGCCCGCGGCGGCGAGGTCGGCGCACGCGCGCACGAGCGCCATGTCGTCGCGTTCGGACGGCTCCTTGAGCGCCTCGCGGAGCGCGTCGGCGCCGGCCCGGTCGAGCGTGGCGCGCGAGCCCGCGTACGAGCTCAGCCACGGCCAGGGGACCGTCGAGGACTGCGCGGTGGACCACGGGAAGGTCCGGAGGGCGAACGAGTCGATGTAGACGCGGCACAGGCACGCCCGGTAGAAGTCCAGGCGCACCCGCGCCATGGCGGACGCGTCGGGCCCGTCGCCCTGGCGCACGATCGCCGCGTCGACCTCGGCGCCGAACGCCTCGCCGCAGCCTCGGACCGCCGATACGACGAGCGGGACCAGGTCGATCGAAGGGATGACGTCGTCGGTCCACGCGCCTCCCGCGACCGCCCACCGGTCGACTCGGGCGGCGGCGAGCAGCAGCTCGACAGCCTCGACGAGCCGCCCGCAGTCGCCGGCACGCGTCGCGGCCAGCGCCGCGGCGCACCCGACGGCACGCAGCTGCGGGCCGCACGAGAACGGGATCCCGTCGACGATGCCGGGCACGTCGCGCACGAGCAAGACATGCGGCTCCGGGCGCATGTACGGTGAGCGCACGGGAGCGATGAACTCCCGGAGCCCGCCTTGGAGCGCGATCGAGTCCTCGACCTCGTCGTCGATGACCGCCGCGGCCGCGGCGGCGTTCGCAGTGCCGATCGCGGCCCCGCCGCCGGGGACCGGCTCGACCGTCGACGCGCCCCACCGCGCGTACCGGGCGTCGAGCCCGTCGGACATCAGGGTCTGCACGGCCTTGGTCAGGCCGAACACGAACCTGTCGTTGCGCTGGGCCACGCCGTGCACGTCGAAGGCATTGCGGTCCGCGACGGACGCCGTGCCCGCCACGAGCGCGTCGCACAGCCGGGCGGCGTTCGGCAGCAGTGCCCGATCAGACAGCGCCCGGCCGGTCTCGTAGGCGTTGAACGCGACCCACGCGGCCGACGGGATCACGACGGCGAGGGCCGCCGTGGCGCCCAGCCGCCAGAGCGCCCGGCGTCGCGCGGGCGTCCACCACGGCGCGGCCTCGATCACGAAGCCGCCGGCCGGGAGGAACCGCTCGGTGCCGTCGGCCGTCGCCACCCGGCACTGCGGGAACGCCGTGAGGTCGAGCGCGTGGCCGCACTCGGGGCACGTGACGACGGCATCCGGTCCGACCGAGAGCCCGACCAACCGGTAGCCGCACCCCATGCACGACCCACCGCGCCGCATGACGCGGTGGATGAGCCAGCGGAGCGCGAGGTCCTTCGCGACGAGCCAGCCGAATCCCATCCATGCGACGCCCGCGATGAGGAGGATGGCGATGAGGTCGATCGAACGCCCCGGCGCCGGGGGACCGTGGAGGTACGCCACCGCGAAGACGACGATCGGCGGCACCGCGAACGTCACGAACAGCCGAAACGCCCACGTGGCGATGCGCGCGCCCAGCATGCGCCGCGTGGCCTGCACGAACGCCCTGCACTGCTCGTCGGAGAACTGGTCGAGCTCGGGGAACGCGCGGAAGCTGGGCGTCGCGATGAGGCGCATGGTGCGTGTGGGCCGCGTCGGCGCGAAGCGCCCCGGGCGGGACTCGAACCCTCAACCTGCCGCTTAGAAGGCGGCTGCTCTATCCAGTTGAGCTACCGGGGCGTCGAGATCATCGTAGCCCGGGCCACCGGACCGCCCGCAAGCGGGGGAGCTCGCCCAGTGACGGTCGTGGGAGCGCACGTCGGGCCGTGGCGAGGCTCGATTGTTCGGAAAAACGGCGGCGTGGCGGCGGTGATTTCGTCGCCGGGCTTACGTTGGTCGTGCCCCACTGGGGTGCGGCGAGCAGGGGCCGCAGGAAGGACGGGAAGCATGCAGGACCTCACTCATGGTGTGCCGGCGTTGATCGCGACGGCGGTGCTGGCGGCCTCGATGGCGGGCGCGATGCCGCAGGTGTCGACGCCGCCGTGCGGCGATCTGGCGACCGATCCGTGCCCGTTGGCGCTGGAGCGCCTGTGCGAGCCGGAGTCGAGCAGCGGACAGGTGACGTTGGGCTCCGCATGCGAATGCGCGTGCGGAACCGGAATGTGGGCCACCCAGTCGAGCGTGCGCACCACGCCCACGCTGCCGGTCTCGTACGTGAACCAGATGTACTCGTCCAACCTGACCAGGTGGCTGTGGTCGACGGCGGCGTTCGCCGATGCGGATCACGCCGAGGCGTCGTTCGACCTGCTCGGGAGCAGCCACCTGTGGTCGATCGGGTCGTTCACGCGTCGCGCCGGCGCGTCGCAGATGACTAGCCACCGTGAGTGGTGGGTCGGTCTGGGGCCGCCATGCCCGAGGCTGGTGTCGCTGGCCGCCAGCGGCGGCGCGATCGTCGAGCTGGGGATGAGCTGCGCGGCTCGGCCCGGATGCTCGGCGAGCGGATCGGTCACCATCGCCGGCAGCTGCAGCTCGCTGGGCAAAGCGAGCGCATCGCTCTCCGACAAGACGGTCCACGGTTCGGTGGGCTATCGATCCTTCGAGCAGAAGATGGAGATCTCGGGGAAGTTCGGTGCCGAGATCGAGGACAACGGCCTCGGGATCGAAGGAAAGATCTCGAGCCTGGTGCAGTGGAAGCTCACGGGAGACGGCAGCGTGTCCGGGAGCGCGGCGTACACGGTGACCCCGGATCGCACCTACTGCGCGTTCACCAACCGACCCGTGGTGCGTCGCTCCAACGGCAAGGCCGCGGTGATCGGCGGCGGGACCGTCAGCGACAACGGCACGATCGCGGTCAGCGGGCTCGCCATGGTCTCGATGGGGGTGCAATGAGCGCCCCCGGTGCGCGCGGGCGGGCGCATCGGCCGCGCATCCGCTCCCGTTGGTGGGCCGGTGCGGCGGTAGTCGGCCTGCTCGGTGCGTCCGGCACGGGCGCCCAGGCACCCAATGACGCGGAGGCCCCCATCCGAGGCGACCTCGAGGACGCCGATCGACGCATCGACCGGTTCCGCGAACGGCTCGAGAGCGAGGTCCGGTCGATGCGAGCGGCGCTCGACCACGACCATGCGACCGCCGATCGAGGCACGCTGCTGGAACGCAAGCGGACCGTGGACATGGCCCTGTCGCCGATGCTCCTCCTGATCGATGCCGCCGCCGCGGCTGCCGGGGACCGTGACGATGCCGACCTGCTGCGGGCCCTCCGCGTGGAGTGGCGCGCGGACGCGGCCACCGCGGAATGGTCTCCGGCCGCGGCCGGGGCACGGGCGCGGCGATCGATCGGCGAGTGGCTCGATTCCCTGGCGGCGGCGACCGCCGACGGGTCGCCGGTGCGTGCGGAGGCCGTCACCACCTCGATGCGCTGGACCGGGTGCGACGCGCCCCTGTCGATCGGGTGGTCGATCGATGCGACTCGCGGCGCAAGCGGCGGCGCGGTGTCGGAGCTGACCGCGCGCGCGTGGTGGCGGGTGCCGCTCGCCGAGCAGGCCGCGATCGACTTCCCGCTCGACCCCGACGGGCTCGAGATCCGATGGGATCCGACGGGCGCCTCGGTCGCCGACGACCGAGGCGCGTGGCACCGCGAGGAGTGGTCGGGCATTCCGCTCTTCAACAATCCACCCGACCTGTGGGCGGTGCACGACACGCTGCGCGCGTGCCGGGCACCGGACGGGGCGATCGGCGGCGTGGAGGGCGCCGACCGGCCCCACGAGGCATCCGGTCCGCCCCGCCGGGGCGCTCCGGCCATCGACGAGCGGGCCATCCGCACCGTCCGTCGATCGGACGGATCGACCGTTCGACGCGAGACGTGGTGCTGGGCCGATGGCGCCCTGCGCTCCATAAGCATCGAGATCCAACCGATGCGTCTGGTGCACCATGCGCCACACGGATTCCGGCTGGTCACGGAGGTGGACGGCCACGTCCAGCCCGGCGAGGACCACCGACCGTCCCACGAGCTGATCGACGTTGCGGGCGGTGCGAGGCTGGAGATCTCCTTTCCCGAACCGGTTCATGGCGCGGCGGCCACGAACATGGACACCGTCATGGATTGGGTGGACTCGGACGGCGTGCGCGCCCGCGCCGTGATCCGACCGCGCGGCTCCGGCACCGATGCACTGCGATCCGCCATGAACGACCACCGCGCCGCGGCCGAGGCGATGCTCGCCGGGATGGCGCACGAGGACGGTGCGGCGATGGACCGCGCGATCGACGGCATCCTGGCGTGCCACGCGAATCGGCTGGCCCATCAAACAAGCGCGGCAGCCGAATGGGTGCTGTTGGCGAAGGCACTGCGCGCCCGGGGGCTGGATGCGACCGCGCTCCGGGCCGAGTCGATCGCCGCCGGCACGGGGACGCCGGCGATGCCTCGACCGCCGTGCATCGATGGGGACGGCGCTCCCGTGACGGACACGTCCGCGGCGGCGGAGAGCATGCCGTCCGAGTCATGGAGCGCGAACGGATGCGGTTCCCCCGAGCTTCCGGCGGGTGCCGCGGCACT
>CAYSFS010000086.1:0-10940 GCA_964430235.1 uncultured Chitinophaga sp. | reverse complement strand
AACATGCAGGCGCTGAGCGCGCGGTTCTGGGGCAGCGGGTTCCTGCCGAGCGAGCACCAGGGCTGCCGGCTGCGCGCCGGGCGCGACGCGGTGCTGCACCTGCGCGACCCGGAGGGCGTGACGCGCGAGGACCGCCGCCGCATGCTCGACCTCCTGGTGCGCCTGAACGAGGAGGAGTTCGCGTCGAGCCTCGACCAGGAGACGCGCACGCGCATCGCGCAGCACGAGATGGCGTACCGCATGCAGATGTCGGTGCCCGAGCTCACCGACTTCTCGACCGAGAGCAAGGCGACGCTCGAGATGTACGGCCCCGACGTCCACGTGCCCGGAAGCTTCGCCGCCAACTGCCTGCTCGCGCGCCGGCTGGTCGAGCGCGACGTGCGCTTCGTGCAGCTCTACATGCGCGGCTGGGACCAGCACAACAACCTTCCGGGCGAGATCCGCGCGCAGTGCCGCGCGGTGGACCAGCCGCAGGCGGCGCTCGTCAAGGACCTGAAGCAGCGCGGCCTGCTCGACGACACCATCGTCCTGTGGAGCGGCGAGTTCGGCCGCACGGTGTACAGCCAGGGCCAGCTGACGAAGGACAACTACGGGCGCGACCACCACCCGCGGTGCTTCACCGCGTGGATGGCCGGCGGCGGGGTGAACTCGGGCACGTCCTACGGGAAGACCGACGACTACTCGTACAACGTCGCCGAGGACCCGGTGGAGGTGCACGACCTGCACGCGACGCTGCTGCACCTGCTGGGCTTTGACCACACGCGGCTCACGTACCGCTTCCAGGGACGCGACTACCGGCTCACCGACGTCAAGGGCAACGTGGTGCGCGGCCTCATGGCGTGACGGCCGGACGCTCGAACCAGACGAGGTGCTGCCACGGCAGGCGCGGGTCGGTGCGCAGCCAGCGGAACCCCGCGGCCTCGAACTCGCGCCGGCACTGGGCCTCGGTCATCTTGTGGAGCTCCTTGATGGGCACCTCCGGGTCCTCCGCGCGGAACTCGACGAGCGCGATGCGGCCGCCTGGGCGCAGCGCCCGCAGCATCGAGCGCGCCATCTCCCAGGGATGGTCGAACTCGTGGTACGCGTCGACGAGCAGCACCAGGTCGACCGAGCCCTCGGGGAGGTGGACGTCGAGCGTGTCGCCGAGGATGCCCTTGAGGTTCGGGAGCCCCTCGGTGCGTGCGCGGGCCTCGAGGAAGGCGAGCATCTCGGGCTGGATGTCGGTGCCGTAGGCGATGCCCGGCGCGACGCGCCGCGCCATGGGGACGGTGAGGCGGCCGCTGCCGGCGCCGATGTCGGCGACGGACATTCCGGGGCGCAGGTCGAGCGCGTCGAGCAGGGCGCTCGTGCGCTCCTCGGCCTCGCGCGAGTCGCGCTCGAGCCACGGGATGCCGGCGTGCGACATGAAGTGCGCGATCTCGCGGCCGAAGTAGGTGCGACCGATGCCGTCGGCGGTCGGCTCGCGCTCGCCGTACGCGCCGGGGGGAGGTGCGTCGGCGGCCGCGGCGGGTGCGACGCGTGCCGGCGAGGGTGCGGGGTTGCACGCCGAGAGGGCCAGCAACGCAAGGGCTCCGCCCGCGATCGCGAGGGCCTGGCGCATCGTCCGTCGTTCGACCATGGGCGAAGGGTAGGATTTCCGGACCCGCCATGGAAAATGGGAAAAGACATCCTGGATCATTTTCGTCGCTCGACGAGGTCGAGCGGGCGGCGCTCGACGTGCTGCCGGTCACCGCGCGCGATTACTTCCGCAGCGGGGCGTGGGGGGAGGCCACCCTGGCGGAGAACATCGCGGGCTGGGGGCGGCTGCGGCTCTGGCACCGCGTGATGCGGGACGTCTCCGCACGCACCACCGAGTGCGCGCTGCTCGACGGTCCGAGCGCCATGCCGGTCGGCATCGCGCCTACCGCGCTCCACCGGATGGCGCACCCGGACGGTGAACTCGCGACGGCGCGCGCGGCGGCGGCCGCGGGCGTCCCGATGATCGTCTCGAGCCTCTCGACCACGGCGATCGAGGACATCCGCGCCGCGGCGCTCGCGGCCCGCCCCGGGGCGCGCACCTGGATGCAGATGTACGTCGGCCGTGACCGCGGGGCCGTGCGCGAGCTTGCCCAGCGCGCCCACGCGGCGGGCTGCGAGGCACTGGTGCTCACGGTCGACACCCCGGTCTGGGGCATCCGGGAGCGCGACGTCCGCAACGGCTTCCGCGTGCCCGAGGGCCTTCGGATCGTGCATCTGGAGCGCCCCGGCGGGCCCACGGGTCACGCCGGAAGCGGCATCCACGAGGCGCTCGCCTGGACCATCGACGCGAGCCTCACGTGGGCCGACTTCGAATGGCTTCGCGACTCGACGCCGCTCCCGGTGGTGCTCAAGGGGATCTGCCGTCCGGACGACGCGGCGCAGGGCGTTTCGCTGGGTGCGCGCGGAGTGATCGTGTCGAACCACGGCGGGCGGCAGCTGGACGGCGCGCCGCCCACCTGCGAGTCGCTGCCGTACGTGGCCGAGGCGGTGGCCGGACGCGCGGCCGTCATGGTGGACGGCGGCATCCGCCGCGGCATCGACGTGATCCGGGCGCTCGCGCTCGGTGCGGACGCGGCCTTCGTCGGCCGTCCGGTGCTCTGGGGACTCGCGGTCGGCGGCGAGGAGGGCGTCGCACGCGTGCTTTCGCTGCTGCGCGCCGAGCTCGACGTCGCGCTCGCGCTGTGCGGCTGCGCGCGCCCGTCGGACGTCACGAGCGCGTTGCTGCGGCCGTGACGCGGGGGGCGTGCCCCCGCGGCGCGTGCCTCAGCGGCGCCCGCCCATGCCGCCGCGCATGCCGCCGAAGCCGCCCATCGTGCCCCAGCCGCCGCGTGCGCCGGCCCAACCGCTGAGCGCGCCGTAGCCGCGGTACCCGTTCGACCACCCGGCGTAGTTGTAGCCGTAGGGATTCACGGGACGCGACACCGTGCGGTCGTACCAACCCGTGTCCTGGTTGAAGCCGGGGATGCCACGGTCGTAGTCGTTGCCCCAGCGCTGCGCGTAGGTGCCGTACTGGTCGCTCACGCCCCATCCGCCGCGCTCCCATCCGCCGCCGTTCCAGCTTCCCGTGCGCTCGCCCGGGGTCGCCGCGGCCGCCGCCTGCGCGGGGTTCATGCCTGCGTCGCCGCGGTCCACGTAGTTCGTCTCGCCGCGCGCGAAGGCGCCGCGGGGGCTGCCGTCGTAGTTGTGGTTCGGGTCGGGGCGGAATCCGGCGTCCGCGCCGCCGTCACGCGTCGCGGCATGGGCGTCGGTGCCGGGGTCGCGCTCGACGAGCGTGGCCCCCGCGTCGCGCGCCGCGTCGGTCACCGCGTCCTTACCGTCGCGCCCGCCGTCCCCGGTCTCGCGCTGCCATGCGCCCTCGGTGCGCCGGTACGTGCCGTCGCCGCGGCGCTGCATCACCTGTCCGTCGCGCCGGGCGTACACGTCGTTCGCCGTGCCGGCGGCATGGGTCCATCGTGCGCCGTTGCCCGATGCCCCGGCACCCGCGGCACCCTTCGTGGCCGTGCGCGCTCCCGCGCCGAGCGTGCCGTGCGCCCCTGCGCGCGCCGCGGCGTTCGCGTCGGTCATCGCCTGGTCCCACGTGCGGCGGGCGGTGCCCTGCCAGTGGTTGTTCCACCACCCGCTGCCGTCGCGCCATCCCCACGGGTGGTAGCCCCAGTCCCACGCGCCGGCGAACCCGAGCCCGAGCGCGTAGCCCGCGCAGCAATCCCATCCCGGTCCCCACCATCCGCTGCCGCACCACGGCGCGCCGCACCACAGGCCCGCGTCGGCCCAGCCGGGGAACGGCGAGAAGTTCCACCCCCCGAACTCGCACCCGTAGCTCGGCCAGTAGCCGTAGGTGATCGGCCAGCCCGCGTACGGGCCCCAGGTGGGATCGACGACGTCGTCGGTCGATGCCACGTCGCCCTGGTCGGTCGAGCCCGGGGACGCGTAGCCCGTGCCCCAGACCACGGTGCCGTCCTGCACGTAGCTGTTCATCGCGCCCGCGGTGAACGCGAACGTCACGGTCTCGGGCGTCGACCCGTAGACCTCGACGAACGTCGCGGGATAGACGGGGCAGGCGGGCGGGATCGAGCCGATGGCCTCGGGAAGGGCATCGCAGAGCGACCATGGCCCGGCCGCGGCGTCGGCCACGAACCATGCACCGTCCTGGCACAGGTACCAGCGCCCGTCGCACGCGACGAGCGGATCGCTCGCGTTCGTCGCGTAGCGCATCGAGGTGCCCTCGACCGGGCGCAGCCTCGGCGCGCCCCCGAGGAACGAGACCTTCGCGTGCGCCGCGTCGCGCTCGAGCGTCGCCACGTGCGCGATGTCCTGCTGGTAGAGCGCGTTCACGGCCTGTGGCGTGCCCGGCACGCTCGCGAGCACGTTGCCCCAGGGCCCGTGCGGGTCGATCGACGCGAAGGACGCCGGGAGCTCGGCGGCCGGCACGTGCGCCCAGGGCCCCGCCTCGAGGTCCGCGGTCGTGAACCAGCGTCCGGAGGCGAGCAGCCACCACCGTTCGCCCCCGTCGTTCGTGAAGAGGTCGCAGCCGGCGTTGGCGACCGCGCGCACGCCGTCGGCCACGGCGACGGTGCGCGGCGTGCCGTCGATGCTGACCAGGCACATGGGCGCCGTGCTCACGATGACGTCCACGGGCGTGCGTGCTCCCGCCTCCGCGGGATCCGCGGGCGCCGGGGCGTCACGCTCGTTGCGCTTGGGAAGCGCCGCGTCGATCGCCGCGCGCTGGTCGGGCGTCGGGGTGCGGCCCGCCGCGTACGGCCCGCGGAACGCCGCGGAGTGCATCCACGTGCCGTCCGCGAGCCGCGTGAACCACGTGCTCGATGCGCGGTCGAAGGCCAGGAGCGACGCGGTGTTCTGCGCGAGGCCCACCGAGCCGTCGCCCACCGGGCGCAGGACGGGCGCCCCGTCGAGCAGCAGCAGCGTCGCGCGGTGAAGCACGACACGGATCGTCGGCACTTCCCGCGAGAGCCGTGCCTGCGTCGAGGCGTGTCGCCTCGAGACCTGCATGTTCCGCATCACGCCCGCACGGTTCGCGGTGAAGCGCGCCCCGGAGAGCATCGATTGCAGCTCGGTGGCGGCGGCGTCGGCGTTGCGCCCGTCGGCGAGCGTCGCGCGCTGGACCTCGATGCCCGAAAGCACGATCGCTCCCGACGGGCCGTCGTGGTCCACCCGCGCGTCGAACGCGAACGTGCCGAAGGTGGGGGCCTTTCCCGTGTCCATCATCGAGAAGGCGCACCGGGCGGTGGCGCGCGCGGGGTCGAGCGTCTCGAATTGCGGCGCGTAGAGGACGTACGTCACGCCGTCGACGGTCGCCCGCTGCGGCCAGAGCGTCTCGCCGTCGTCATGCGCGGGCGCGGGCGGCGCGTCCGCCGGCGGGACGAGCGCGGGCGGGGCCGCGGGCACGGTGCGGGTGGGTGCGGCGGCGCCGGGTGCGGGCGGCGCGTCGGTCGTCGGCGCGTTCGCAGGAGGCGCGGCCGAAGGTTTGGCCGATGGCGGGGCGGGGGTGACCGCCGGCTGCGTCGCGGGAGCGGGGCGGCGCGCCGGAAGGTCGACCGGCGTCGGGGCGTCGTCCTGCGCGGAGGCGGGCACTGCCGGGGCGAGCGCCAGGACGGTGGCGACGATGACGGCGACGAGGCGAAGCCGGGCGTGCGTTTCCATCGGGGCGCAGCGTAGGTTTCTTGCGCACCGGGGGTGCCGAGGCTTGCGCGACGGGCGTCTTGGGGTATCCTAACAAACACCGTACACGCCATGCGCCTTGAACGCCCCCATCTCGTGGCCGAGTGCATCGCTCGGCTGGAGCGCACGTGCGGTGAGCGAGGTGCCCGCGGTGCGCACGTCGCGCACGTCGCCACCGGTTGGCCCGCGATCGACGCGCGCCTCGGCGGGGGCATCGCGTGCGGCGGGCTGCATGAGTGGTGGGGCGCGTGCGAGGACGTGCGTGCCGTGCTCGTGCAGCTTGCGTGGCGCGCCGTGCTGCAGGACGACGACGGGCATCCCGGGCGCGGTCGCCACGTGGCGTGGGTCGGCCGGGCCGCATGGCCGGCGCCCGACCACTTGGTGCGGGGCCTGCGTGCGCCCGTCGCCGCGATGTTCGGCGCGGCGCGCGTTCCCTCCTGGCCCGACGCACGGCTGCACGACCGATCGATCCTGGTCGACGTGCCCGCGCATGACGACGGCGCGCGCCTGTGGGCCATCGAGCAGGCGGCCCGGTGCCCGGGCGTGTGCGCGGTGGTGGCCGACGGCCGCGGGCTGCCGATGCCGGCCACGCGCCGGCTGCAGCTGGCGGCCGGGGGCACGCTGCTGCTGTCCATGCGCGGGCCCGAGCGTCGCGCCGGCGAGCGGCGCACCGTGCCGAGCGCGTGCGCCACGCGCTGGTGGGTGACGCCCGCCGCCGGCGTCCGTGGGGTGCCGTGGCTGCGTGCGATGCACGCGCTGGCCGGACGCATCGCGCCCGAGCCCGCGTGGAGCGTGCGCCTCGAGCGCGCCAAGGGCCTCGGCATCGACCCGGACGCGTGCCCCGAGGCGGTCGCGACCGAGTGGTGGCGCACCGAGGGCGTGCCGGACGCGCCCGCGCGCGTGCATCGCGCGCGCGTCCGTCGGGCGGCGCGCGCCGAGTCGCTGCGCCGTGCGCACGCATCCTGAGGCCGTGCCATGCATGCGCGTGCGGAGCCATGGTTCGCGGCGGTCGTGCCGGTGCGCCCGGCACCGGGCCCCGCGGCGCTGCGTCGGATGGCCGAGCGGTGCCTGAAATGGACGCCGCGCGTCCACGCCGAGCATGGGGACGTCGGCGCGGGCGAATGGCCGCTCATCCTGCTCGACCTGCGCGGGTGCCTGCCGGTGCACGGGGGCGCGCCGCGGCTGCGCGAGCGCATCGCGCGCGCGTTCGCGCGGCGCGGCATCGAGCACGCATGCTGCATGGATGCGTGCGCGGGTGCGGCCGCGGCGCGTGCGACGGCGCACGCGATGGACATGGTGGTGGCGGCCGCGCCCGGTGCGCCCGCCACGCGCGCCGCACCCGGCATGGCGCTGCGCGTGCCGATGGACCGGCTCGCGATCGAGTCGCTCCGCATCGGCGCGGACGCGTGCGCCGCGTTGCGGGAGGTGAACGTGCGGACCGTGGGCGAGCTGCGCGCGATCGGCCGCGCCGCGCTCGCCGATCGGTTCGGGCCCGTGGTCGGCATGCGGCTTGACCAGGCATCGGGCGCGCGCACGTGGGACTTCGTGCCCATCCCGCACCCGGACCCGCCGCGCGCCGCGTTCGAGTTCGCCTCGCCGTGCGCGTGCCCCGAGGCGACGGCGCATGCCGTGCGCCGCGCGGTCGACGACCTGTGCGCGGCGCTCGCGGCGCGCAACCGCGGCGTGCGTGCACTCGCGGTGCGCATGGAGCGCGCGGGGCTTCCCGCGGTGCGCGGCACGGTGCACCTGGGCGTGCCCACGCGCGACGCCGCGCACCTGTGGGCGGTGCTGCGGCCGCGGGTCGAGCGCATGCACCTGGGGCGCCACGAGCTGGGGCAGGGCGTCGAGCGCATCGCATTGGTCGCGACGCGCACCGGGCGCGTGCCGGACGGGACGGGCGTGCTCGTTCCCGGCGCCGGCCCGGCCGGAACCGACGCGCGCGGCATGCGGGCCGCGCCCGGCGCCCACGGCGCGGCCGACGGCGCGCGGCGCGCGCTCGGCGAGCTCGTGGACCAGCTCGCCGCGCGCCTCGGCGACGGGGCCGTCCGCCGTCCCGCGACGTGAGCGCGTCCCTACACTCGACGCATGCGCGCCCACGCACTCCCTGCCGCCGCGGGACTCGCCGCCTCGGCCATCGTGGCCGCGCTCGCCGGCTGCAACCCGTACCTCGAGCACTACGAGGGCGAGCGCTTCGCGCCCGTCGACGCCGCGCGCATCGTCGAGGCGACGCCCGCCGACGACCGGGCCCGCCTCATCGGCGCCAGCGAGTTCCGCACCAGCGACACGGCGCTGCGCGAGCGTCACGTGCTCGAGGCCGCGTGCGCGGTCGGCGCGGACCTCGCGACCTGGAGCGTGAAGTGGGACGGTCGCGAGACGCAGGTCGACGCCGACCCCATCATGCAGCGCGGCATCTCCGAGCGCGGCACGTTCGCCACGTACGTCCCGGTCGTGCGCACGCACGACGCGTGGAGGCACGTCGCGCACTTCTACCGAAGCCACGGTGCCGCCGGCACGGGCGCCGCCGCGGGGCCCGTCAGCGCGGAGCCGGTGCCGGGGCCGACGAAGGACCCTGCGTCGCCGGGGCCGTCGCCGGGCTCGCCGCCGGTCCCGTGACGATCGAGAGCTCGGGTCCCTTCGTCCCTTCCTTCTCTCCGGTGGGGTACGTCACCCATTGCGTCGGGAGGCGCAGCCCCTGCGGGCCCGCATCGCCGAGCGCATCCATCGTGAGCGACATCACGCGCGACTGCGTGTCGCGGCCCATGCAGCCCATCTGCACCATGCGCCCCGTGGCCTTGTCGATGGCCAGGTGCGTGGCATTGCCCTCGAACCACGTCACCACGTAGTCGCAGTCGTAGGGCCCGAGCTTCCCGCCGCCCGTGCGGATGACGAGGAGCCCCGCCTCCGGGCGCACGCGCGCGCGCAGGATGGACCATGGCAGCCGGTTCAGCTGGCGCTCGAACGCGGTGCGCCGCGTGCCGTAGAGCTCCTGCGCACCGGGGCCCTCGGGCCCGATGATCGCGCGCTCGGGCGTCAGGATCGTCTCGATCACCGTGGGATCCGCCTTCGGGTCACCCACCTTGCGCCACGTGATTCGCTGGCGCGCGCGCTGCGGAGCGGTGATCTCGATCTCCTCGACGCGGTCCCACTCGGCGCCGCTCGCCTGCACGCGCTCGGTCGACGACTGGCGGTAGGTCTCGGCCCTTCGGATCGCGTCCTTGCCGCCCACGTACGCCACCCAGCGGTCGAACGCGGCCATGCCGTCGATCTGCGCGTCGGGGAGCCCCGAAGGCAGCTGGTCGTACGGCTCCATGTGGCCGTGCGGGTTCGCCTTGAACGTCGTCATGCACTCGGGCGACGCGAAGAAGTAGAGGAGCCCCTCCTCGATCGCGTACCGCCGCGCGTCGCCGAGCCCGCCGAGCGGGCCCATGCGGCCGCACGCGCCGGCGTCGGTGGCCGCATAGGTGCGCGCGTCGCGCATGAAGGCGTCGCGCGTGTCCTTGGTGGCGAACACGTAGGTGTTGCCCTCGAACGCGACGGCCAGCGCGCGGTCGCCGGCGACGGCCTTGCCTTGCTTCAGCATCACCGGGTCGACCGGCAGCAGCCGATCGGGCCGCACCATCTGCTGCACCGCGGGCGTGGCACCCTCGGCGGGCAGGGAAACCGCCACCGGCTCGCTCTGCGCGAGTGCGGGTGCGGTGGCGAGGATCATCGTGAGCAGGGTGGTCGTGAGCGTGCGCGGCATGGCAGAAGCGCATTCGTACCCGGAGCCGTGCGCGGTTCCGGAACGTATCCTAACAAAGACCGTACATCTGCACCATGCCCGCACCGTCCACGTTCTGCGAACTGGCCGCCGCCAGCAATTTCTCGTTCCTCGAGGGCGCCAGCCGCCCCGAGGAGGTGGTGGCCCGCGCCGCCGAGCTCGGCATGCCCGCGGTCGCCGTCGCCGACCGGCACACGATGGCCGGCGTGGTGCGGGCCCACGTGGCCGCACGCGAGGGACCGGTGCGGCTGGTGGTGGGTACGCGCTGCGAGTTCATCCTGGGTGCCGACGAGGAGCCGTCGCACGTCGAGCTCGTGCTGCTTGCCGCCTCGGCCGAGGGCTATGCCCGGCTGTGCCGGCTGCTCACCCTGGGCAAGCGCCGCGCCGGGTGGACGCTCGACCTCGAGGCAAGCGCGCTCGCCGCCGAGGGCGGGGTGCGCGGGCGCCAGGACGCGCGCGACGCCACCGCATGCCGGCTGTGGCTGCACGACCTCGTCGATGCCTCGGTGCAGGCGCTCGGCTCGGGCGAGCCCGGCGGCGACGCACCCGGCGGGAGGATGCCCGACGCCCCGCGCGCGACGGCGCCGACGGCGCTTCCCGGGGTCGAGGCCATCGTCATGCCGCCCGAGGGCTACGGCGCCATGCAGCCGCGCTTCCTCGAGGCCATGCGATGGCTGCGCACGGCGTTCGACGGCGACCGGTTGTCGCTGGGGTTCGTCAGGAGCGCGGGCCCGGACGACGCGCTGCGCCTGCTGCAGCTCGAGTGGCTGTCGCAGGAGGCGGGCGTGCCGCTGGTGGCGACGAACGACCCGCGCTGCCACGAGCCCGCGCGCCGGGAGCTGCACGAGGTGCTGACCGCCATTCGCGCGCGCCGCACCGTGGACGAGCTGCGGCGCCTGGAGCGTTCGCGCGCGGTGGACCTCGCGCACGGGTGCGCGTGGGACGGACCGCGGCTCGCGCCCGGGGGTGCGCGCGCCATGGTGGGCCACGACGGCATCGTGCGCATGCTCGACGGCGTGCCCGCGGGCACGGTGGCGGCGGCCGTCGAGCGCTCGGCGGTCGTGGCCGCGCGGTGCGCGGGGTTCTCGATGGACATGCTGCGGTACCGATGGCCGTCCGAGACGGTGCCCGCCGGATGCACTCCCGACGGCCACCTGCGCGCGCTGGCCGAGCAGGGCGCCGACGAGCGGTGGCCCGCGTCGCAGGGCGGCGTGCCCGTGCGCGTGCGCGCCCAGCTCGAGCACGAGCTCTCGGTGATCGCCGACCTCGGCTACGCGCGCTACTTCCTCGCGGTGCACGGGATCGTCGCCTTCGCGCGCGGCCGCGGCATCCTGTGCCAGGGGCGCGGCGCCGCGGCCAACAGCGCGACGTGCTACTGCCTGGGCATCACGGCGGTCGACCCGTCGCGCGCCGAGATGCTCTTCGAGCGCTTCATCAGCCGCGAACGCGACGAGCCGCCCGACATCGACGTCGACTTCGAGCACGA
>CAYSFS010000085.1:0-11001 GCA_964430235.1 uncultured Chitinophaga sp. | reverse complement strand
GCTGCCGGGTCCCTGGCGCACGGCGCGGAGCATACGGCCGCTCCCTACGATGCGCGGATGGCGCGCGTCGAGATCCGCGGAACCCCGCTCGGGCCCTTCGAGACCAACTGCTGGGTGGTGCGCGACGCGCTCGACGCGACGCGCGGCTGCTGGATCGTCGATCCCGGCGCCATGCCCCGTCCCGTGATCGACGCGGTGCGTTCCGAGGGCCTGGTGCCCGTGGCCATCCTGCTGACGCACGCCCATGCCGACCACATCGCCGGCGTCGAGGAAGTGCGTGCGGCGTTCCCCGGCGTCCCCGTGCTTCTGCACCGCGCGGAGCACGCGTTCCTCGGCGACCCGCAGCTCAACCTGAGCGCGTTCGTGGGGCTTCCCGTGTCGGTGGGCGCCGCCGACGGCGCGCTCGAGCCGGGGTCCGCGCTCGAGCTCGGCGGGACGCGCTGGCGCGTGCTGCACACGCCGGGCCACAGCCCGGGAAGCGTCACGCTGGTGTGCGACGAGGCCGGCGAGGCGATCGTGGGCGACACGCTGTTCGCCGGGTCGATCGGCCGCGTCGACTTCCCCACCAGCGACCCGGCGGCCATGCACCGGTCGCTCCACGAGGTGCTGATGGAGCTGCCCGACGCCATGCGCGCCCATCCGGGCCACGGCCCGTCGACCACGATCGGGCGCGAGCGCGCCTCGAACCCGTGGCTTCAGGACGACGGCTGGGCCGACGGGGGCTGATCCCTGCGCGTCGCGATCCACGCGTCGATCCGGGCGTCGAGCACGTCGAGCGGGATGGCGCCCGCGCCGAGCACCGCGTCGTGGAAGGCGCGCACGTCGAACGCCGCCCCGAGCGCCGCCTCGGCGCGTGCGCGCATCGCGCGGATGCGCAGCTCGCCCACCTTGTACCCGCACGCCTGGCCCGGCCAGTCGATGTAACGGTCGACCTCGCGCACGATGTTCAGCTCGCTCAGCGCGGTGTTCGCCTTCATGAAGTCGATGGCGCGCTGGCGCGTCCATCCGAACGCGTGGATGCCCGTGTCCACCACCAGCCGCGTCGCGCGCCACATCTCGTACAGCAGCCGCCCGAAGTCGGCGTACGGGTCGTCCGCGAAGAACCCCATCTCGATCCCGAGCCGCTCGGCGTAGAGCGCCCATCCCTCGACGAACGCGGTGAAGTGCATGTCGCGGCGGAACTCCTGCGCCGCCGGGAGCTCCTGCGCGACGGTGACCTGAAGATGGTGCCCGGGCACGGCCTCGTGCAGCGCCAGCGGGATCGCCTCGTAGAGCGGGCGCTGGTCGAGCGCGTGCGTGTTGGCGTAGAACCAGCCCGGGTTGCCCGCGCGCAGCGACCCTGGCATGTAGTACGCCGTGGTCTGCGTCGGCGCCATGAACTTCGGGACGGCCTGCACGCCGTACGGGTTCCGCGGCAACGTGCCGAAGAGCGCGGGGAGCTTCGCGTCGATCCGCTTGCACACGTCGCGGTAGCGCGCGAGAAGCTCGTCGGCGGACTTCGCGTAGAAGCGAGCGTCCGTGCGGAGGTACGCGACGAACGCCGCGAAGCGGGCGTCCCCGGGCATCGCCGCGCGCGCGGGGTCCGCCGCCTGCCAGTCGGTGCGCGCGATCACCTCGAGCATCTCGGCCCGGATGCGCGCGACCTCCGCGAGCCCCGTGCGGTGGATCTCGTCGGCGGTCATCGCGGTCGTGGTGTGGACGCGCAGCGAGTGCTCGTACCACGCGCGCCCGTCCGGCAGGTCGGAGGCGGCCACCGTGTCGCGGCACGCGGGCAGGTAGACCTTCCGGAGCCAGTCGCCGAGCTCGGCGAGCCGGGCCACCGCCTGGCCGGTCCACTCCTCGGCCTGCGCGCGCAGCTCGCGCTGCCGCTCCGGCGGGACCGAGTCGGGCATGCGCGCGAGCGGCGCGCGCAGCGCCTGCAGCCCGCCCGCCACCACGGCGTCGAACTGCGCGGGCACGTCCGCCATGGTGGCCTTCGGCGGCATGCGGCCCTCGGCCATCCCCATCTCGAGGAGCTCCTTCACGTCGATCACCCACTGCGGCGCGGCGCTGAGCCGCTTGACGTGGTTCTCGAAGTCCTCGGGCGTCCGGAAGGGCATCCGGTCGGCCATCTGCGGGATGTCCTGCTGCGGCCCGCCGCGGCCGCCCACCGGCATCAGGAAGGCTCGGAACGCGAACCCGCGGCACGACTCGTCGAGCTGGCGCGAGAGGAGCTGCCAGCCCAGCAGGTCCTCGCCCTCGAGGAGCGCCGGGTCGATCTCGCGCAGCCGCGCCAGGAACTCGGACTCCTCCGTGAACCGCAGCCCGATCCCGCGGTACGAGCGGTCCGCGATGCGGTCAGGCACGGGGCAGGGGCGTCCGTTCGCGAGCGCCTCCTCCGGCCACACGGTGTCGCGCCAGCGCTCGTACTCGTCGACGATCGCGAGCCAGCGCGCGCGCGCGTCGGCCCGCGCGTCGGCCCGCGGCTGGGGCGTGCCCTGGGGGCCGGGACGCGCCACGGCCGGGGGTGCGAAGGCGCAGGCGACCAACACGCAGGCGATGGCGATCCGCATGGGATGAACATAGCGCACGCGCGCGTCCCGCGGCCGATTCCCCGCAGCCCGGCCGCCGGACGCGCCGATATGCTCCGAGGCCCCGCATGAGCGCCTCGCTGCCACCATCCGCCGACACCGAGCTCGGCTACGCGCCCCCGACCGTGCGGCAGTTCAGCGTGTTCCTGAACAACAAGGTGGGGAAGCTCCTGGAGCTCCTGCGCACGCTCGACGAGGCGTCGCAGACCCGCCTCGCCGCGTTCGCGATCATGGATTCGAGCGACTTCGCCGTCGTCCGCATGATCTTCACGAACGCCGACGCCGCCCGGCACATCCTGCGGCGCAGCCAGTACACCTTCGCCGAGACGGACCTCATCGTCGTCGAGCTCGGCGAGGAGCAGTGCCTCAGCAGCACGTGCCTCTACCTGCTCGGGGCGGAGCTCAACATCCGCTTCGCGTACCCCATCATGCTCCGCGGCGAGCAGCCGGCGGTCGCGATCTCGGTCGACGACAACCACCTCGCGGGGCAGATCCTCCTGCGCAAGCGCTTCCGGTTGCTGGCCGAAGAGGATCTGGCGCCCTGAGGCGGGGGGAATCCGCGCGCCCGCCCCGCGCGAACCCGCACCCGAGACCCCACCATGGCACGCATCATCCGACACGTCGCGACCAGTCCCGTCCGCCTCGAGCCCTCCGACGCGCCGCAGTTCATCTGCGCGTGCGGGCTGACGAAGAAGTTCCCGTTCTGCGACGGCTCCCACAAGCCCGCGCGCGCGGAGCAGGAGGGCCGCCTCTACGTGTACGGCGAGGACCGGCAGCCCGCGTCCGACGGCCCGGATGACTTCCGCGGCTGCACCTGCGCCTGAGCCCATGGCGCCCCGCGAGCGACGTTCAGTCGCCGGCGGGGTAGCTGGCGCTCGTCTTCTCGGTCTCCCACACGGTGACGCGCGAGAGCGCCGCGCCGGCGGCGGCGACGTCGCGCTCGAGCAGCCCATGGCAGACCATGGCGATGTGCTCGACGGACGGGTTGAGGTTCGCGAACTCCGGGCAGTCGACGTTGAGGTGACGGTGGTCGAAGCGGTCGATCACGCGGCGGTTGACGATCGACGCGAGCGCGCCGACGCCGAGCGCCGGCGCGCCCGGGCCGACCGGGACGCGCACGGAGACCGCGACCCGGTAGTTGTGGCCGTGGCCGCTGGCATGGTTGCACTTCCCGAAGATTCGGCGGTTCTCCTCGTCGCCGAGTTCGGGGCAGTGCAGGCGGTGCGCGGCGCTGAACTCGAAGTGCTCGGTGACGGTGGCGTGGTCGGGCATGGACGAGCTCCAGGTGTGCTGGACGAAGGGACTCGGGGCCCACTCGACGGAGCGCAGCCGGCTCGCGGGGGGCACGTGGGCGGCAAGGGCATGGGCGACGCGCCGGACGGCGACGCCGGGGGGCGGCGCCGGTCGTTCGCGCGACATCGACTCGATCAGGGGCCAGCCGTGGGTCCGCACCATGGCGTCGACATGCTGGATGCCGACGAGGTATCCGGTCCGCGGGTCGGGGCGGCCGGCCAGCGCGATCGTGAGTTCGTGATGGGCGCAGAACCCGTCGGCAGGCGGAATGCCCGCGAACCCGTGGGCGCTGCCCGCGGGCATTTGCGCCGAACCGCCGCCTGCGCGCAAGATGCCTGCGCGAACGGTCCTCCTGAGGATGATTTCCCCGCTCGGGGGACCTTCAGGAGATATCGGAGCAAATCTCGTCACGGTTCGCTTTCAATGACCCGTCCAGACTCTACAGTATCGACATCCCAAGCCCCCGGAAGGGCTCGGCGTGAGCTTTGCTCCGCCGGGCCTTTTTCATTTCCCGCGCACGCGCGCGTGGTCGCGCGGACGAGCGCGGCATGTGCGCTGAAGTGGTGCGCGATCGTGGGTGCGTCCGCGTCCGTCGCATGCTCGGCGGGAAGTGCGGGCGGGGCATCGCCGACCGAAGCCGCGCCGCGCTCGGACGCCATGGCGGCGTCGCCGGGCGGCGATTCGCGCGCCGAGGCGGCCGTGTCGCTCGGCGGAGGCATGACCATCGATCGTGCCGCGCGCGAGGTCCGCGTCGATGCGGAGGTGGCGTGCACGCGTGGATGGCTCGAGCAGGCCGTGTGCCGCGCCGGCACGCGCGAGCACGAGTCGCTGCTGGTCATCAACCTTCCGCCGAGCCGGGTGCATGCGGCGCTGATGCTGATCGATCTCCAGCCGGGCCGACCGGGCCGTTGGGAGTCGTCTCCCGACGGAATGACGGTGAATCGCGTTCCCCCGGAGGGAGATGCCATCGCCGCCTGGGTCGAGTTCGGTGGCCAACGCGTTCCGCTTTCGTCTTGGATCGCGGACCCGGTGCGCGGGCGTCGGTTCCCCGAGCAACCGTGGGTCTTCGCGGGTTCGCGCATGCGCCGGCGGCCGCCCGAGCGAGGCGGCGGCGAGCAGTACGTCGCCGACGCCACCGGCAGCGTGATCGGCATCGTGACGTTCGGCGACGAGGTCGTGTCGTTCCGCGAGGTGCTCTCGGACAAGGTCGAGACCGATGCGCCCGAGTGGCAGGCCGCGACCGAACGCATGCCCCAGCCCGGGACGCGCGTGACGCTGGTGCTTGCGCCGGCGGCGCAACGCGAGGCGCCGCGATGAGGATCGTCGGCATCGATCCCGGCCTGCGCATCACGGGGTACGCGTGCGTCGAGCTTCGGCCCGGCGCCGTCGACCCCGCGCTCGTCGAGGCCGGCGTCATCCGGCTGCGCGCCGAGGAACCCGTCGCCGCGAGGCTGCGCGCCCTCCACGAGGAGCTCGGCGCGTTGCTCGACGAGCTGCGCCCCGCGCGCGTGGCGGTCGAGCAGGTCTTCGCGCACGTGAAGCACGTGCGGACGGCGATCGTGATGGGCCACGGCCGCGGCGTGGTGCTGCTCGCGGCGCAGCTGCGCGACCTCCCGATCGACGAGTTCGCGCCGGCCGAGGTCAAGAAGTCGCTCACGGGGCAGGGCGCCGCGTCGAAGGGGCAGATGCAGCGCGCGGTGATGCACCAGTTCGGCCTGCGCGCGCTTCCCGAGCCGCCGGACGTCGCCGACGCGATCGCGATCGCCGCGTGCGCGGCGCGACGCCACCGCGAGGCCCTCGGCGAAGGCCCCCCGGGCGGGCCTCCCGCGCGCCGCGGGCGCCGCGCGCGATAGGCTCTCCCCGATGGCGGTTCGCGCGCCCGTGCTCCTCGTCTCGCGGCGGCTCATGAGCGACCAGCTCACGCCGGTGCTCGCGTACCGTCGGCTGGTGGCGCCCGACGACCGCACCGCGCCGAGCTTCCTGTTCGAGAGCGTCGAGAACGGCATCGCGGTGGGCCGGTGGTCGATGCTCGGCGCGCAGCCGTCGCTCGAGGTGGTGGCCCGCGCGAGCTCCGTCGAGGTGCGTGACCGCGCCCGCGGGACGGTCGAACGGCTCGAGCGCGACGATCCGCTGGCGCTCCTCAAGGAGCTCGGGGCCGGGCGCGCGCCCAAGGCCGTCGATCCGCTGCCCGACGCGTTCCACGGCGGGTGGGTCGGGTTCGCCGCGTTCGACGCGGTGCGCTGGCTCGAGCCCGGGAAGCTGCCGTTCGCGTCGGCGCCCCGTGACGACCGCGGCCTGCCCGACCTCCACTTCGGCCTCTACGGCGAGGTGGCCGTCTTCGACCACGTGTCGAAGGTGGTCCACGCGGTGGTCTCGGAACCCGCCGACCTCCACGCCGGCGAGCCCGCGGCCCTTGCCGCGGCGCGCGCACGGCTCGACGCGTTCTGCGCGCGCCTCGTCACGCCCGGACCCGCGCTCGCGCCCGGCGCCGTGGACCTCGACGTCGCGGCGCGCCCGGTGCCCCTCGCGGACGGCCCGATGCCGCGCGCGGCCTTCGAGCGCGCGGTGGCCCGCGCGCAGGAGTACATCCGCGCGGGCGACGCGTTCCAGGTGGTCCTCAGCCGCCGCGCCGAGCGCGCGACGCATGCCGACCCGTTCGACGTGTACCGCGCGCTGCGGGTGGTGAACCCGAGCCCGTACCAGATCTACCTGCAGGCCGAGGGATGCATCCTGGTCGCCTCGAGCCCCGAGATCCTCTGCCGCGTGCGGGGGCGCACCGTGACGAACCGCCCGCTCGCGGGCACGCGCCGGCGAGGGCGCGACCCGGCCGAGGACCAAGCGCTCGAGCGCGAGCTCCTCGAGGACGCCAAGGAGCGCGCCGAGCACGTGATGCTCGTGGACCTCGGGCGCAACGACCTCGGGCGCGTGTGCGACCCGGGCTCGGTGCGCATCGAGCGCGCGATGGAGGTCGAGCGCTACAGCCACGTGATGCACATCAGCTCGACCGTCACCGGCGAGCTTCGCCCCGGGCTCGACGCGTGGGACGCGCTGCGCGCGACGCTCCCGGTCGGCACCGTGAGCGGTGCGCCGAAGGTGCGCGCGATCCAGGTGATCGACGAGCTCGAGCCCGTGCGGCGCGGGCCCTACTCGGGCGGGATCGGCGCGGTGGGCTGGGGCGGCGACATGGACATCGCGCTCGCGCTGCGCACGATGGTGATCCCGACGGGTGCGTGGCGCCCGGGAGCCGCCTGGGACGTGCACCTGCAGGCGGGCGCGGGCGTCGTGCTCGACTCCGTCCCCGCGGCCGAGTACGAGGAGACGGTCGCGAAGGGCGCGGCGCTCGGCCGCGCGATCGACCTCGCCGAGCGCGCATTCAGTACGGGATCGGGGAGTCGTCCGTCGGCTTCGTGATCGGCCGGGGTGCCGGCGGCTCCACCGCGCCGGGCGCGTCGTCCTCGCCGCGCGGGCGACGCCGCGGCATGCCCACCTCGCCGGCCACGGTCGACGCGGCGAACGCCAGCATCGATGCGCCCCACGCCCACGCGGCCGCGGCGAGCACCATGATGGGCCACGCGATGCCGCCGAGCAGCCCGAGCCCCATGAGGAGGACCGCGACCGCAAGCCCCGCGGACGCACCGAACAGCCACGGCAGCGCCGCGGTCGCGGGCTGGGCCTCGTCATCGACCGCCCGGCCGATCGCGGCCAGGAACGTCGCCGCCGGCACCGCGCCCAGGAGCACGACGCCGAAGTGAAGCCCGCTCACGGCGGCCGGCACCGCGTCCGGCAGCGCGTCGCCGCCCACCCGCAGGAGCACCGCCAGCGCGCCGAGCACCAGCTCCGCGACCGTGCACGCCGACATCGGGCGCTCGAGCGAAGGGTGCGCGAGGTCCAGGGCTCCCAGCGTGCGCCGGCACGCGCGCAGGCCGATCCATCGCTGGATCGCGCCGAGCACCGCGAGCGCCGCCGCGGGACCCCCGAGGCACCCGCCCATGGCGAACACGCCGAGCGGCGCCGCAAGCAGCCATGAACGGCCGAACGTCCGCACGGCGTCCGCGGCCTCCTCGCGGGCGTCGGGGGCGTCGACGGGAGCCCGGCGGATGGACCGGGCCACCTCGAGCCCGCACTCGGGGCACCGCGATCCGACGCGCGCCCCGCGCAGGTTGTAGCCGCACCCCTCGCATGCGGCATCGCGGCCCACGGTGGGGGCGCGTCGCGGCGAGGGGTTGGCTCGGTCGGGGCTCACGGGACGGTCCTCGGGGCTGCGTGGGCGCCCGGGCGGGCGATCTTCGGAATCCGTTCGAATTCCGCTCCCCGGACTCCGAACCGGACCGAAGTATAAGACGTACGAATCCCGCCCCCGGAGACCGTTCCATGCCGTCCATCGAGAGTCCCGTCGCGTTCCGTGCCGCCGTCGTCCTGGTGGTCGCGGGTGCCATGCATGCATCCGCCTCCGCTCGCGCGTTCGATGGCGCGGCCCCCGCCGCGCCTGCGATCCCCGCCGCGCCCGTGACCGAGGCCCCGGTGGCCGCGTGGGGCGAACGGCTCTGGAACGCCGCGCGCACCGGTGACTCGGCGGCGGTCGATCGCCTGCTCCCGGAGCTTCCCGAGGGTGCGGACCCCGAGATGGCCCGCAGGTTCCGCGACGCCGTCTCCCGGCGGAGCGACCACATGGCCGCGACCGCCAAGGAGGTCGAGAAGCAGCGGGCCGAGAAGCTGAAGGAGATGAACGAGGCCGTCGCCGCGGGCAACGCGACGAAGGCGCTCATCGGCGCCGCCTACCTCAAGTTCCTCGGTTCCGACTGGAAGTCGACCATCGGCACCCCCGAGGTGCGCGCCGCGGTGTCGCTCGCCGAGAAGCGCGTCGACGAGGCATGCGCAGCCGGCGACTGGCTGCTCGCGGAGGAGCTCCTCAACCGGCTTCGCGCCCTGTTCGAGGGCACGCCCGACCGCGAGGCCTACGACCGGTACGACGCGCGCCTCGAGACCGACATCGGGCGCCGCGTGATGCTGGTGCTCGAGTACGCGCCGCGTGCGTGGCACGAGCTGCGCCGCAGGCAGTGGGAGCGCCTCGACGAGAAGGACCGCAAGGAGCCGTTCCCTGCCTACAACGAGAAGTCGTCGAACGACTGGAAGCAGGCGCTCGAGGGAATCAACGAGCGCATCCTCGCCGACGCGCTCGGGCAGGTCGCGGCGCAGCACCTCGAGAACATCGGGTGGAAGCCCCTGCTCGCGGGCGGGCTCGGGATGGTCGAGCGGCTCGCCACGACGCCGGCGCTCAAGGAGAACTTCCCGTCGCTCGGCGACGCGCCCGTCGCCGCGGCCTTCGCGAAGTCCGTCGCGGAGCAGTCGGCGCAGCTGGCGAAGCTGCGGGACGAGGAGGTCGACGTCAGGACCTTCGGGCGCATGTTCAAGGCGCTGCGTGACTCGAACGACGCGACGGTGAAGCTGCCGGTGGAGGTCATCGCGCGCGAGTTCGGCAACGGCGCGGTCGCCACGGTCACGCACGACTACGAGGACCCGTACACCGAGATCGTCTGGCCCGACCGCATGCGCCGGTTCGTGCAGATGATCAAGGGGAACTTCGTCGGCGTCGGCATCATGATCCGTCACAACGAGGCGCGGGAGATCGTGGTGGTGAACCCGCTCGACGGCAGCCCCGCCAAGCGCGCGGGCGTCCGGCCGGGCGACAAGATCACGGCCGTGAACGGCCAGGCCACGGCCGAATGGCCGCTCGACAAGGCGGTCGACACGATCACCGGCCCCGCGGGGACCAACGTCGCGCTGACGGTCACGCGAGAGGGCGCGGAGGGCCCCGTCGAGTACCCGCTGGTGCGCGAGCGCATCAAGATGTACTCGGTCCAGGGCTGGCGCAAGACCGGCTACAACGAGCGGTCCGAACCCCGCTGGGACTGGATGATCGACCCGGACTCCCGAATCGGCTACGTGCGCCTCACGGGGTTCAACGAGGACACCTTCACGGACTTCCTGAAGGCGATGCGCGAGATGACCTCGGCCCGGCCCATCAACGGCCTGGTGCTCGACCTCCGCGGCAACCCGGGCGGGCTGCTCACCAGCGCGGTCCAGTTCGTGAACGTGTTCCTGCGCAGCGGGCGCATCGTGAGCGTCGAGGACCGCAACGGCAACGAGGTGGCGGCGTACAACGCGCAGCGACGCAGCGCGCCGCTCGCGGACATCCCCACCGTGGTCCTCATCAACGAGTCGAGCGCGAGCGCCAGCGAGATCGTCTCGGGCGCGCTCGAGGCGCACGACGCGGCGGTCGTCATCGGCGAGCGCAGCTTCGGCAAGGGAAGCGTGCAGGAGGTGCACGACATCGGCGGGCGCGGCGCCGACGCGCAGGCCAACGTGAAGTACACGGTGCAGCACTACCTGCTCCCTCCGAAGCCCGGCGAGAAGAAGGGCCGGCTCGTGCACCGCAAGCCCGGGTCGGACGACTGGGGCGTGGTGCCCGACTACGTCGTGAAGCTCTCGCCCTCGCAGGTCGAGGAGATCAACAAGGTGCGCGCCTCGGCGGACGACGTCCCCGAGGAGGCGGCCGACGGGATGGGCACGCTGCCCGACGCGAAGCCGGCCGCCGACGGCGACCCGGTCGCGAAGGCCCCGGCGGAGAAGCGCGACCCGGCGGAGCTCATCGAGAAGGGCATCGACCCGCAGCTCGAGACGGCGGTCCTTCTCCTGCAGGGCCGCGCGATCGGCCGCTCCGCGAACGCAACCGAAGCGCCCGCGCGCCCGGCGCAGCGCCCGGTCGAGCCGGCGGGCAAGGCGCGTTCCTGAGCGCGCGGCCCTTCTTGCCGAGGCGTTTGCCGATCGGGGAGTGATCCCCTATGCTTATGGGGCTATGGCCCACGCGACCGCGTCGCCCGTCGGCGGCGCACTGCGTGTCGGCCCTCCATGAGTTCCATGACCATGACCACCTTGCCGCCGTCCGTCCCGCCCGCGCCCGCCGCGACCGAGGTCCACGCGAAGGTCTTCGGCGCGACCGAGCACCTCGCGCCCGTCGCGGCGAAGGTCGACGTCCCCGCCGAGCGCATGAAGCAGTGGCTGCGCGACATGCTGCTGATCCGCGAGTTCGAGGTGCGCTGCATGCAGGCGTACCAGGAGAAGAAGATCGGCGGCTTCT
>CAYSFS010000084.1:0-11034 GCA_964430235.1 uncultured Chitinophaga sp. | reverse complement strand
CCTGCACGTGCAGCTCGTTGCGGAACCGCTGGAGGTCGATGAGCGAGAGGTTCGGCTTGCCGTTGGGCTCGGTCCACGCCACCATCAGCGAGTCGCTGTCGCGCCCGTGCTGGAGCATCTCCTTGTAGGTGCCCAGGTACAGGTGGTCGCTCAGGGACTCCGACTGGATGGTCGTCATGTAGTTGACGCCGTCGGTGACCTTCTCCTCGTGGTCGTGCTCGCCCGCGCACGGCAGCGTCCCGGCCAGGCCGCGGTCCGGGAGGTTGGTCGGGTTGTCCACCACCACCTCGCAGAAGCAGGCGTTGCCGTCCTGGAAGCGGACGCAGTGGCCGCCCCGGAAGATCCAGCCCTCGAACTCGCAGTTGAGGTGCTCGATCTTGCGGCGGGCCTCGATGCCGAAGAACTCCGGGTGCACCGCGCGGCGGTACAGGAGCATGGCGTAGGCGAGGGATCCGGGCAGCTTGGCCGTGTTCAGGTTCGTTTCGAGCGGGTCGTTCATGGGGGGGTCGCCGTGTGTGGCGGCTCTGGAACGGATGATTGTCGCGGCAACATGCCTGAACACAACCCCCATTTCGCGAAGAATGTCGGGAATTGTGGTCTCTTGTCCCGGCACCACAACATGTTGGGGCCGAAATGCCGGCACAAGGCGCCCGGGCCCCCCGTTCGGAGGGCCCGGGCATTCATGCGGACGGCGTGGACGGTAAGCCGGATTCTGTCGGCGGCCCCTTGCGGGGCCGCGTGCAGCCATTTCTCTGGGCCACCCGTTGCCGGGGGGCTCGTTGCGCGCGACCCGTTCCGAGACCCGAGGACGCGGGCGCCGGCGGTTGCCCACCGGCCGGAACTGCTTGCGCTTGCACGCGGTGGGGTTTGCCGTGCCCTTCCCGTCGCCGGGAAGGCGGTGCGCTCTTACCGCACCGTTTCACCCTTGCCACGCACGCCCGGGGGCGCCGTTCGGCGGTCTGTTCTCTGTTGCACTGTCCCGCATGCGCGTCCGCGCGCATGGGTGGCCGTTAGCCACCACCGTGTCCAACCGTGTCCGGACTTTCCTCCGCACGCCTTGCGGCGGACGGCGGCTGCATGTCCACGAGCCAAGTGTAGGGAACGCGGGCGGAAAAGCGAGCCGGCCGCCCCGTCGCGGGCGGCCGGCTCGTGACTGCGTGATTCGCGGCGTGCGGCGCGCTCAGGCGGCCTTGATGCCGGTGATCTTCACGCGCAGGTACTCGGCGCGATGGCCGGCCTGGCGGCGATAGCCCTTGCGGCGCTTGTACTTGCCGGTGCGGAGCTTCTCGCCGCGCGCCTCGCCGACGATCTCGGCGACCACGGACGCGCCCGCGAGGTACGGCATGCCGATCTTCGCGGCGGTCCCGTCGCCGGCGCCGACGGCCAGCACCTTGTCGAACGAGATGGTCTTGGCGTCGCCGTCGACCGTCCGGGTGTCGAGGTCCACGACGTCGCCGACGTTGACCTTGATCTGGGTTCCGCTGTCCTCGAAGATCGCGTACACGGTGTTGCTCCTTGCATGTCCCGCGCGTGCCGTTCTGAACGGTCGGCCCGCCGCGGTGAATCGCGGAGTGTAGCGGAACCCGGCGTTCCCATCCACCCCCGTGCGCCCCGGCCGATCCGTGCCCGTCAGGACAAGGTCCGGGCCGTGTTACGGGCCCGGACCTCAAAGTGCCGGCGACAGGAATCGAACCTGCACGGGGTTTTCAATCCCGGCGGATTTTGAATCCGCTGCGTCTGCCAGTTCCGCCACGCCGGCGTGCGTTCACTCGTCCCCCACCGCGGCCACGGTGTAGTTGGGGCTTTCCTTGGTGATCTGGATGTCGTGCGGGTGGTTCTCGACCACCGTCGCGCCGCTCACGCGCACGAAGCGCGATCTTTGGCGGAACTCCTCGAGCGTCGGGCACCCGCAGTAGCCCATCGCCGCGCGGACGCCGCCGACCATCTGGTAGACGAACTCCCCGAGACGGCCGCGGTACGGGACGCGCCCCTCGACGCCCTCGGGCACGAACTTGCGCGTGTCCTTCACGCCGCCCTGCCCGTACCGGTCGCCCGAGCCGAGCACCATGGCGCCGGCGCTGCCCATCCCGCGGTAGGTCTTGAAGCGCCTGCCGCGGTGGATGACGAGCTCGCCCGGGCTCTCGTCGAGCCCCGCGAACAGGCTGCCGAGCATGACGCTGTTGGCGCCCGCCGCGATGGCCTTGGCGATGTCGCCCGAGAGCCGGATTCCGCCGTCGGCGATGACGGGCACCTGCCCGTGCACGCCCTCGACCGCGTTCATGATCGCCGTCACCTGCGGCATGCCGACGCCCGTCACGACGCGCGTGGTGCAGATCGAGCCCGGGCCGATCCCCACCTTCACCGCGTCCGCGCCCGCGTCGACGAGCGCTCGCGCGCCGTCCGCGGTGCCGACGTTGCCGGCGATCACGTCGATCCCGAAGCGCTTCTTCACCTCGGCCACCGTGCGCAGCACGTTCAGGCTGTGGCCGTGCGCGGTGTCGACCACGATCACGTCCACCTCGGCCGCCACCAGCCGCTCGACCCGGTCGAGCTGCATGACGCCCACCGCGGCGCCGACGCGCAGCCGGCCGCGCGCGTCGCGGCACGCATGCGCATGGCGCGTGAAGTTGTCGATGTCGCGCATCGTGATGAGTCCCGTGAGCCGGCCCTCGCGGTCGACGAGGATCAGCTTCTCGACGCGCCCGCGGTTGAGGATCGCCTCGGCCTGCGCCGGCGTCGTGTCGCTCGGCGCGGTGACGAGCTTCTCCTTGGTCATCACGTCGTCGACGCGCGTGGTCTCGGGCGCGTCCACGAAGCGCGTGTCGCGCCGCGTGAGGATGCCCACCACGCGCGTGCGCCGCGTGCCGTCCTCGGTCACCGGGAAGCCGCTCACGCCGTGCTGCGCCATCAGCTGCTGCGCGCGGTGAACGGTGTCGGCCGGGCCCAGCACCACGGGGTCGACGATGATGCCGTTCTCGGAGCGCTTGACCTTCTGGACCTCGAGCGCCTGGCGCTCGGCGGGCATGTTCTTGTGGACGATGCCGATCCCGCCCTCCTGCGCGAGCGCGATCGCGAGCGTGGACTCCGTCACCGTGTCCATCGGGGCCGAGACGAGCGGGACGTTGAGCGCGATCCGCCGGGTCAGCTGGGTCCGGACGTCGGCGTTGTCCGGGGTGATCTCGCTGTACGCCGGGACGAGGAGGACGTCATCGAAGGTGATGCCGTCCTGGACGATCTTGTGCTCCATCTCGGGAGTCTAGCCCGAGAACCGCGCTTCCTGATACGCTTCCGGGCTCCCCCCGGCCCCGGGTCCCGGGGCATCCGGCGAGGCCCCCGAGGGCCTGCCGCGGCCGCCGTGGCCGCCGTCGGGCCGCCCCGTGCAACCCGTCGGCCCGCCCCTGCGGAGGTCACCTGCCGTGTCAGGCCACGACGGAAAGCAGTTCCTCACCAGCCCCATCAACCTCGAGCGCCGCGGCACGCAGCCCGGCGAGGGGAAGAAGGCCTGGACCCTCTGGCTGTCCGCCATCATCAAGTTCGGCGGCAGCGACCTCATCGTCAAGAGCGACCTCAAGCCGCGCATCCGCCACCGGGGCGTGCTGAAGGACATCGAGACCGACGTCGTCACGCAGGACCTCATGTTCCAGGTGGCGAAGGACGTCCTCGACGCCGGCCAGCAGGACGTGTTCTGCAAGAAGGGGTCGATGGACTTCGCGTACGACTACGACGAGAAGAACCGCTTCCGCGTGAACCTCTTCATGGCGCGGGGCAAGCCCGCGGTCGCGGCGCGCCTCATCACCAGCAACATCAAGCGCTTCGAGGACCTCTACCTGCCGCCGATCCTCGGCGAGGTCGCGATGAGCGCGCAGGGCCTGGTGCTCTTCTCGGGCGTCACCGGCAGCGGCAAGTCGACCTCGATCGCGTCGATGCTGCAGTACGTCAACGAGCGCAAGAAGGTCCACATCGTCACCATCGAGGACCCGATCGAGTACATCTTCAAGGACGACAAGGCGACCATCAACCAGCGCGAGGTCGGCATCGACTGCGTCAACTTCAACGACGCGCTGCGCGCCCTGGTCCGCGAGAACCCCGACATCGCGCTGGTGGGCGAGATGCGCGACTACGAGACCTTCGAGGCCGCCGTGCGCGCCGCCGAGACCGGCCACATGGTGTTCGGCACCATCCACGCCTCCAGCGCGTGGCAGACCTTCGGCCGCATCTACGACCTGTTCCCGGTGAACGAGCGCGAGCAGATCCGCAAGCTGCTCGCCTACAACCTGCGCGCCATCATCTACCAGAAGCTGCTGCCGACGCTCCACCAGAACATCGCCCGCATCCCCGCGCTCGAGATCCTGATCAACACGCCCGCCGTCCAGAAGTACATCCTGGAGGGCCGCGAGGGCGAGCTGCTCGACGTCATCAAGAGCCGCGACGCCGGCATGCTCGACTTCACGAGCTCGCTCGTCGAGCTGGTCGAGAAGGAATACATCCACCAGTCCGTCGCGCTCCAGTCGACGCCCAAGCCCGAGGAGCTCCGCATGCGGCTCAAGGGCATCTCGCAGGGCGCCTCGATGGTCGGGCGGGGAGCATGACCATGCAGCCGATCCCGATGCTTGCCGAGACCGCGGTCCCGGTGTTCCTGATGAGCGTGGGCAAGCCGCTGGCGACCTTCGCCGCGTTCGTGCCCTACGCCGTGATCGTCTCGAGCAAGCTCGAGAAGGACGCCGCGTACTTCAACCTGAAGCCGCAGAAGTGGGCCGCCGTCTTCATGTCCTTCGGCGCCGCCGGAATCCTCGCGGCGCTGATGATCCCGACGTGGTTCGCCGGCTTCCCGCTCATGCTGGCGCTGTTCGTCGCCCCCTGCGCGTGGTACATGAAGTTCCGCAACGCGGCCCTCGCCGGCACCAAGGCGAAGAAGCTGTCGTTCCTGGACATCGACTTCGAGGCGATCTCGGCGGCCCGCCGCGCGAAGGCCGCGCAGGCCAGCGTGAAGGTCCGCTTCCAGGCGAAGGACCGGTCCGAGCGCCAGGTGCCCGACCGGAAGGACCCCGCGTTCGAGACCTACTCGACGCTCGAGCAGCTGGTGGTCGCGGCCTTCGAGTCGCGCGCGTCGCGCGTGGAGCTGGCCCTCACCAAGCAGGGTGCGCAGGTCCAGCACTTCGTCGACTCGCTTCGGGTCAAGCGCGACCCGATCGCCGGCGAGCTGGCGACGCGCGTGGTCGACCTGCTCAAGACGTTCGCCGACCTCGACCCCTCCGAGCGCCGCAAGATGCAGCGCGGCACCGCCGCGGTGCTGCGCGACGGCGAGCGCACGGTGCTGACCGTCACCACGGTCGGGTCGATGCAGGGCGAGGTCGTGCGCGTCGACGTCGAGCGCGTCAGGCAGCTCACGGTGCCGGCGGGCAAGCTGGGCATGACCGAGTCCCAGCTCAAGCTGCTCGGCGACACGCTGCAGGCGAACCCGAAGGGAGTCGTCCTCGTGGGCGCGCGCCCCGGCCAGGGCCTCACCACCCTCGCCTACTCGCTGCTCTCGCGCCATGACGCGCTGATCTCGAACATCAAGACGCTCGAGCGCCAGCCCGAGCGCGACGTCGAGGGCATCGAGCACGCGCAGTTCGACTCCGGCAAGAGCGACTTCGGGACGCAGCTGCAGACCATCGTCCGCCGCGGCCCCGACGTCGTCTTCGCCTCGGACGTCGCCGACGCGGGCACCGGCAAGGTGATCTGCGCCCCGGGCGCGGCCGACACCCTCTTCTACGTCGCCATGCCCTCCGACAGCGCCGTCGACGTGCTCGCCGCGTGGGTCAAGGCCGTCGGCGACCCGAGGGCCGCCTCCGACCGGCTTCGGCTCTTCGTGGCGCAGCGGCTGGTGCGGACGCTCTGCCAATCCTGCCGCGCGGCCTACGTGCCGAGCCCCGCGGAGGCCAAGATGCTGGCCATTCCCGCCGGCAAGCAGGTGCAGATCTACAAGCAGACCGGCAAGGTGCTGATCAAGGACCAGCCCGCCGAGTGCCCGACCTGCAAGGGTTCGGGCTTCGTCGGCGTGACCGCCGCGGTGGAGGTGCTGCCCTTCGATGACGAGGCCCGCGCGCTGCTGGCCTCCGGCGACGCCAAGGGCGCGGTCCTCCACGCCCGGCGCGCGTTCAAGTGCCCCTCGGTGCAGGACGCAGCGCTCATCAAGGTGCGCAACGGCGAGACCAGCTTCGACGAGGTGAAGCGCGTCTTCGCGCCGCCGCCGGCGGCGGCGCCCGCGAAGCCCGCGGCCGGCGCCCCCGTGCCTGCGGGCGCGAAGCCCGCCTCGCCCGCCGCCGCGGCCAAGCCGTCGGCCGCCCCCGCGCGCGCCGCCGCCCCCAAGCCCAAGAGCTGAGGAACGACCAACCATGATCATGTCGCTGCTGGCCTTCGCGGCCGTCCTCCTCATCGCCTATTGGTGGGCCAACACCGGCGCGTTCAGCGCGCTGGTCCACATGATGTGCGTGATCACGGCGGGGGCCGTCGCCTTCGCCATCTGGGAGCCCGTCTCCTACCGCATGCTCGAGACCCCGGTCGAGGGCCACGCGAAGGGCCTGGTGCTGGTCGGCACCTTCGTCGGCCTCACCGCGCTGCTGCGGCTCCTCACCGACAAGTTCATCCCCATGAACCTGAACTTCCCGCGCGCCGCGGACGTGGCCGTGGGCGGGGCGTTCGGCCTGGCGTCGGGCGTCCTGTCGGTCGGGATCATGATCATCTCGATGGGCTACTTCCAGTCCACCGTCACCATCGGCGACTACACCGGCTGGTCGCGGCGCTCCGACGTCCCCACCGCGCCGACCATCGGCTCGGACAACGCGCCGATGCTGCACATCGCGTCCGCGACGGCGTCGTTCTACGGCTACCTGTCGTGGGGGTCGTTCACGCCGTGGCTCGGAGGCGGCACGCTCGCCACGCACTCGCCCGACCTCTTCCGCCAGTCGGCGTCCATCAACCGCGACTCGTTCGGCGAGGGACAGGGGCGCATCGCCATCCAGCCGGGCGCGGTCTCCGACCTCGCGCTGCTCGACGTGCCGGCGGCCCCGCTCTCGGGCGCCGTCGGATCGGCGCCCGCCGCGGCATGGGCCGTGGGATTCACCGTCGCCCAGGACGGATACGACGGCGGTGGCCAGCAGTTCGTGCTCACCGCCGCGCAGGCGCGCGTGATCGGCAACGGCAGGAACGCGGTGAGCGTGCACCCGGTGGCGTGGTCGCAGCCGACGCCGACCTCGCCGATGGGCTACTTCTTCTTCAGCTCGCCGTCCAACATGGTGACCTCGATCCCCAGCCAGGGCGAGTGCAAGTGCGTGCTGCTCTTCCCGAAGTCCGAGTTCGGCGCGCAGGCCCCGAAGTACTTCGAGATCAAGGGCGTGCGGTACCTCCTGCCCGCGCCCAAGCCCGGGGCCGAGCTCCTCGCGGCCGGCGCGGCGGCCGCGGCCGGCGGCTCGCGCGGCAAGCGGATCGAGGATCCCGACGCCACCGACATCAGCTCGCTCTGCGACTTCCCCGATCCGTACTACGCGATCGGCGGGACGGTCATCAACTCGAACGAGAAGGGGAACCTGGTCACCGACGGCGCGAACTTCGTCGTCTCGGGCGAGCAGAAGTTCCCGCGCGACGCCTCGGCGAACGTGTCGCCCGAGCTTCGCGTGCGCGGCTTCCAGGTGCAGGCCGGGCAGCGCATCCTCCGCATGAACGCCTCGGCCACGGCCGAGGGCGTGCGCATCTTCCCCGACCTCAACGAGTGGATCCGCTCGGCGGGCGCCGAGGCCCAGGACGCGCGCGTCTGCGTGATCGACGACGCCGGCGCGAAGTACTACGCGGTGGGCCTCGTCGAGGACGACGGCGAGTGGGTGTTCGTCCGGAGCATGGGCGGCAAGCCGCTCCGCATCCGCGACATCCCGATCCAGCCGCTCGGCAGCGGCAAGAAGCTCTTCCTCCACTTCCGCGTCCCCTCGGGGGCCAACATCCGCGGGCTCATGCTCGTCTCGCCGTCGGGCGACCGCGTGGTGAACGACATCTCCGTCACGGTCCCGAAGGAGCTTTGACCATGGGCACCCCGCACCGCACGTTCCCGTCCCTCGGCCCCGCCGCGACGCGCGCGGCATTCGCGTGCGCCTGCGCCGCGTTGGCGTTCTCGGATGCCGCGCTCGCCATGCAGGAAGTGGCCACCCCGCCCCAGCCCGACCGCAACATGGGCACGGTGAACCCGGTGGGCGGCTACGCGCTCATCGCGATCGCCGCGGCCGCGGTGGTGCTGGTCAACCTCATGCCCGCGAAGCGCGGCCACCAGGACTGAACGCCGTGCGGCCCCGGTCCGGCGCCGCCCGGCTCGCGATCGCGCACCTTGCGGCGTTCGCGCTTCCGTCGGCGGCGCTTGCCCAGGTCACGGCCACGCCCGCGGACTTCGCGGCGCCGGGCACCCAGCCCGACCCGGCGCACGACACGTTCTACGAGGGCATCGGCTGCGCGAACTGCCACGGCTCGTTCGACGCGAACACCGCGCCGTTCCGATCGTGGATCGCCAGCATGATGGCGCAGAGCGCGCGCGACCCCATCTGGCACGCGTCGCTCGCGATCGCCAACCAGGACGTCCCGTTCTCCGGCCAGGCGTGCATCCGCTGCCATGCGCCCACCGCCTGGCTCGGCGACCGCCATGCCGACGGCTCGACCGACGGATTCGACCTGCTGCCCGACTTCGACGGGGTCACGTGCACCTTCTGCCACCGCATGGTGAATCCCGAGGCCGGCGCCCTGAGCGCGGTCGGGTACGCGGACAACATCCCGTACGACCCCGACCCGGACGTCGAGATCCTCGCGGCGCTCGCGAAGGCGGGCACCCTGCCGGGGCCGGGCGCGCGCACCAACGGGACGTACGTGGTCGACCCGCGCGACTCCCGGCGCGGGCCGTTCGACGACATCCCCGTCAACTACCACGGGGTGCCGATGCACTTCTCGCCGTTCCATTCCACCGGCGAGTTCTGCGGCACGTGCCACGACGTGAGCAACGCGATCACGGTGCGACGGCCCGACGGGTCGTGGGGCCTCGACGCGCCCGGCGCGGCGCATGCCACCGGAGACGCGTACGACATGTTCCCGGAGCAGCGAACGTACAGCGAATGGCTGAACAGCGCGTTCGCGTCCGACGGCGTCGCGTTCGCCGACCGCAGGTTCGGCGGCAACCACCCCACCGGCGTCATGCGCACGTGCCAGGACTGCCACATGCCCGACCACGACGGCGCGGGGTGCGTCCTGCACGTCGACACGGAATGGGAACGCCCGGACGTCCCGCAGCACGGGTTCGCGGGCGCGAACTCGTGGGTGGTGCGGGCGGTGCGCGCGCAGCTGGGCGCCGAGGCCAGCGGAATGGGCCTGACGCAGAGCCGCGTCGAGACCGCCATCGCGCGCAACGTGCAGATGCTGCGCGACGCCAGCGACATGGAGCTGGCGCAGGAGGGGCCCGACCTGCGCGTGCGCGTCATCAACCAAGGCGGGCACAAGCTCCCCACGGGCATCAGCGAGGGCCGGCGCATGTGGCTCCACGTGCGATTCCTGGACGCGCTCGGCGCGGTCGTCGGCGAGAGCGGTGCGTACGACTGGGCCACGGGCACCCTGCTCGACCGGTCGGCGAAGCAGTACGGAGCGCACATGGTGACCGCGGGCGAGCTCGCCGCGGCCGCCGGGCTCCCGGACCCGACGGACTTCCACATCGCGCTCCTCAACAAGGTGGCCTTCGACAACCGAATCCCGCCGCGCGGGTTCCGCAACTCGGCATTCAGGGCGTTCGGCGGCGAGCCGGTGGGCGCGCAGTACGCCGACGGCCAGCACTGGGACGACACGCGCTACCCCGTGCCCGCGGGCGCGGCGCGCGCGATCGTCACGCTCTACCACCAGACCACGACGCGCGAGTACGCCGAGTTCCTGCGCGACGAGAATCGCACCGACTCCACCGGGCAGGCGGCCTACGACCTCTGGGTGCAGTTCGGGCGAAGCGCGCCCGTCGACATGGACACGGCCACCATCGCGCTGGAGCCGCCGTGCGCGGCGGCCGACCTCGACTGCGACGGCACCGTGGGCGGCACCGACCTCGGGCTGCTGCTGGCCGCGTGGGGCACCCCGGCCGCCGACCTCGACGGCGACGGCATCACCATGGGCTCGGACCTCGGGCTCCTGCTCGGGGCCTGGGGCCCCGGCTGACGCCCGTCAGCCCCCCGCCAGCGACTTGAGCCAGCGCTCCACGTAGTGGATGTCGTGCGTGGCCTTGCGGAAGTCGGGGTGGTCGAGCACCTTCAGGTGCAGCGGGATGGTCGTCTTCACGGGCCCGATGCGGAACTCGCGCAGCGCGCCCTTGAGGCGCTCGATGCAGGTGTCCCGGTCGGGCGCGTGCACGATGAGCTTGCCGATCATCGAGTCGTAGTTCGGCGGGATGCGGTAGCCGGGGCGCGCGTGGCTGTCGAGCCGCACGCCCGGGCCGCCGGGAGCCGCGTAGGTCTCGATGAGCCCGGCCTGCGGCATGAAGTTGCGGTCCGGGTCCTCGGCGTTGATGCGCACCTCGATGGCGTGGCCGTTGATGCGCACGTCCTTCTGCTCGAACGGCAGCTTCTCGCCGGCCGCGACGCGGATGCCCGTCTTCACGATGTCGACGCCCGTGATCATCTCGGTCACGGGGTGCTCGACCTGCACGCGCGTGTTGACCTCCAGCATGTAGAAGCTCTGGTTGCGGTCCATCAGGAACTCGACCGTGGCCGCGCCGGAGTACTTGGCCTCGCGGATCAGCTTCGCCGCGCTCAGGCAGACCGCGTCGCGCTTGGCGGGATCGACGCCCGGCGCGGGCGCCTCCTCCACCAGCTTCTGGTGGCGGCGCTGGCTCGAGCAGTCTCGTTCGTAGAGGTGCACGGCGTTGCCGTGCTTGTCGCCGATGGTCTGCACCTCGAAGTGGCGCGCGTTCTCGAGGAACTTCTCGACGTACACGCCGCCGTCGCCGAAGGCCGCGGCGGCCTCCTGGCGCGCGGCCTCGATGCCGGCCCG
>CAYSFS010000083.1:0-11193 GCA_964430235.1 uncultured Chitinophaga sp. | reverse complement strand
CGCTCGCAGTAGGGGCAACGCATGGGGCGGGCCCGCTCAGACTTCCTCGACCTCGGCGATCTTCTTCTCCATGAGCGCCTCGATCTTGGCGGTGTACTGCTTGGTGAGCTCGTCCACCGACTCCTTCGCGCCCTTCGCCTGGTCCTCGGTGACCCCCGCCTTCTTGTCCGCGAGCAGCGCGTCGATCGCCTTGTTGGCGTCGCGGCGCTCGTTGCGCACCACCACCTTCGACTCCTCGGCCATCTTCTTGACCTGGACGACGAGCTGCTTGCGGCGGTCGGAGCTCGGGGCGGGCACGCTCACCCGGACCGCGTTGCCCTCGGCCACCGCGCGCACGCCGATGCCGGCGCTCTCGATGGCCTTCACGATCTCGGACTTCGAGCCCGGGTCGAAGGGCTTCACCACCAGCGTCGTCGCGTCGGCCACGGTGATGCCGGCGAGCTCCCGCAGGTCGGTGCTCGAGCCGTAGTAGTCGACCTTCACGTACTCGACGAGCGCCGTCGTCGCGCGGCCGGTGCGGACGCCGCGCAGCTCGCGCTGGAAGTAGTCCACGCCCGTGGTCATGCGGTCCTCGGCCTCGAGCAGCACGGTGTCGATGTCCATGTCTGTGTCCTGTCAGTTGGTGACCACGGTGCCGACGGACGAGTCGCCGTCGAGCACGCGCTGGATGTTTCCCTTGCGCCGGAAGTCGAACACGACCACCGGGACCCCGTGCTCCATGCACATCGTGAGCGCGGTGAGGTCCATGACCGCCAGCTGCCGCTCGATCGCCTGCGCGAACGTGAGCCGCTCGAAGCGCGTCGCCTTCGGGTCCTTCTTCGGGTCGGCGGTGTAGATGCCGTCGACCTTCGTGGCCTTCAGGATCGCCTGCGCCCCGAGCTCGATGCCGCGCAGGCTCGCGCAGGTGTCGGTGGTGAAGAACGGGTTGCCGGTGCCGGCCACCAGGATCACCACGCGCCCCTTCTCGAGGTGGCGGATCGCGCGCGCCCGGATGAACGGCTCGGCCACGGCCGGCAGGTTGATGGCGCTCATGACGCGCGCCTCGATCCCGAGGTGGCCGAGCGCCTCCTTCAGCGCGAGGCCGTTGATGACGGTGCCGAGCATCCCCATGTAGTCGGCGGTCGACTGGTCGATGGTGCCGGCCTCGGCCAGGCGCGCGCCGCGGATGATGTTGCCGCCGCCCACCACGACCGCCAGCTGCAGCGGGCTCGCGCCGCGATAGGCGTCCGCGATCTCCTGCGCGAGCAGGCCGAGCTCGACGGGATCGATGCCGAGCTCGCCGGGCTTCGAGAGGCTCTCGCCGCTCACCTTCAGGATCACTCGTTCGTACCGCTTGGCCACGCGTCCTCCGTTGCGTACGGCGCCGCGCCGCGACGGGGGCGCGGGTGCCGGGCGGGCATGGTAGGTGCTCGGGTTCCCGCTCGGCGGGCGTGCCCTTCGCACCTACCATGCGGTGCGTGGCCGACGCCGCCGCGAATCCCCGGCACGAGGCGCCCGCCCGCGGCCGCGAGTCGTGGGCCTCGGGCGCGCGGTGGCTCCTCCTCGGGCTCGCGCTCAGCCTCCCGCTCCACGCGACGCTGCTCGTGTGGCTCGCCGTGACGCGCATCGAACGCCCGGGGGTCGGCCTCCCGAACGACCAGCCGATCGAGATGGCGCTGATGCCCGCCGACGACGCGCCGCCGTCGCCGGTCGCCGGCGCCGGCGCGGGGGCGGCCGCCGAGTCGCCCGAAGTGCGCGCCGAGCCGCGCGCGGCCGACGCGGAGCCTTCGCAGGACCCGCTTGCCGCGGGCGCGGGCGAGGGCACCGGGCTCGGCGAGGGCGGGGCGGACGGGTTCGGCGGGTTCGGGCCGGGCGGCGGCGGCGGCAGCGGGTTCGGCGGCGGGGGCGGCGCGGGCGGCGGCGGGGGCGGCGGCCTCGGCGGCGGCGCGGGCGGCACCAGCTTCTTCGGCGTCGGCGGCCGCGGCACGCGCTTCGCGTTCATCGTCGACAAGAGCGGCTCGATGGCGGGGCGCATCGGCGAGGCGAAGGAGGAGCTGCGACGAGCCATCGCCGCGCTCCCCGACTACGCCAGCGTCTACGTCGTCTTCTACGACAGCGCCGAGCCGCTCTCCTTCAGCGACCGGTGGGAGCGGGTGCGCTCGAGCATGATGCAGCGGCTGCGGAACTGGCTCGGCGAGGTGGGGCCGTCGGGCGGCACCGAGCCGGTGCCCGCGTTCCGCCGCGTCTTCGCGCTCGACGTGCGCCCCGACGTCATCTTCTTCCTCTCCGACGGCGAGATCCCCGACGACGACGTGGTCGCCATCCGCCAGATGAACGCGCGCGGCCGCAAGGTCACGATCAACTCGATCGCCTTCGGCGACGAGGCCGGCGGCGCGCAGCTGCGGCAGGTCGCGCAGGAGGCCGACGGCGAGTTCAGGCAGGTGGGCTCGGCCCGCCCGCGCGAGCGGGGGCGTCCGTGACCGTTCGCAGGTCCGTCCTGCTCGCCGCGGTGCTCATGGCCATGCGGCCGGTGGCGGCGCGCGCGGACGTGGTCGAGCTCCGGGGCGGTGCGCCCGCGATCGAGGGCGACGTCGCGGCGGTTTCGGGCGCGGGCGCGGTCGTGCGCACGCGCAAGGGCGGGTTCGACCAGGAGCGCACGGTGCCGTGGAGCGAGGTCCGCGGGATCCGGGGCGAGGGGCTGCCCGCGGACGCGGCGCGCTGGCTCGATGCGGGCGACTCGCTGTGGCGCGCGCGCACGCGCGCCGAGCGCGGAGACTGGCGGCTCGCGCTGCCCGAGTTCGCGAAGGCCTTCGACGCGTGGCGCGGCGCGCCTCCGTCGCGCGACGCGATCGCCGCGGCCGCCGGGCTCGCCGAGGCGCGTTGGCGCGCAGGCGACGTCGCGGGCGCGGTGGTGCCGTGCTTCGACGCGATCCGCATGGCGCGTGCGGCGGGCGCCGCCGGTGCCGCGGCCGGCGCGGTCTCCGACTCGGCACGGGCCCTCGACGCGCGCATCGTCGACCCCCGTGCGCCCGTGCCGCCGTTCGTGCCGCCGTTCGCGGTTGCGCCGGCCGAGGTCAGCGCGGTCGCGCAGGGCCTTCGGTCGCTCGACCTCGGTTCGGATCCCGCGCTCGCCCGGGTGGTGGACTCCTGGTGCGCCGCCGCGGGCGCGCCGTCATCGACGAAGGACGCGAGGCCCGGCCTGAAGCTCGATGCTCCCGCGAAGGCCGCGGTCGCCGCGCTCGACGCGCTTGCCGCGCTGCGCGCCGCGGAGGCGGACCGGCGTGCCTCGGCCGTGGCCGCGCTCTCGCGCGCACGGCCGGCGATGCCCTCGTGGTTCGAGCCGTGGTCGCGCGCGGCCATCGGGCTCGCGCTCGCCTCGGACCAGCTCGACGGAGTGCGCGCCCGCGGGGGCGCGCTGCTCGCGAGCGTTCTCGCCGTCGACGCGGTGGCGCAGCCGGTGCTCGCCGCGTTCGTGCGTCCGGCGTTCGAGTCGGCGCGTGCGGGCGCCACCCCGCGCGCGACGGCCTCCATGTCGGGCGCCTTGGCGGCGCAGGGCGCCGTCTCCTCGATCACGGTCCCGCGCGAACTGGCCGACCGCACCACCGAGTTCATCGAGCGGCAGGGCGACCGCGCGATGCTCGTCGCGCACCTCGAGGCGCAGGTCGAGCAGGAGCTTCCCGGGGACGGGCGCCAGGCGGCGGTGGCGCGGCTTGCCCGCACGCTCTCCGCGCTCCTCGAGCGCGAGCAGGACGCGTCGCGCCGCGAGGAGATCGCCGCGCGCGCCAAGGCGCTGCTCTCCGCGGAGGACGCGAAGGACGCCGGGGCGGTCGCGCTCCGGCTGTCGCTGCTGCGCGCCCGCCACCGCGCCGCTCAGCGCGTGGCCGAGGACCGGCGCGCGGGACGGGTGGCGGACGACGCGGCCGAGGCGGCACGCGCCGAGTTCGCGGCGCTCGTCCAGGAGTTCGCGGCGCTCGCCTCGGCCGCCTCGCGAGCGCGCGAGCGCGCGGACCTCGACGCGACGCGCGCGGTCGGCCTGTCCGCGGAGCAGGTCGCCGCCGAGTCGGCCGCGGCCGAGGACGCCGTGCGGAGCGCGCAGTACTTCCGTGCCTGGGCCGCCTACTACGCGGCATGGCTCGCGCGCGACCTCGGGCGCGACGGCTGGCGCGACACCGCGAACTCCGCGGTCGAGTGGTTCGCGGCGCTCATCGAGCCCGGCCGGCCGACGGTCGACCCGGCCGAGGTGTCGGTCGACCTCCGCGGCAACGAGGGATTCGCCAGCGCCATCCTCGGCATGGGACTGTCCTCGGGGCTGGTGACCAGCGCGGCGACCAGCGACGCGTGGTTCGCGCTCCTCGACGAGCCGCGCACGCACGCATCGGTGCGGCTGAAGCTTCCCGCGTGGCGGCTGGCCGCGCTGCTCGATCGGGGCGACGCCGCGGGCGCGCTCTCCGCGCTGCGCGCGGGCGCCGACGGTCCGCAGGGCATTCCCATGGCCCTCATCGCGGCGGCGCGCGCGGTGCGGATGGAGCCGACGTCGGACGCCGCGGCGCTGCTCACCGAGAGCGTCGGCCGGCTTGCGTCGGCCGGGCGGCTCGGCGACCTCGCCGCGATCGGCGACGCGGGGCGCGGCGTGGCCGGCCCGGGCGCCAGCCTCTTCGCGGCGGTCCGCGCCGCCACCCTTGCCACGCGGCTGCAGTCCGACGGGAAGGACGCGGAGGCCCGCGCCGCGTGGGAGCGTGCCGTCGATTCCATCGCGGGCGCCGTGTCGGACGACGCACCGGCGCCCGTCGCGTCCGGCGCACGCGCGCTGCAGGGCCATCTCCTGCGCGGGGCCGGGCGCCCGTCCGAGGCCGCCGACGCGTTCCTCGCCGCGTCGAAGTCCCTCGCGGGCGAGCGCGCCGCCGATGCGCGCTGGATGGCGGTCATCTGCCTCGACGAGGCGGCACGTGCCGGGGTTCGCGATGCCGCTGCGCGTGCCGAGCGTGCGGTGGACGCGATCGTCGCCGACCTTCCCGCGACCCATGCGGCGGTGCGCGCCCGGGCATGGCGCGTGACGCGCGGCGCGGCGCCCTCGAACGCCGACATCGACGCGTTGCTGGGGGGATCGGTGCCGCCCGCGCTTGCGCCGGCCGCGCGCCGCGCCGCGATCGAGGGGCTCTACCGGCGGTTCCGTGCCTCCTCGGGCGATGAACGCGCGTCGGCGGCGCGGCGCGCGCTGCGGGCGGGGGACGATGAACCGGCCGGCGCGGGCGACGCCGGGACCGTGGATCTCCGTCGCCGCGCCGAGATGGCCCTCGCGATCGAGGACCGCGTGCGCGCGGCCGAGGCCGTCGATGCGCTCGGTGCGCGGGTCGACGGTGACGGTCCGCTGCGCGACGAGCTCGCGGCACGCCGCTGCCAGGTCGCGGCGCTCGAGGGACGCCTCGATGCGGCGCAGGGCTTCGCCGCGGAGGTCGCGCGGGACACGCCGTGGGCGCGGATCGCGGGGAGCGCGCTGCTCGCCGCGGTCCTCCGCGACCCCTCGGCATCGCCCGAGATGCGGGCCTCGGCCGTCGTCGCGGCGGTGCGCGGCCAATCGCCGCCTCCCGTCGCGGAGACGGTGCTGTGGCTTCGTGCGGAGTCGGAGCTCGCACGACGCGGCCAGCCCGGCATCGACCGCGCGGGCGCGCGCGCGGCCGCCGATGCCGCGCGCGCGTCGACGGGCGGAGACCCGCTGCTCATGCTCGCCGATGCCGACTTCCTGCAGGCCACCGGCGATCCCTCGGGATCCGCGGCGGTGATCGACCGGGTGCTCGCCTCGAGTGCCGTCGGGAGCGAGACGTGGTTCGAGGCGAAGGCGATGCAGATCGAGGCCGTGGCGCGCGCCGAACCCGTTCGCGCGCGCGCGATGCTCGAGCAGGTCCGTGCGCTCGCCGGCGGGTTCGGTTCAGGAGCCGCCGCGGCTCGGCTCGGGGAACTCGAGCGCGCGCTTCGCGTGGCCGCACCCGGGGGAGGCGCGTCATGAATGCGCCGCTCGACGAGGCTCGGCGCGCGCTCGACATGCAGGTCGCGTCGGTGCTGCGCGCCTGCGGCGGGTGGAACGACGAGTCGCGGCGCCGGCTTTCGGCGCTCGCCCAGGCGCGCCGCGTGCCGCCGAGCGAGTTGGCCGCGAGCGTGGCGCGCGTCGCCGCCGCGTGGGGAGGCGCCGCGCCGGACCCCGCCGGGCGGCCGGGCGGCGTCGGCGACTCCCCGGCGACGGACGCGCCGTTGCCGATGCGCGTCGGAATCGACTCGCCCGGATCGCGCGCCGCGGCCGCCGCCAACCGCGGCGCGGCGCTCGGAATCGCCGTCCTCCTCGCGACCTCGATCGGGAGCGTCGCCATGCTGTGGTACGCGGTGCGTCGCGCGGATGCGCCCCCCGAGTCCGCCCCGAACCGGGCGGCGGCCGGCGCGGGGCCCTCTGCGCCGACGGCGAACCGGGACGGCGCCGTGCGGGAAGCGGTCGACGTCCCCGATGCGCGCGGTGGTCGTCCTTCCGAGGCGCGGAGCGCGAGCCCCCCGGCGGCCATGTTGCCGCGCGACGTCCCTCCCGTGCCCGCCGTGTACTCCCGCCCCCCCGCGCTCCGCGTCGACGCCGCCCCGGCGTGGAGCCGCACGGCGCTCGAGTCGCTCGCGGGCGACGAGGCGGCGCTCGAGGCCGCGTGCGCCGCGCGGGCCTCGGGCGTGCCCACGTCGGACGCCGATCGGTCGCTCGCATCTCGCGTCATCGATGCGCTGCAGGGCGCGTGGCCGCTTCTCCAGGGCGTCCGGCGCGACCAGGTGGTGCGCGAGACGTGCACCCTGGTGCGGTCGGACGCCGAGCTGGTCGAACGGCTCCGCGCGGAGCTCGCCGCGGCGCGCGACGCCGCGCTCGACGACCCTGCGCGGACGTGGCGCGGTTCGGGCGCCGCCGGCCTGATCGCCGCCCTCGACGCGCCGTCCGCCGAGGCCGAGGCGTTCGCGCCCGCGGCGCGCGCATGGCTGGCGGCACGCACCGGCGCCATCGCCGATGCGGTGCTCTCTGGCGACGCCGTGCGCGCCGCCGAGTCGGTGGAGGCGTGGATCGCCGCGGCGGAGGCGACCACGATCGGCGCCGGCGCGTCCACCGATCCCGATGGCCCGGCGATCGCGCTGCTGGACGTGCTGCTTCGGCGCGATGCGCCCATGTCGCGCCCGGGGGTCGCCGCCGATGCCGCCGGGACGCTGCTCGACTCGCTCGGCTGGACGTCGCGCGCCGACCGTCGCGCGGCGATCGCCGGGTCGTTCCGGGCATGGTTCGCGGATCCGTCGGTCTCGAGCGCCGCGCTCCACGGCCTGACGAGCGTGCTTGCGTCCCGTCGCCCCGGCGCGTGGTGGGATCCTTGGCTCGTCTGCGGGGCGCGCGCCGATGCCGCCTCGCGTGCCCGGGCCGCCGCCCGGTGGGGCACGGCCCTTGCGGGCGATGACGGCGCCGGGCCGGACGAGGACGCACGGGCGCGCGGCGTGCCCGCCGCCGCGGTGGAGCGCTGGACGCGGGTCGCCCGCGCGGTCGACGGGCGCGCGCACGGCGAAGCTCCCGCCGAACGCCTCGTGCGCGCGGCCGAACGCACGGCGCTCGTCGAGGCGGCGCGATGCCTCGAGCGCGGGCGCATCAGCGACGCCGAGGCCCGCCTCGCGCAGGTCGAGGATCCTGACGGGCTCGGCCTGGATGACCTTGACCGGTGGAAGGGCCGCGCCAAGCGCGACGCGCCTCGCGTCCCAGGCAACGACGGACAGCTGCGCGACGAGCTTCGACGTCGCTCGGCCTTCGAGGACCACGCCGCGTTCCTCCGCTCGTTGCGCACGCGCGCGATCGGCGACCTCGGGCCCATGGATGCCGCCGAGATGGCGCACGAGGCGCTCATGGCCTCGTCGCCGCAGGTGCGCAGCGTCGCGCAGGGCGTCATCGCGGACGTGTTCGCCGACGGCCCCAACGTGCTGGCGGCCCTGGCCGCGGTCGTCCCCGATGCCATCGACCCCGGCGAGGCCGCAGCCGTGGCCGCGCTCGCATGCGGGCAGCCCGCCCCGCGCGGGACGCCCGAGCGCCTCCGCACCGCGGCCGTGCTGATGCTGCTCGACCGTCATGCGTCGCTCGCGCCCTCGGACCGCCATCGGATGGATGCGGTGTCGAGCGAGTTCGCCTACTCGGCGGGCGCAGGCGTGCGCGCCGCCGGCGGGCAACCGCCGCAGGCCGGCGCCACCCCCGAGGCCGCGTTCCGCGCATGGTTCGACGCGCGCGTCTCCGAGGCGCGTCCCATCGTGCCGCCGTCGGTGCTCACGGGAATCGTCGCGCGCGCGGAGGCCCGGCGCGCGCTCGCCTCGCCGGGCCCGCAGGCGTTCGTGGCCGAGCAGGCCGCGCTGCTCGAGGTCGACGCGGCGATCGTCTCCGAGCGCGCGCCGCGTGCGCGCGCGGCGGTCGCCGCCATCGTCCAGCGCGCCTCGGCCGAGCGCGCGTCGTCGCCCGACGTCTTCGCGCAGGTCGAGGCCAACGCACGCGCGCTCCAGGAGCTCGCTGCGCTGTCTCTGGCCCCCGGGGAGGCGCGGCGATGACCCGACCCGGCGGCTTCCGTCCCGCGCCGGCGCTCGTCGCCCTTGCCGTCGTCGCCATGCTCGCGGCGGCGCCGTCGGCCGACGTGCCTGCGTGGGTCCGGGCTCGGCTCGAGCGGCTCGTCCGCGCGCGCCCGATCGAGTACGTGGCGCTCGCCGAGGACCTCGTCGACCGCGCGCCCGCGGAGTCGGACCCCGACGCCGCCCGCGCGCTCGCGCGCCACCTCGCCGCGCTCGCCGGGGCGCTCGACGTCGAGGGGCTCGGCCGCAGCGCCGCGCTCTTCCTCGCCGAGCACGCGCCCGGCGACGCGGAGCGCGCCCGCATGCTTGCGGTCGCGGGCGCGCTCGACCCGGCCCCCGACCGCGTCGCGACGCGTGCGGAGACCGCGGGCGCCGCGAACGCGCTGCTGCGCGCGTTCGGCCACTACCGGCGAGGCGAGGCCGCACGCGCGAAGGAGTGGATCTCCCGCGACGGCGCGGCCGAGCTGCTCGACGCCAACCCTGCGGTGCTCCGCGGCGGTGCCGCACGGTTCCGGGCCGACTGCGACGCGATGCGCACCGCGGGACCGCCCCCGATGACGGCGGCGCAGCTCGACGCGCTGCATGCGCTGGTGGCCGCGGCGGCCGCGGGCGCGCCGCGCACCTGGAGCGAGGCGGTCATGCTGCAGGGCGGCGCCCCGCTCGCGGAGCTCGACGTGTCGGACCCCCGCACGCTGTTCGGCGTGGACCCCTCGCGCTGCGAGTGGCGCGACGGAGAGTGGCGGGCTCCCGACGGCGCGCCGTGACCGGCGTGCTCAGCGGTCCCCGGCCGGCATCCCGGTGAGGAGCTCGCCGAGCCGCAGCCGCTGCCGTTCGTCGAGGATCCTCGCCAGCTCGCCGAACACCTGCTGCCGCTCGCGCCGTGAATACGACCCACGCTCGCGCTTGCCCTGGATCTCCTGCACGGCGAACTCCATGAAGAGGCCTCGCACGCGCTCGGCCTGCTCGGGCGTGAGGTCGAGCTCCTTGACCAGGTGCTCGAACTGGGCGGTGCGGCTCGCGGCCCGGCGCTGGATCGCGCGACGGACCATCGCGCCCGTCTCCTCCATGCGGATGCGCGCCTCGATGCGTTCGCTTGCCGCGGCCGCCTCGCCCGGTACCGCGTCGGCCGCCGCGCCCGATGCCCTGAGCTCGGCCGCGCGCGCCGCGCGCCATTCCGACGCCAGTCGCCGCACCTCGATGACCTCGTCGGGAGTGAGCTCACCGGCGCAATCGTCCGCGAAGGTCCCCCGCGCGCGGAACGGCGCCAGCGCGGCATTCACCTCGCGCAGCCGCGCCACGGCCTTCGCGCGGCCCTCCAGCGCACCGCCCTTGAGCGCCTTCAGTGCGTCACCGAGCCCCGTGATCGCGTCGTAGTGCTCGAACAGGATCGCCTCGAATGCGGCCGTCCGCGCGGCCGCGGCGGCATCGAGCCGCTCGCGACGCGCCGGGTCCGTCACGACGCGGAACGCCGCGACGACCTCGGGCTCGTCGTCGAGCGGCAGCAGGGCGCCGTCGAAGCCCCGCTCGAGGATGGTGACCCGCGGTGCGGCCGGGGCCGTGACGGCGGGGCCGGCAAGGACTCCGCCGGCGCCCGGCGGGGGCGCGGCGTCGTCCGCGGTCAGGAGGGTGCGGAGCACGAGGACCAGCGGGAGGATTCCGGGCATGCGGGGGAAACGCCCGGGCCCGGGCCGCATTGCACGGCGCGCCTTCCGCCGGCCTAGGCCTTCGCCAGCGCGTGCTCCAGGTCGGCCACCAGGTCGTCCGGGTGCTCGATGCCCACGCTCAGGCGCACCAGCGAATCGCTGATCCCGAGCGCCGCGCGCTGGTCGGCCGGCACGCTCGCGTGGGTCATGATGGCCGGGTGCTCGATGAGGCTCTCCACGCCGCCCAGGCTCTCGGCGAGCGCGAAGATGCGCACGTGCTCCAGGAACCGGCGGCTCTCGTCGATCCCGCCCTTGAGGAACGCCGTGATCATGCCGCCGCCCGCCGGGACGCCGTCGAGCCGCATCTGCCGCTGCGCGAGCGCGTGCTGCGGATGGCTCGCGAGCCCGGGGTAGGTGACGCGCGCGACCTTCGGGTGGCGCTCGAGCCAGGCTGCGATCCGTGCGGCGCTCGCGCAGTGCTGGCGCATGCGCACCGCGAGCGTCTTCGTGCCGCGCAGCGTCAGGTACGCGTCGAACGGGCCCATGACGCTCCCGATCGCGTTCTGCATGAAGCGCAGCTTCTCGGCGATCGCGCGGTCGCCCGTGACCAGCGCGCCGCCCACCGTGTCGCTGTGCCCGCCCAGGTACTTCGTGGTCGAGTGCATCACGACGTCGATGCCGTGCTCGAGCGGCCGCTGCAGCATGGGCGTGGCGAACGTGTTGTCGCACACCGTGACCGCGCCGCACGCCTTGCCGATGCGCGCGACCTCGGCGAGGTCGACCAGCTTGAGCGTCGGGTTCGTGGGCGTCTCGACCCAGATCATGCCCGGCCGGTGCGCCTTCGCCGCGGCCTCGAGCCTCGCCGCGTCGGTCATGTCGACGAACTCGACCTTCAGGCCCTGGCTGCGCCGGCGCACGCGGTTGAGCAGCCGGTTGGTGCCGCCGTAGACGTCGTCCATGCAGAGGA
>CAYSFS010000082.1:0-11488 GCA_964430235.1 uncultured Chitinophaga sp. | reverse complement strand
AGACGCTGCGCCCCGCGGTGCGCGTGGTGGGCGTGGAGCCCGAGCGCTGCGCGAGCTACGCGGCCGCGCTCGCGGCGGGGCGGCCCGTGCGCATCGATTCGGGGCCGACGCTCGCCGACGGCCTCGCGGTGCCCGAGGGGGGCGCGCGCAGCTTCGAGATCGCGCGCACGCGCGTCGACGAGGTGGTCACCGTCTCCGAGGACGCGATCGCGCTGGCCATCCTGCGCCTCGCCGAGCTCGAGAAGGGCGTGGTCGAGGGCGCGGGCGCGGCGCCGCTGGCCGCGTTCCTCGCGGGCAAGCTGCCGGGCCTGCGCGGCAAGCGCGTGGTGCTGGTGCTGTGCGGAGGCAACATCGACCCGCTGGTCTTCAGCCGCGTCATCGAGCACGGGCTCGCGGTCGACGGCCGGCTCGTGAAGTTCACCGCGATCATCAGCGACCGCCCGGGCGGGCTCGCCGACCTCGCGGCGACGCTGGCCAAGGCCGGTGCGAGCGTCCAGCAGATCCACCACGAGCGCACCTTCGGCGAGGCGGACGTCTCGACGGTGATGGTCCAGTGCGTGGTCGAGGTGCGCGACCGTGCTCATGCCGAGTCGCTGTACGGCGCGCTCGAGTCCCGCGGCGTGCGCGTGACCGCGCGCAGCTAGGCACGCGGGCGCGCGACGGGGCGGCCCCGCGTCCATCGGGCCGGACGTGCGCGGGTTGACGGCGTCCGCCGCGCGTTATTCGGGAATTCTCGGGACGAGGCGTTCAGCCGCGCCGCCCGGCGCCCGATGCGGAGTTCCATGAACGACCCGACCTTCGGCTTCGGCAAGGACGCGCTCACGACCGGCGAGGTGGCCCAGGTGTGCAACGTGGCCGCGCGCACCGTCAGCAAGTGGATCGACTCCGGACGCCTCGAGGGGTATCGCATCCCCGGTTCGCGGGACCGCCGCGTGCACGTGGGCGCACTGCGCGCGTTCGTCGAAGCGCACGGAATTCCCGTGGGCCCCGCCGCCGCGGGCGCGCGCACGGCGCCGGCCGCCGGCCGCACGCGCGTGCTGGTGGTCGATGCCGACCGGACCGCGACGCAGACGCTCCGCGGCGTGCTCGAGGACCTCGGCCGGTTCGAGGTCGCGGTCGCCTCCGACGCGTTCGGTGCGGCGTTCGCGGCCGGGACCTTCGCGCCCGACGTCGTGCTCTTCGATCGCTCCGCGGGCGATGCGTCGGCCTTCGCGGCCTTCGCGCGGCGCACGCCCGCCCTCGCGGGCGCCCGCCTGGTGCTGAGCGGAAGCCCGGACGCGACCTGGAACGGAGGGACCCGCGACGCGTGGAACGCGCGGCTCGCGAAGCCCTACGCGGTGCGGGCGCTGGTCGAGGCCATGGAGGCGGGCCGCCCGTCCCTATGCTGTCCGGCCCATGCGGATCACGCTCTCACGGCTTGACCCACTGGTCGGCGACCCGGCCGGGAACGCGGCGCGCATGCTCGAGGCGGCCCTCGCGGCCGTGCGCGGCGGCGCGCAGCTGGTGGCGTTCCCGGAGCTCGCCGCCTGCGGCTACCCGCCGCGCGACCTGCTGCAGCGCGCGGGTTTCGTCGAGGCGTGCGAGCGGGCGATCGGCTCGCTGGCGGAATCGCTGGCCGCGGCCGGGGCGGGACATGCATTGGTCGTCGTCGGATGCCCGATGCGCGCGCCGGGAGGTCGCGCGATCAACGCCGCGTGCGCGCTGCGCGGCGGCCGCGTCGAGGCCGTGCACGCGAAGCGCCTGCTGCCGCAGTACGACGTGTTCGACGAGCCGCGGCACTTCGACGCCGGCCGCTCGGTGACGGTGGTGGAGTGCGCGGGGCGCCGCGTGGGGATCCTCGCGTGCGAGGACCTCTGGCGGGCGCGCGACGCGCGCGATGCCGCGGACTACGCGTCCGACCCCGCCGCCGAGTGCGTCGCGGCCGGCGCGGACGTGCTGCTGGCCGTCTCGGCGAGCCCGTTCGCGGTGGGCAAGGCGGCCGCGCAGCGCGTCGTCGCGAGCGAGGCCGCGCGCCGGCTGCGCGTGCCGGTGCTCGCGCTGAACGCGGTCGGGGCCGACGACGACCTCGTGTTCGACGGGCAGGCGATCGTGGCGCACGCGGACGGCACCGTCCACGCGGGCGCGCGCTGGGCCGAGGGGTCGTTCGACGTGGACCTCGCGGCGCCGGTCGCCGCGCCCGCGTCCGGGGACCCGGATCCCGACGCCGAGCGCTGGGACGCCATCGTCTGCGGCATCCGCGGCTACGTGCGCAAGACCGGGCACCGCGCCGTGGCGCTGGGCCTCTCGGGCGGCATCGACAGCGCGGTGGTGGGCGCGCTCGCCGCGGCCGCGCTCGGCGGCGACCGCGTGACGGGGCTCCTGATGCCGGGCGCGCACTCGAGCGCGGGCTCGCTGTCCGACGCGCACGAGCTCGCGCGGCGGTGCGGCATCCGCGCGATCGAGGTGCCGATCTCGGACGCGCACGCGATGCTCGCGTCGCACCTGGGCCGGGCGTTCGCGGGGGCGGGCGCGTCGATGGCCGGGCTTCCCGACGAGAACCTGCAGTCGCGGCTGCGCGGGCTCCAGCTCATGGCGTGGTCCAACGCCTCGGGCGCGCTGGTCCTGACCACCGGCAACAAGAGCGAGTACGCCGTGGGCTACGCGACGCTCTACGGCGACATGTGCGGCGCCCTCGCCCCGATCGGCGACGTCCTGAAGACCGACGTGTGGTCGATGGCGCGATGGGCCAACGCGAACCACGCGCGCGCGGGGTTCGCCGTGCCGCCGATCCCCGAGCCGAGCATCACGAAGGCGCCGAGCGCCGAGCTGCGCCCCGACCAGACCGACCAGGACTCGCTGCCGCCCTACGAGGCGCTCGACGCGATCGTGCGCGGCTGGGTGGAGCGCGAGGAGGACGCGGCCGCGATCGCCCGCGCCTCGGGGCTCGACGAGGCGACCGTCGCGCGATGGACGCGCGCGATCGACCTGGCCGAGTACAAGCGCGCGCAGGCGCCGGTGATCCTGCGGATGGGCCCGCGCGCGTTCGGGCGCGGGCGCCGGATGCCGATCGTCGCGCGGCCCGGCGGCGTCGGCTGAGGCGGGTCAGCCGCCCACGCGCTGCCCGCCGCGGACGAGGCCCCGGAACGCGGAGGGAACCTCCATCCCCGGCATCGGAAGCCCCTCGCCGGGGACCTGCAGCAGCTGGTCGGCCTCGATGCAGTACGCGGTGAGCGCGCCGCCGTAGGCGCAGCCCGTGTCGATGTTCGCGAAGTACGGCGCCCCGTCGGCGTCGCGCAGGATGATCGGCTCGACCACGGGCCGGTGGCCGACGACGATGAGCCCGTCGCTCCCGTCGTAGAGCTCCCACCAGTTGGGCTCGCCCTCGAGCGCCTTCAGGTGCACCTTGGTGGCGTCCGGCGTTCCCTCGATGCCGAGCCTCGGGTCGATGCCGGCATGCATGACGGTCCACGCGCCGCGCGGGTGGCGGACCTCGACTCGGTCGCACGTCTCGGTGAGGAGCCACGTGGCCTCGCGCATGAGGCCCGCGCGCTGCAGCAACTCGACCGCCACGCGCTCGGTGCGCGGCAGGAGGTCGAGGTTCGCGCCCGACTGCATGCGCACGATGGCGCCGAGGAGGCGAAGGTCGTGGTTGCCGCACGCGATGTCGACGCGCAGGCCCGCCGCGCGCCGGTCCATGATGGCGCGCACGACGCGCCCGGGCTCCGGGCCCTTCGTGAAGAGGTCGCCGACGAGCACCGTGCGCGCGCCGGGGAACCAGCGGTCGACGAGCGACAGCAGCCGCTCGAGGTGGACCCCGCATCCGTGCACGTCGCCGATCACCACCGTCGCGCTGCGCCCGGGGCGAAGCGGCGTGCGTCCTGCACCGTGGGACCCGTGGCCCGTCCTGGGCTCGTCCATGCGGGGAGTGTCGCATGGATGGCCGGCGCGCGCCACCGGGAACGGCGGGCCCCAGCGATAAGATTCGTCCGATGCCGATCCGCCTGCTTCCCCGCCAGCTGGTCGACCAGATCGCCGCGGGCGAGGTGGTGGAGCGGCCCGCGAGCGTGGTCAAGGAGCTGGTCGAGAACGCGCTCGACGCGGGCGCCGCGCGGATCGAGGTCGACGTCGAGGGCGGGGGCGCCGACCGGATCGCGGTCACCGATGACGGGTCCGGGATCGAGGAATCCGAGCTTCCGCTCGCCGTGGCGAGCCACGCCACGAGCAAGATCGCCACGAGCGAGGACCTCGCGGCCATCGTCACCATGGGCTTCCGGGGCGAGGCGCTGGCGTCGGTGGCGTCGGTGTCGCGCCTGTCGATCACGAGCCGCCCGCGCGGCGCGGTCGCCGCCGCGCGCATCGCGGTGGAGGGCGGCGAGGCCGGGCCGGTCGCGCCGGCGGCCGGGCCGCCGGGCACGCGCGTCGAGGTGCGCCAGCTGTTCTGGAACGTGCCGGCCCGGCGCAAGTTCCTGCGCTCGGCGGCCACCGAGCTCGGGCGGATCGAGGAGGTGCTCGAGTCGATCGCGCTGTGCCGGCCCGGCGTCGCGTTCCGGCTCGTGTCCGACGGCAAGGTCCGGGTGGACCTGCCCGCGACCGAGGACCCGGCGCGCCGTGTGCGCGCCGTCCTCGGCGACGCGGCCGATGCGCTGATCGAGGTACGGGCGGACCTCGACCTCGGCGGCTCGCCGCTCGCGGTGTGGGGGTTGGTGGGCCGGCCGGAGCTGGCGCGCGCGTCGGCGCGCGCGCTGCGCTTCGCGCTCAACGGCCGTGCCGTGCTCGATCGCACGCTGACGCACGCCGTGCGCGAGGCGTTCCGCGGCCTCGTGGAGCCCGGCCGCACGCCGCTCGGGTTCGTGGCGATCGAGCTCGACCCTTCGACCGTGGACGTCAACGTGCACCCGGCGAAGACCGAGGTGCGCTTCCGCCAGCAGCAGGCGGTGCACGGGGCGGTGATGCGCTGCGTGCGCTCGGCGCTGCGCGCGGCGGACCTGGTGCCCGCGCTCGAGCTCGGCGGTGCGCGCGGCGCGGGCCCGGCCGCGGGAGACGCGCGGCCGTTCGCGCCCGGCGCGCCGCACGCCCAGGACGCGCCGGCCTCGTCGTTCGAGACCTTCGCCGCGTGGGCCGCCGCGACGGCGGTCGCACCGCCCGTGGTCGAGGTCGCGCCCGCGGGCCTCGAGCCCATGCTCCACGGCAACCGCGCCGCGCGGCGCGTGATGCAGGTGCACGGCTCGTACCTGGTGGTCGAGGATCGCGAGGGGATCCTGGTGGTGGACCAGCACGCGCTGCACGAGCGCGCGATGTTCGAGGAGCTGCACGCGCGCATCGCGCAGTCGCCGCTCGAGTCGCAGCGCATGCTCGTGCCGGCGGCGGTCGAGGTCGACGCACGCGCGGCCGAGTGCGCCGAGGAGGCCGGCCCGCTCCTCGCGCGGCTTGGCATCGAGCTCGTCGCCGCGGGCCCGCGGTCGGTGCTCGTGCAGGCCTACCCCACGTTCCTGCTCGGGCGCGGCGTGGAGCCCGGCGAGTTCGTGCCCGGGCTCCTCGCGCGGCTCGCCGACGAGGGCCGGGCCGACGTCGAGGCCGCGCTCTCGGAGGTCCTCGACATGATGGCGTGCAAGGCCGCGGTGAAGGCGGGCGACCGGCTCTCCGGCACCGAGCTCGAGGCGCTGCTCGACGCGCGCGAGCGGCTCGAGCGCGCGAGCAACTGCCCGCACGGGCGTCCCACGTCGCTTCGCATCTCGCTGCGCGACCTCGAGCGCAGCTTCGGGAGGTCGACCGGTGCGCCGCGCTGAGGCCGTGCGCGCCGAGTGGGACCGGGCGGTCGAGGGCGGCCGGCGCTTCTCGGTGGCCGGTGCGTGGGGCACGGCGTCCGGCGTGGTGGCGTCCGCGCCCGCGCGGCGCGGGTTCCGGCTCGGTCGCCGCGGCGACGAGGCGCCGGGAACGGTGGCGCTGGTCGCCCCGGCGTTTCCCGGGCTCGAGGACGCCGCGCCGGCCGTGGGGCTCGACGACGCGCTCGCCGCCGGGCTGCTCCGTGCCGGGTGCGGCGTCGCGCGGGTGCTTGCGCTCGACCACGCGCAGCCCGGCGACGTCGAGGCCTGGATCGACGCGATCGTCGACGTCTCGGTGGCCGCCACCGGAGCGGCGCGGCCCGCGCTCGCGGGTTCGTGGATGGCGGGGCCCGCGTGCGCGCTCGCGGCCTCTCGGCGCGAGGGGCTCGCGTTCGTGGTGCTGGCCTCGTCGCCGAGCGCGGAGGTGATGGCGCGGCGGACGCCGGAGAACGAGGACGACCCCGCATGGACCGAGTCGCGAACGCTGCGGCTGGCCGACGCGTTGGCCGCGATGGCGCCGCTCGAGGCCGTGTGCATGGACGAGCGCCCGGTCCTGGCGGTCGCGGGTGCCGCCGACGGCGTGCTTCCCGTCGCGCACCTCGAGGCGTGGCGCGCGGCGCTGGAGGCGAACCAGCGCCCGGTGCAGGCGGTCGAGGTCGCGTTCCACGACGCCTTCATGCGCCCGGTGGGGCCCGGGGCCGAGGACGACGGCACGGGCCTTGGGCTCATGGCCCATGCCGTGGAGCGATGGGCGCGCCGCGCGCTCAGCCGCGCGGCGGCTCGTCGCGCGACGTGATCACCTGGTGGAAGACCACCTGCCCGGTGCGCATCATGCGGCGCACGTAGGGCTCGCACAGCCCGCACCCCGTGCCGCACCTGAACTCGCGCTCGAGGTCCTCGAAGGTGGTGCCGGGATGACGCTCGCAGTGCGTCCGGAGCCGCTCGAACGGCACCGCGTGGCAGACGCAGCGGTCGATGCGCACGTCAGGGCCCCCCGTAGCGCGAGTCGTCGTCGGACAGGAACCCGTTCCGCGGGAACCCCATGACCCCGTCCGCGAGGGCGGGCGTGGCGGCGCCTCGCCGGGGCCCGGACTCGACGCGCACCGAGCCGTCGAGGCACGCGACGCACGTGCACGCACCGTGGTGTCGGAACGCCTGCGTGCCCGCGCACGCGACCGCGAGGTCCCCCTCGGACGTTCCCGAGGGCGCGCGCATGAACTTGTTCGCCCCGCCGCGCCAGCCACCGTCGCCGAAAAGCGCGCACGACGCATGGTCGCGGATCGCGGCGACGGGCGTGCCCATGCGCGCGGCGTCCCAGCCCGAGCGCGTCGCTCCGTCCTCGCCGGCGTGGGGCAGGGCGCCCTCGTGGCCGATCACGCTCGTGTTGTAGTTGTAGCCCGTGTACGGGTCGCTTCCCGTGGGCGGACCCTCGTAGGCGGGGCACTGCTGCACCGCGAGCGGGACGTCGGCGTACGACCAGAGCGGCCCGGGGCGCACCTCGTTGCCCACGCGCACGAAGTCCCACGCGCGCGTGCGGATCGAGCCCGCGTCGAGCTCGTAGAGCACGGCCGCCGGCATGGCGCCGTCGTTCGCCGCGGCGTAGGCGTGGGCCGCCGTCGCGAGCTGGCGGAGGTTCGACGTGCACGACGCGGTGCGCGCGGCGCCCGCGGCCGAGCGAAGGCCGGGCAGGAGGACGGCCATCAGCGCGGCGCACACCGCGACCGTGACCACCGTCTCGACGAGCGTGAACGCGCGGCGCGTCACGACCACGCCCCGAGCATCGCGCCGAGGTCGAGCCCGTCGACCGTGCCGTCGCCGTTCATGTCGGCCGCGCACCCGGCGCACGCGCCCCATGCGCCGAGCAGGATCCCCAGGTCGAGCCCGTTGACCGCGCCGTCGCCGTCGAGGTCGCCCGAGGCGGGCACCGCGCGCACCGCGACGATCGCGTCCACCTCGGGCACGAACGCCGCGTCGGCCGCGACCGAGATGCGCACGAACCGGGCCGACGCGAGCCCGAGCGGCGCGAGGTCGATGCCCGTGCCGCCCGCGGCGCCGCCGTACGCCGCGACGAGTTCGTCCCATGCGAGCCCCGCCAGCGACGACGGCGCGAGCGCGGGATCGACGGGGCGCGCCGGGTCGGTCGGCACGAGGCCTGGCTTCGTCGCGTAGGGGTCGACGTCGGAGTAGCCGAGCGTGGGCAGCCCGCCGTCGGCCTCGGCCCCGCCCACCGTGACCCAGGCGACGCCGTCGGCGCTGAGCTCGATGGTGCCGCCTTCGCTGAACGTCGCCGATGCGACGCCCGACGGGTACTCCGCGTCCGCGCAGAACGCGTTGCCGTAGACGATGAGGTCGATGCCGAACGGATGGCGCGCGTCGTCGAGCACGGGCTGCTCGAACGCGACCACGAGCGACCCTCCGCGCCCGACCGAGACGACCTCGCCCGGCATGAACGCGGGGCGGAAGGGGGTCACGGGCCCCGGTTCGAGGCCGACGCCCGTGAAGCGCGTGGGCGGCCCGAGCGCGGCGAGCGGGTTGCGGTACGCCGCGCCCGTGCCGGTGCCGGTTGCGTAGGAGACGACGGACGACGCGCAGCGCGGGGCGGGCGCCTCGGCGAGCGCCTCGACGCCGAGCGCCGCGGGGGCGAGCGCGGCCGCGAGGGCCGCCATGCGAGTGACATCCATGCACGCCGCCTCGGTCGCTCCGCGACCGTGGGTGGTCCGCCGGCCGTGCGCCCAAATCGCGTGGGCATGGCCGATGCGCAGGCCGGTCTTCCGGCTTGGGGCTCCGGGCTCGCCTTCCCATCCGCGCACGGCGGACAGTGGCATCGAGCTCGGCTGCACGCACCCGATGGGGGAGCGATGCGGCCCGTCACGGCGGCGCGTCCGCGGCGGTCTTTCACCGCCTTCCCGAGCCGGGGCAGGCCACGTCGGACGGACCGGTCCGAGGCGCCCTGCGACCGGCCTTCCGCAGCCACACGGCTGCGGACGCCTGCGCAAGCGAGGAGTTTAGCGGCCAACGCGGGCAGCGTCCCGGAACTTTCGTTGACACCGCCCGCTCCGGTGGCGTAGATTCGTCGGCCTCTCCGGGCATCCCAGCGGGTTCCGGGTGCGTAGCCGTCCGTTGTCGCCGTTCAGGCGGGCGCTTCCCCCCTCCCGCATGCCCACCCCGGTCGTCCGACCGGGTCGCCCCGACAGGGCATCCCCTCCGAAGGGGCTGCCGAGAAGAACTGAGGTCCCGACGTGCACGTGCCCATGCGTCCGCAGATGATCCTCCCGCTCGCCCTCCTGGCCTTCCTCGGCGGTGCGCCGACGGTGGCGCTGGCCCAGGACGACGCTCCCGCGGCCGCCGCCGGCGACCGCTCCCGCCTCGCCGAGGCAGCGACCAGCTTCGTTCACAACGTGATGATCGCGAAGCCCGATGCGGCCACGGCCGCCGCCGCGATCCTCAACGCCGACGGCGTGGATGCCGCCGAGCTCGCCGACGCGATCGACGGCGCCGACCTCGCCAAGCGCATCGACGACGCGTTCCGCCGCAGCCGCCAGATGCCCGGCGTCTCGGAGGCGTCCTCGGCCCTCGAGACCAAGCTCGAGGCGGGCCGCCAGGCGCTCGCCCGCAAGGTCGACCGCATCGAGGCCGCCGTCAAGATGCTCACGGGCCCGATGCGCGGCCAGATGATCGCGAAGGACCGCCTGCTCGCCGCGGGCGAGTACGCCGTGCCCGCGCTGCTGCGCGAGGTGGTCTCGGGCCGCGACCCGGGCATGGAGGCCGCCGCGACGCGCATGCTCATCGAGATGCGCCGGCAGGCCTCGCTCCCGCTGGCGCTCGCGATCGGCTCGCTCGACCCCGCCGCGCAGCGCAAGGTGGCCGTGATCCTCGGGCAGCTCGGCTACCCGGTGGCGATTCCCGCGCTCCTGGACCTGGCGCAGTCGAAGAAGGTGACGCCCGACGTGTCCGAGGCCGCGATGGCGGCGGTGCGCGCGCTCGGCGGCTCCGATCGCCCGGCCCACGAGGCCTACGCGGAGCAGGCCTACGCGTTCCTCACGCGCGAGGACTCGCTCGCGGCGTACCCGTCCCAGGCCACGCAGAACATCTGGAAGTGGACCGAGTTCGGCGGCCTCGCCTCCGACGAGGTGTCGACCTCCGTCTACTTCGACGTGATGGCGATGTTCATGTCGCGCCGCGCGCTCGAGCTCGACGCGAGCGACGAGCAGGCGCTGGCGTGCTTCGTGGCCGCCGACCTGCGCCGCGAGGCCGCGATGACCGACGGCACCGTCGACCCGCTCTTCGCGGGACAGGGGCGCTCGGCCCAGTTCTACGCGACGGCCTCGGGCGCGGCCACGATGCAGGACGTGCTGCAGATCGGCATGGACCTCGGCGACACCGGCGTGATCCGCGCGGCGCTGGGCGCCCTGCGCGAGGTCGCGAGCGCCGAGTCGATGGTGGGCGACGGTTCGACGCCCGCGGTCGCGGCGCTCGACTACGCCGACCGCCGCGTGCAGTTCGAGGCCGCGTTCACGCTCGCGTCGGTCACCCCGCGCGCGGCGTTCGCCGGCAGCGAGCAGGTGGTGCCGCTCCTGGCGCAGGCGGTGCGCGGCGGCTCGCAGACCTACGTCGGCGTCATCGCCGGCGACGACGAGGACGCCCAGCGCATCGCGGGCTCCGCGCGGTCCATGGGCCTCAGCCCGCTGAGCGCCGCCCGGAACGCGTCGGAGTTCGTGGCGATCGCCGCCCGCAACGCCGGCTGCGACATGGTCATCGTCGCGGGCAACGCCGCGCGCCTGCGCCGCGAGCTCGAGGCCGTTCGCGGGACGCGCATGGGCGAGTCGCTGGCCGTCGTCCTGGTCGCGCAGCCCGCGGACAAGCCGTCGCTCGACGCGCTGGCCGACGAGCGCACCGCGGTGCTCGGGGCCGACATCTCCGACGACGCGTTCAAGGCCGGCGTGGACCAGCTGGTGGCCTCGGCGATGGGCTCGCGCGTCGGATCGGCGGATGCGTCGCGCTACGTGTCGGACGCGATCGACGCGCTGACGCGCATCGGGATGGCGCGCGACGGCGTCTACAAGATCGCCGCGGCCGAGTCCGGCCTGGTCGACGCGTTGCGCTCGCAGGAAGGACCCGTGCGCGCGATGGTGGCGCAGGTGCTCGCGATGGTGAACTCCAAGCGCGCGCAGCGCGCGGTCATCGACGCCGCGCTCGCGGCGTCGGGCGACGACCAGGCGATGCTCCTCGGGGCGGTGGCGCAGGGCGCGCGACGCTTCGGCTCGCAGGCCACGGCGGCGCAGTCGGACGCGATGCGCGAGCTGGTGCGGACCTCGACGGGGCCGCTCGGCGACGCCGCGGCCGCGGCGTTCGGCGCCATGGGGCTGCCGTCGAGCGAGGCGGTCGACCTCATCATCAAGTCGCGCGTGCCCGGCGCCAAGGCGGCGGGCGGCGAGGCGGGCTCGGGTGCCGCGGCGGACGACGCCGCGCCGGCGGGCGACGCTCCGGCCGAGGGCGGGGACGGCGACGAGCCGGCCGCGCCTGCGGGCGGGATGGGCGACGGCTGAGCCGCGGCGGCGCCTTCCGGCGTCGGGTATGCTGTTTCGTCTTCTGAGCGCCACCCTAGCTCAGTGGTAGAGCAGTGCTTTCGTAAAGCACAGGTCGTGGGTTCGAGTCCCATGAGTGGCTTCGCAGCGCGGCGGATGGCG
>CAYSFS010000081.1:0-11717 GCA_964430235.1 uncultured Chitinophaga sp. | reverse complement strand
TTGACCAGGCACTGGCCGCGCTCGCGCGCGCGGAGCAGGGCAGCGACGCCGCGGCGCGCGCCGCGGCGCGTGGTTCCGCGACCGAAGCATCCGCCGCCGCCCCCACCGCCGCCGTCGCGGTCGCCGCCCCATCCGGCCCACGCCGCAAGCTCAGCTTCAAGGAGCAGCGCGAGCTCGAGGGCATGGAGGCCGCCATCGAGGCCGCCGAGCGCGCGCACGCCGCGGCCGAGGCGCGCGTCGCCGACCCGGCCGTCGCGTCCGACCACGTGCGCATGGCGGCCGCGTGCGCCGAGCTCGAAGAGGCGCAGTCGGCCGTGCAGGCCCTCTACGCGCGCTGGCAGGAGCTCGAGTCCAAGCGCGGGGCGTGACTAGGATTCGGGATCCATGGCCTCGTCCCGCGCCCCGCACGTCGCTGCCGCCCTCGTCGCCGTCGCCGTCGCGGCCGGCATCGCCTGGTTGATCAACGCGCCGTCCGCGGAACGTCGCGACGAGGACGTCGCCGCCGCGCCCGCGGTACCGAAGACGCCCGTGCTGGCGGTCGAGCCCGCCGTCCTCGACATGGGTGACCTCGTCCCGCGGCAGCCGGTCACGCGCACCGTCCTCCTTCGCAACCTCACCGACCGCCCGCTACGCATCGGCAGCGCCATCGCCAGCTGCGGCTGCACCACGTCGAGCTGGCCCACGCAGCCGATTCCCCCCGGCGGCACCGCCGAGGCCGAGGTGACCATGGAGGCCGGCGACTCGCAGGGCGAGCGCATGGTGAAGCAGGTCAACTACCTGCCGGACGGCGGCATGCCGGTGATGCTCACGGTCAGCGGGCTCGTCGGAACGTTCATCAGCTGCGAGCCGCGCATGCTCGACGAACCCGGCCCCGGCGCACCCGGCCAGCCCTCCGAGATCGTCGTCGAGTCGCTCGACGGCACGCCGTTCCGGATCGATTCCGTCGATCCCGACGTCGCCATCGTTCCCTCGTCCGACGCGCCCGCCCTGCGCCAGTCGGTTCAGGTTGACTGGGCCCGTTGGCGCGCCGCGGGCCGCCCCGTCTACCTGGTCATCGAGGTGGACCACCCCAAGGCACCGAAGCTCGGCGTGGTCGTGCGCCGTGCCGTCGCGCGATGACCGACCGGAGGAACCCCTGATGAACCCCGCCGTGCTCGCCGCGTCGCTCCTGGCCTCCGTCGCGCTGGCCGTGCAGGCGCCCGCGCGCCCCGCGCCCCCGGCACGCAAGGGCCCGCCCGCGTCCACCGAGTTCCGCCGCGCCGACCCGCCCATGGTGCCCGGCGCGCGCGTGGCGTTCCCCGCACTCGACGCGTGGGTGCAGGGCACGCCCGAGACCGCGTTCGCGCCCGGCACCGTGTACGTGTTCGAGTTCTTCGGCACCAACTGCTCGCATTGCCGCGAGTGGTCCTCGCTCGTCCACGAACTGGTGCGCGTGAACGGGGCGAAGGGCGCGCGCTTCATCGCGATCACCGACGAGCAGCCGGCGGTCGTGCGCGCGTGGCTCGACCGCCCCGGCATGCGCGAGTCCATGCCGTGGGCGATCGCCTGCGACCCCGACCGTTCGGCCATGGCCACGTTCCAGAACGGCACGTTCCGCAACTTCAACCCGCGATTCTTCGTGGTGAAGGACGGCGTGGTCCAGTGGTTCGGGCACCCGAACCAGGCCGAGAGGCCGCTCGAGCGCATCATGGCCGGCGACTGGGACCCCGCGGCCGCCCGGGCCGACGCGGTGCTCGACTCCCAGGTCTCCCTCGCCAAGGCGCGGCTCGACGCGATGGCCGCCGAGTGCAACGACTCCGGCGACTGGTCGCGCATGTTCGTGCTGCTCGACAGCGTGATCGCGGCGCTTCCCGAGCGCGCGGGCCAGTACAAGGCGCAGCGGTTCCTCATCATGGTCGGGCTCGGCGACCGCGTCGACGAGGGATACGCGTACGGGCGCGCGGTCGCGAAGGACCACGCGACCGAGGCCAACACGATGCGCCTCCTCGCGCGCGCCGTGCTCGCCGCGCCCTACACGCGCCGGCGCGACGTCGAGTTCGGCCTTGCATGCGCGGAGGCCGCCGACCGCCTGGCCGAGGGCAAGGACCCGAAGGCGGCCGATGCCCTGGCCCTTGCCTGGTTCTCCAAGGGCGATGCCGTCAAGGCCATCGAGCACGAGGCGCGCGCCGTGGCGCTCGAGCAGAGCCCGAAGCAGCGCCGCGAGTACGAGCGCGTCCTCGAGCGCTACCGCACCACGGAGGCGGGCCCCGCCCCCATCAAGCCGCCGCCGCAGCCCGGCAACGCCACGCCCCCGTCCGCACCCGGCGCGGACTGAGCGACGCCTCCTCAGCTCCCGCTCGACCGCAGGCCGTCCGCGATCCGCGGCGCGCCAAGGCTCACCTCGCGTGCACGGATCGCCGCGCCGAAGGCTTCCGAGCCCGCCGTCCCCGCCGCTCGGGCGTCCGACGTGATGTCCGCGGCCTCGAGCGTGGCCTCGAGCGCCATGCGCGGCTCGGTCCGCCCCTCGGCGCACGCGTCCTCCTCCCACAGCCCGTTCAGCAGGTCGCGCGGCGTGGGGATGGGCCCCATGCGCCCGCCGAGCGCGGTCCGCAGCATGTCGACGCCGCAGCTCTGGGTCACGGCGTTGTACCAGCGCGGTTGCGCGGCCAGGCGCTCGGTCTCGCGCGCGTAACGCTCGAACAGGCGGCGCACCTCGGGCGGATCGAGCCGGAGCCGGTACCGGCGCACCGTCTCGCCCCGCAAGTCCGTGCGCACGCGCACCACGTCGGTCTCGTCGGCCCAGACGTACTGGAGCGTGAATTGCCGGAACATTCCCCCGAGCGCCGAGTACTCCTGCCCGGCGCGCTTTCGTGCCTCGATCGAGACGCACACGTGCTCGCGGCGGCCGTCCGGCAGCGCGAACCCGAAGCTGAGGAACGTGTGGCAGATGAGCCTCGGTCCCCAGTGCGAGAAGAAGACGTCGACTCGGTCGAGCGCCGCGAGGTCGTAGGACCGGGTTTCCCAACGGGGCTCGAAGTCCGTGTCCGACGACCGGTAGCGGAACGCGCGCACGTCCCGCACGGTGGCGCGGTCGCCGTCGATCGACACGCGTGCGGTTCCGGCGCACTCGGGGCGCCAGTCCGCGGTGGCCGGGGCGGGCACCAGCCAGAACCAGGTCGCCACCGCGCCGATGGCGATGAAAGGAGCCGTCCGCGCCGCCCGGACGAGCCGGGAGCGCCTGCCCTTGCGCGTCGCCCGGGAGACGAATGCCATCGTCACGAGCACGGCGGCGGCGGACCACGTGACCCCCGATGGGCCGGAGGGTGCGTAGGCGACGGCCAATGCAGCCCAGCACGCCGCGATTCCGAGCCCAAGATGGCCGATCAGGACCATGACTGCATGGCCACTCGATGGTGGAAGCGATGCGGTGGCAGTCGGTTGCCGTCGTACCATGGTGCTGATTATAGGACAGTTAAGCCCTGATTGAAATCCACGGCATTGACCGAGTCAGCGCACTTTTCTTTCCGCGCGTTCCTTGCGCCGGCCGGAAGGCGTGACACCTTGTCTCTGCGGGTCTCCCTACCCGCATTGCGTCCGTGGTTCCCAACACGGCGCACGCCACGTCCCGGTGGCGCAGTTCGGTTCCCTCTTCCCTTTCGGAGTTCCCAGTCATGGCAATTCGCCCGCTCGCCGTCGCCGCCATTGCGGCCGGAACGTTCGCGTCCGCCTCGTCGGCCGCCATCATCTCGTTCAACGACTCGGGCCTGTTCGCGCAGTTCGCCGCGGCGAACGGCGCGTCGGTCGCCACCGAGAACTTCGACTCGTACAGCGGCTTCGCCCCGTCGTACTCGGGCAACCTGCTCGGGGTGTCTTGGAGCGCGAACGCGACGGGCGGCATGTATGCCGACCTCGGCATCATGTCGACCAACAACCCGGCCACGATGTTCTTCGACTTCGCCGGCGGCGTGACGGGCGTCGGCGGCCAGTTCTTCGCGACCGACGCGAACTTCAATTTCGTTCCCAGCATGATCATGGTCGGCCTCGCCGACGGCTCGGGCTTCATCGGCCTCGTGAACTCCACCACGCAGTGGCAGGGCTTCTGGTCGAACGGTCCGGCGATCACCTCGATCTCGATCCAGGTCATGGGCGGCTCGGGCTCCCCGGCGCTGTACCCCTCGGCTGACTCGATCAGCGTCGCCGTCATCCCCGCCCCGGGCGTCGTCGCGCTCCTCGGCGTGGCCGGACTCGCGGCTCGCCGCCGTCGCGCCTGAGCGACCGCGCCGCGCGGATGGGACCGCGCGCCAACTCCGATCGGAAGCCTGCGGGCAGCCATTGCATGGCTGCCCGCGGTCGTTCGATGCCCGCTCCCGCCGACCGCGCGCTCGATAGCCTCCCCGCGTGCGCACGACACGGATGACCGTCCCCGAGGGTTCGGCTTCATCGCGCCTCGCGCGCACCGCGTGGCTCGCGGTGGCGCTGCTCTGGCCGGTGGCGATGCTGAACTACCTCGACCGCCAGATGCTGGCGTCGATGAAGTTTTCCGTGATGGCGGACATCCCGAGCGTCGGCACCGACGGCAACTGGGGCCTCATGCTCGGGCAGTTCAAGTGGGTCTATGCGTTCCTGAGCCCGCTCGGCGGCTACGTGGCCGATCGGTTCGGCCGCCGCGCCACCATCGCGGGCAGCCTCTTCGCGTGGAGCGCGGTCACCCTCCTCACGGGCAGCGCCACCACGTTCCGCGAGCTCATGTGGGCGCGCACGCTCATGGGCGTCAGCGAGGCCTTCTACATCCCGGCCGCCCTCGCGCTGATCGCCGACATGCATTCCGAGCGCACCCGCTCGCGCGCGGTGGGCGTGCACCAGACGGCCATCTACGTCGGCATGATGGCCGGCGGATTCGGCGGCTACGTGGCGGACGCGCCGTCGCTCGGGTGGCGCTTCGCGTTCCATGCGGCGGGCGCGGCGGGGGTGCTGTACGCGCTTCCGCTGGCGATGGCGCTCGGGCGCGTCGAGCGCACGGCCGCGGCGCACGCGCGCGGATCGGACGCGCGCGACCTGGCCGAGCTCGAGCCGACGGAGCGCATCCGGCCGCTTCGCGCCGTGCGCGAGCTTCTCGGCAGCCCTCCGTTCCTGCTCCTGGTGGCGTGCTTCACCCTTCCTGCGCTCGCGGGTTGGATCGTGCGCGACTGGATGCCCGCGATCCTCAAGCAGCAGTTCAACATCGGCCAGGGCGTCGCCGGGGTCAGCGCGACGCTCTACCTCACCATCGCCATGCTCGTGGGCGTCGCGATCGGCGGCGTCCTCGCCGACCGATGGTCGCGCATCACGCACCGCGGGCGCGCGTTCACGAGCGCGCTCGGGATCCTGCTCCTCGTCCCGGCGCTCTTCGGTGTCGGGAACGCCGGCGCGCTCCCCGTGGCCATCGCGTTCCTCGCGCTCTTCGGCCTCGGGTGGGGCCTCTTCGACTGCAACAACATGCCCATCCTGTGCCAGATCGCGCGCCCCGGGCTGCGCGCCACGGGCTACGGGATCATGAACCTCGTGAGCATCAGCTGCGGAGGCCTCGCCGACTGGGCCTTCGGTCGGATGCGCGACGCGGGCTTGCCCCTGAACGTCAGCTTCGCGGCCTTCGCGGCGATGGCGCTCGCGGCGGTCGGGCTGATGCTGTGGGTCGCGAGGATGCTGCCCGTCACGGCGCGCACGGGCCCCACGAGCCCAGCAGGATCCCCAGGTCCTGGCCGTTGACCGCGCCGTCGGCGTTCAGGTCGGCCGGGCACGAGAGCGGATCGGCGCACGTGCCCCACGCACCGAGCAGGATGCCGAGGTCCTGGCCGTTCACGGACCCGTCGCCGTTGAGGTCCGCGGGGCACGCCGGCGCGGGGTCCTCGACGGTGCCGAACGCGTCCACCAGGAGCCGCGCAGGGTTCTGCGCGCCCGTGGTCGGGTCGTTGCCGAAGTTGAACCATGCGTCGAAGATGCCGCTCGGGAGCCCGGTGGCCGGGTCGATCCAGTTGAAGAGGCCGAAGCCGTTGACGGATGCGCCGAGCGTGGGCGCGTTCACGACGCGCCAGCCGTTGATCGGGTCCGAGGCGGAATCGCCGGTGAAGCGTGCCGACACCCAGAACCCGCCCAGACCCGGGTTGCTCCCGGTCTCGAGGTCGACCGACGGCCGCGACGCGGCGTCGGGGAAGTCAAGCGTCAGCCGCTGCGTGAGGGTCGCGGTGGACACGTCGAGCGCGAAGCTCCGGGACGCGACCACCTCGCCGATCCCGAAGTCGGTTCCGTTCCAGGTCATCTCCGCGATCTCGACGTCGACCCCGATCGCCGGGGCGGGCGTGGCCGCGGACCCGACGCGCCGGATGCCCACCTGCAGCTTCGTCGGCCGGTAGGCCTGCCCGGGCTGTGCGGGCACGAAGCAGTTCGCGTAGGCGACCGTGTCGGTGCTGCCCGGGTTGAAGCGCGTGCCGGTCTCGGCGGCGGCGCCGAACAGCTGCGTCGCGTCGGTCACCTTGCCGCTCACGTTCACGAAGAGCCGCGCGGGGTTCTCGGTGCCGGTCGCGGGGTCGGTGCCCAGGTTGTAGAAGGCCTGGAAGATGCCGCTGAACGTGCCGGTGGCCGCATCGAAGCGGTTGAGCAGCCCGAACCCGTTCACCGCGAACCCGATCGCCGGCGCGTTCACGACGCGCCAGCCGTTCAGGGTGCTGGCCGCGTCGGGACCGGTGAAGCGCACGCCCACCCAGAAGCCGCCGCGGCCCTGCGTGGACCAGGTCGTCTCGAGGTCGACGACGGGGCGCAGGGCCGGGTCGTCCACCGTGAAGGTCACCTGCTCCGTGAAAGCGGTGGTCGCCTGCGCAAGCTCGCGCGTGAACGTCGCGACCGTGTCGCCCTTGCCGAACGCGGTCCCGTTCCACGTCATGGCGGCGATGCTGACCTCGACCCCCACGGCCGGCGCGGGAGCGGCCGTCGAGCCGAACCGGCGGATCCCGACGGTCAGCGCGTTCACCCGCATCTTCGTCCCGCCCTGCGCGTCGACGAAGCAGTTCGCGTAGGCCGTGGTCTCGGCGGAGCCCGGGTTGTAGCGTGTGCTCGTCTCGGTGCCGTTGCCGAAGACCTGGGGATCGGTCTGCGCGAGCGCGGGGGCCGTCATGAGCGTGGCGGCGAGGGTCACGAGCAGGGTTCGAAGCATGGACGGATCTCCGGGGACTGGATGGCGCGTCGTGCGGGGCCTTGGCACGCTCCCAGGAGAGGCGGCACCGCCCCCTCCGCCGGATCACGGAACCTCGGCCGCCCCCTGGGAATTCCGGGAATCGAACCGAAGGACCGGGAACTCGCCCAATCCACCGGGCGTATCGGTGCCATCGCCCGGAACCGGGCTATGTTTCAGGAGTCCCGATGCGCTTCACCCCAAGACCCGACCTTTCGCGCGCCGCCGCGCGCGGCGCGCTCCGTGCCGCCGCGATCGCGGCGCTGGCGCTGGCCGCGCCGTCGTTCGCGTCGTGCCCGCCCGGAAACCTCGACGGCAACGACGCGATCGACGGCGCCGACCTCGGTCTGATGCTGGCGCAGTGGGGTGGCCCGGGCAGCGGCGACCTGAACGGCGACAACTCGGTCGATGGCCTCGACCTCGGCCTGCTGCTGTCCGCGTGGGGCCCGTGCCCGGTGACCCCGCCCATCCAGCCCTCCGGCGAACTCGCCGCGGTCGCGCTTGCCGCATACCCGTGGGCGAGCTGGGTCGACACGTTCAACTCCGACGGCGGGGTGGGGCTCGCGGTCGACCCGCTCCAGCACCCGGCCGCCGCCGGGCGCGCCGCGCTCGCGTGGATCGTCGAGAACCGCTCGGCCGCGCAGTGGGCATCGAACCCGACGCTGGTCGACGCGCGCCCGTCGGGCCCGCAGTCCGTGACCATCCCCGCCTCGGCGCTGCAGGGGAACGTCATCGCGCTCAACGTGGCGGGCCTGGTCGCGGGCTCCGGCGACGCGCCTGCGCGCGGCTACGACCTCGTGGTCGACCTCGACGCGAGCGGCACGCTCTCGCCGGGCGACCTGATCGACGGCGGTGGCGACGCCCCGGGCTTCTGGTGGACGCGCGACATCGCCGCCGCGGGCCCGTACTCCACGGCGACCATCGCGTCCCACGACGTGAACGATCCCGACATCATCGACACGATGGAGCTCGAGCGCATCTACTACCCGACCAACGCGCCCGGCGCGCGGCCGATCGTGGTGATCTCGCACGGCAATGGCCACCAGTACACGTGGTACGACTACCTCGGCTCGCACCTGGCGAGCTGGGGCTACGTCGTGATGAGCCACCAGAACGACACGGTTCCGGGCATCGAGTCGGCGACCACCACCACGCTCGAGCACACCGAGAGCTTCATCGCGCAGCACGCCTCGATCGCGGGCGGCGTGCTCGCAGGCAAGGTCGACGTGACGCGCGTCGCGTGGATCGGCCACTCGCGCGGCGGCGAGGGCGTGGCGCGCGGCTACGACCGCCTCTTCGACGGGACGTTCACGTCCCCGAGCTACGGGCTCGCGAACGTGAAGTGCGTGATCTCGATCGCGCCCACCGACTTCCTCGGCGCCGCGAGCGCGAATCCGCAGGACGTGCCGTACATGCTGCTCTACGGGTCGGCCGACGGCGACGTCTGCGGCTGCCCCGACAGCGACATCGCCGACAGCTTCAACGTGTTCGAGCGCGCCAGGGGCATGCGGCACTCGTGCTACGTGCAGGGCGCCGACCACAACGACTTCAACTGCTGCGGATTCAACGACTTCGCCGGCCCGGCCAACACCGCGATCGGCTCCGCCGCGGCGCAGCAGGTCACGAAGGGCGCGGTCCTGGCGATGCTGCGCCGCGTGCTCGCCGACGACCGCGCGATGGAGGAGTTCCTCTGGCGCCAGAACGAGTCGCTGCGGCCGATCGGCCAGCCCGCGACGGTCACGGTCACGCGCGAGTGGAAGACGGTCGCCGCAGTCGCCGCGGTAATCGACGACCTGCAGGCCAACACCGCGACCGCGCTGTCGAGCTCGGGCGCCGCGGTCACGGCGACGGGCGTGGCGAACTGGGTGGAGGCCGTCCAGAACGACGGCAACACGAGCTTCACCTGGCTCTCGAGCGACCCGATGAACGGCGCCACGCGCGCGCGCTCCGGCGAGTCGACCCGCGCCATGCTCTTCGACTGGACCGGGCCCTCGAGCGTCGAGTGGACGGTGCCGGCGGCGCTCGCCGACCTCACGGGCCGGAAGTACCTCTCCTTCCGCGCCGCGCAGGGCACGCGCCACCCGAACACGACGGCGGCGCTCGGCGACCTCGACCTGACGGTGTCGCTGCGGGACGCCGGCGGCAACGAGCGCGCCGTCCGCATCGGGGCCTTCGGAGGCGGCATCGAGGAGCCGTACCAGCGCACGGGCTTCGGCACCGGGGCGGGGTGGCAGAACGAGATGGAGACCGTCCGGATCAAGCTGGCCGACCTCCGGTCGGGGGGTGGAACCTTCGATTTCTCGAACGTCGTCGCCGTCGCGCTGCGGTTCGGCGGGAGCAACGGGTCCGCGGTGGGCCGCCTGGTGTTCGATGACCTTCGACTGGAGGACGAGTGATGCCGGCCGTCGCACCGATCGCCTTGGGTTCCGTGCTCGCGATGCAGGCGGCGCCCGCGGGCCCCGCGCCGCACGCGGAGCCCGGCACGCCGACCGTCGTTCCCTCGGTCGAACGACCGTCCGAGCCGGTTCCCCCGCAGGTGGCGTCGGCGATGCCGCCGGTGCCCGCGACGCCCGGCGCGCCCATCGAGGTCGTCGCGTGCCAGCCGTTCACCCTGCGCGCGCCCCATGCGCACCGGTGCAGGCGCGAGGGCGGCGAAGTGCGTTCGGGGCACCTGGTGGTGGTGCGCGCCGCCGCCGGCTTCATCGTGCCCCGCCAGGTGGCCGAGCCGGTCGCCTGCTTCGGCTCGCAGACGGGCGAACGCCTGTGGAGTTCCCCCGGCCGGGGCCTGGCGATCTACCTCGTGCCCGCGTGGGACGAGGGATCGGACGCGACGCGCCGTGCCGGAAATCCGATGGTCGACCCGGTGTTCTTCGGCTCGCCCGAGCTCCCCGAGCGCGTCGATGCCGCCTGGATCGCCGCCGAGCGCGCCCGCGCCGAGGCCGCGATCGCCGGCGGTGCCGTGGCACCCCCCGCGCGGCCGGCCGCCGCGCTGAAGCCCGCGCTCGACCTTGACTCAGTCGATAACCTTCTGAAGGAGGCCGAGCTCCTCCTGCCCCGAGATCCTGATCCGTCCGCAACTTCGCCTAGGACCATGCCATGAAGACCATCGTCACGCTCGGTTCCGTCGCCCTCTGCGGCACCGCCATCCTGACCGGCCAGTTCAACGCCGTGGCCCTCGAGGGCTCCTCGGGCGAGGGCCTCGTCGCCGGGGCGGACGTCATCGTCGGCGAACTCGTCGGGATCTCTCGGTACGGATCGGTGACGGTCGGCGGCGTGCCCGTCTCGGCCTACGCCATCGGCACCACCAGCTGCAACGTCGGCACGGCGCAGCTGCAGTGGTTCGCGTCGCCCGACAACCGGCACCCGTTCATCCCGCAGAACATGTTCCGCTACAAGAACGGTCGCCTCGAGCAGATCGGCATGGGCTGGGGCAAGCATGGATTCACGGCGCTCCAGGGCACGGTGTGCGGCAGCTGCTCGGCATCGAGCAGCGGCAACTGGCTCGGCGTCGGCTGCTCCGACCCGTACTCGTCCAGCCTCAACGGCAGCCAGAGCGGCCTCGGCACGCGCACGGAGGTCAACGCCGCGACCGGCGTGTTCCCCGGCACCCCGAACGTCGGCATGCCCGCGGCGGCCGCCACCATCGGTCGCCGCATCCAGGTCAGGCGTTCCGACCTCGAACCCGCGCAGAATGCCGGCGCCATCTACCTGGCCGAAGGGCACTACATCGCGCAGGACGACGCGGCCGCGGGCAACGACAACAACAACGCCTCGTGGCGCCAGTTCACCGTCGGTTCGCTCGCGGGCGACGGCGCGTACACGCTGGCCTTCACGAGCACCACGCAGCGCCAGGCCGCCGCGATCTTCGCGTGGAAGTCGTTCGACGGCGAGGTGAAGATCAACAACGTCGACGTGCCGAACGACGGCCGGTTCCACGTGGGCTACCGGGTGACCGACAACGGCAACGGGACGTGGCGCTACGAGTACGCGATCCACAACATGAGCTCGCACCGCAGCGGGCGCTCGTTCTCCGTGCCGGTGCCCGCCGGCGTCACCGTCACCGGTGCGGGCTTCAAGGACGTCGACTACCACTCGGGCGACTCGTACGACCCCACCGACTGGTCGATCAGCACCGCGGGCGGCGCGGTGACGTGGACCGGCGGCACCTTCGCGACCAACGCGAACGGCAACGCCCTCCGCTTCGCGACGATGTACAACTTCTGGTTCACGGCCAACCGTCCCCCGGTCGAGGTGGACGCGTCGCTCGGGCTGTTCCGCCCGGGCGCCGCCGGCGAGCCCTCGGCGATGCCCGTCGGCATCCAGGGCCCGTCCGCGCCGCCGGTCGCCGTCGTCGGCGACCTGAACAACGACGGCGTCGTGAACGGCATCGACGTCGGCCTGCTGCTCGCCAACTGGGGCGGCTCGGGCGTCGGCGACCTGAACAACAGCGGCACCGTCGACGGCGCCGACCTGGGCATGCAGCTCTCGAACTGGAGCTGAGCGCACCCCGCGTGCGATGAATCCCGCGGGCCCG
>CAYSFS010000080.1:6284-11791 GCA_964430235.1 uncultured Chitinophaga sp. | reverse complement strand
GGGAACATCTTCGTCCACGACGACGGGCGCGTGACGTTCATCGACTGCGGGATGGTCGGGAAGATCGGCCTGGACGCGCGCACCCGCATCGCGGAGCTGGTGTTCGGGGTGGCCACCGGCGACGCGCGCCTCGTGATGCGCGCCGCCATGAAGATGGGCAACGTCGAGCCCGACTCGATCGACGAGCGCGCGCTGCTCGACGACGTCCAGGAGGTGGTCGACCAGTTCGTCGGCAAGCCGATCGCGGAGATCGACATCGCGGCGGTGCTCGACAAGTTCTACCAGATCCTCCGCGACTACAAGGTTCGGTGCCCGGCCGACATGGTCATGCTCATCAAGGCGATGGGCACCATCGAGGGCGTGGCGCGCGACCTCGACCCGGACTACGAGATCATCGAGGCCGCGAAGCCGTTCATCTTCAAGCTCGTCAACGACCGCTACGCGCCGAAGGCCCTCTCGAAGCGCGTGCTCAACACGCTGTTCTCGTACGCCGAGCTCGTCGACTCGCTGCCCAAGCAGGTGAACGGAATCCTGCGCAAGCTGCGCCTCGGCGAGGCGAAGGTGAACTTCCACATCGAGGGCATCGAGAAGTTCCGGATGTCCGTGGAGCACACGGCCACCACCGTGGCCTACGCGCTCCTCATCAGCGCGCTGCTGGTGGCGAGCTCGGTGCTCATCCACGCGACGCACGGCCAGCAGGACTCGGTGATCGGGACCCTCGGCCTCGGCGGGTTCCTGCTCGCGGGCTTCCTGTCGCTGGGGCTGATCTGGGACATCTGGCGCACGCGCCGCGGCGTCCAGCGCGCGGTCAAGGACGAGGAGCGCGAGCAGAAGCGGGCGCGGTGACCGCGGGCGGCCGGAAAACGAGCGCGGGCCCGGGCCCGCGACCCCACCCCACGTGGGAGTCGCGTTCCTCGAGACCCGCTGCTGCCCCGGCGGAATGGATGCACCCTACCCCCGGCAGCCGGAAATGCAAGCGGCTCGCGCGCCGAACTCCCTGATTCCGTCCGTCGGACGATTCGCGGATGGAAGCACCGCCGGGCGCCCGAATTCCCGGAATTCGCGAGGTGTGCCGTGAACATCGGCCGAATCGGTGCCATAGTGGGCGAATCCCATGCACACGTGCGCGCTGAAGACCGGCCTCGTGATCGCCCTCCTGCCCGCCCCGGCGCTCGCGCAGTTCGGTGACGCGCCCGGTTCCCCCGCCGTGATCGCGCAAGCCGCGAGCGAGCAGGTGCAGCCGAAGGTGGTCGCCATCCCGTCGGGCGGCTTCTACGTGTCGTGGTACGACAACCGCGCGGGCGGGTACGACCCGTGGGTGCAGCGCTTCGACGCCGACGGCCGGGGCCTGTGGCCGGGCGGCGGCGTGCAGGTCATCGACACCTCGTTCTCGAGCACCGAGGACTACGGGCTCACGATCGACGCCGCGGGCAACGCGGTGATCGTGACCCGCGCGGACGCGGGTGGCCTGCGGATCATCGCGCAGGCGGTGTCGCCCGAGGGCGCCCTGCTCTGGGGGCCGTCCGGCGTCACCGTCTCGAGCACGTCCTCGGTGAACGCGCCGAAGGCAGGTCGCGCGGGCGACGGCGCGGCGGTGGCCGGATGGACCGAGGGCAACCGCGCGAAGGTCATGCGCCTCAACGCGGACGGGACGAAGGCGTGGGCCGCCGCGGCCACGGTGACCGACGGCACGGCCACCACCATCCTGTCCGACCTGCAGCCCGGCGACGGCGACAGCGTGATCGCGTCGGTGGTGCGCTACACCACGTTCACCGGCGCGAAGACGCTGCAGGCGCAGAAGTTCTCCGGAGCCGGCGCCGCGCTGTGGGCGAGCACGAACGTGCGCGTCTTCTCGACCGGAAGCCTGCAGTTCGGCAACTTCCCGTCGTTCATCCCCGACGGCGCGGGCGGCGCCGTGTTCGCCTGGTACACGTCGAGCCCGCTGCAATGCTCGGTGCAGTGGGTCGCGGCCAACGGCAGCCTGAAGTTCGGCACCAACGGCGCGGCGGTGACCGCCACGACGACCAACAACCGCGTCGACCCCGCGGTGGCCTTCGATGCCGCGAACCAGCGCGTCTGGGCCTCGTGGTCGCAGCAGGTTCCCAACACCAGCATCTTCGGCGTGGGCGTCCAGGCGTTCGACGCCGCGGGCGCGCGCAGGCTCGGCGACTCGGGCTCCATGCTCGCCCCGATGGCGACGGTCTACCAGTACGTCCAGAACCGGGCGTGCATGCTCGGCGGGGTCCCGACCTTCACGTTCACCAGGTCGACCGCGTTCGGCGCCGACGTGATCCACGCGCAGGCGCTCGCCGCGGACGGGACGCCGATCTGGGCGACCGACACGCAGGTCTGCGACTCGAGCGCCGTGGGCCGGCCGGTCCTTGCGCCGATGTCCGGCGCGCTACCGTGGGCGGCGGTGGCCTGGGAGACCGGCGGGACGGGTTCGGCCGACCTCGTCGCGCAGCGGCTCAACGCGGACGGCTCGCTGGGCCCCGTCACCGTTCCCCCGGTGCAGGGAGACCTGAACGGAGACTCCACGGTGAACGGCATCGACCTCGGCATCCTGCTGGGTGCCTGGGGGACGTCGGACGCGGCGCCGGACCTGAACGACGACGGCGTCGTGAACGGCGCGGACCTCGGCATCCTGCTCGGCAACTGGTCGAACTGAACCCCGGTCACCGGCCCGCCGGGCCGCGCTCGGCGTGGCGGCGCCATGCCCGCGCCAGCCGCTCCTCGCTGACCGGCATGCGCGTGCGCAGGTCCTGCGCGAACAGACTCACGCGGTACTCCTCGATCAGCTCGCGCAGCGGACCGAGCACCTCGGCATCCGACCCCTCGGCCGCGAGCGCCGCCTCGGCACGCGCCATCTCGTCCTCCCAGCGGGCCACCTGCGCCATCGACTGGCGGTCGCGCTCGGGCCCGGTCGAACGGAGTCGGCGCGCGCGCACGGCCTGCGCCTCGAGCCAGCGGAGGAGCTCGGGCCAGCGTTCCATCGGCATCGCGAGCAGCGCGCCCGGCGAGGCCAGGCGCGCCACGGTCGACCGGATGTCCTCGACCGAGGCGTGCCACGACGCGGGCGCAGCGCCGTCGACCGCCTCGAGCGCGTCGATCGCGCGCGCGGCGATGCGGCGTGCGGACGCCGCCGCGGCCGTCGCGGCGACGCGCACGGCGTCCGCGCGGGCGTCGAGCCGGGCCTCGAACTCGGCGGGGGTGCGCGTGACCGGAAGCCCGTCGACGAAGGCAGCGCCCGCCACGCAGCGTTCGAGGGCGTCGGCGAGGGCGGGCGCGCCCGGCGCACGGGGAACGCCGGCCGAGGCGAGGCACGCCTCCTCGAACCCCGGCGCGAACTCCAGGTGATGGCGGATCGCCCCGCGCGCGGCGATCGCGAAGAGGGTCCGAAGCCCCGCGCGCGTGGCGCGCTCGGCGACGGCCGGGTGGTCGAGGAGCCGGAGGTCGACGCGGTCGAAGCGGTCGACGAGCGCCGGCCACGCGGCGAGCATGCGGCCGGAGGGCAGCCGCGCCTCCACGCGCTCGGGGAGCAGGTCGAGGTCGAAGGACCGCATGCCGTCGCGCGTCCAGGCGCTGCCGAACGCGGCGGCGAGGTCGTCGCGCCGGCGCCCCGCGCGCGCGGGCGCCAGGCGCGCGCGCAGCGCCGCCAGGTCGTCGCCGCGCGCGACCACGGCGCCGTCGGCATCCACCACCTCAAGGTGCAGCACCAGGTGCGACGGCAGCTGACGGAGGTCGAACGCGTCGGGACGGACCTCCGCCCCGCCCACCGAGGACAGGTACTCCGCGAGGCGGTCACGGAGCTCGCCCTCGGCGAAGGGCATCGACTCGGCGGCCGCGTGCGCGAGTTCGCGCAGAGGGAAGAACCGCGTGCGCAGCCCCTTGGGCAGGCTGCGCACCAGCGCCTCGATCTTCTCGGGGAGCAGCCCCGGCACCAGCCACTCCAGGCGCGCCGCCGACGCGCACCAGAGGTCGTCGAGCGCGATGCGCGCGTGCACGCCGTCCGCGGCGGACCCGGGCTCGAGCGAGTAGCGGAGCTCGGCGGGGGCGCCCTCGCCCGCCTCGATCCGGTCGGGGAACCGTGCGGCGATCGAGGGGTCGGGCGCCTCGCGCAGGAGGTCGCCCTCGGCCATGAAGAGGACGCGCGGGTCCCGGCGCTCGGCGCCGCGCCGCCATCGCTCGAAGGCGGGCAGGCTGTGGACCTCGGCCGGGATGCGTGCGTCGAAGAAGGCGAACACGGCCTGCGGATCGGCGAGCAGGCCGCGCTCGCGGCGCTTCGCCTCCATGGCCTCGATGCGCTCGCGGAGCGAGCGGTTGTGGCGGACGAACGGCGCGTCGAGGTCGCAGTCTCCCTCGACCAGGGCCGACTGGATCATGATGTCCCGCGAGGCCGCGGGGTCGACGGGACCGTACGGGACGCTCCGCCGCGGGACCAGCGTGAGCTCGCCGAAGTGGACGCGTTCCCACGCGGCCACCTGCCCGGTGGCGCGCACCCAGTGGGGCTCGGAGAGCACCCGCTTCACCAGGTGCGGCGCCACGCGCTCGAGCCAGTCGCCTTGCACGCGCGCGAGCGTGCGGCCGAACCGGCGCGACGTCTCGACCACCTCGGCGGCGACGACCCAGCTCGGCGTGCGGCGCGCCAGCGCCGAGCCCGGGAACGCGGCGAACCGCGCGCCCGAGGCCGTGCGGTAGTCGCCGTCCTCGGTGCGCTGGCCGAGCTGCGAGGCGAACGCGGCGAGCGCGGCCCGGTGCACGCGCGCGGCGTCGCTCGACTCCGCGAGCGGCGGGACGCGGATCCCCAGGCGTTCCCCCAGCATCGCGCGCAGCTGGTCGTGGAGCTCGGCCCACTCGCGCATGCGCTGGTGCGACAGGAAGTGCTCACGGCACCAGCGGCGAAGCGCGCTCGACCCGCGCTCGGCCGACTCGGCGCGCCACCGCCGCCAGAGCCGCAGCCACGACAGGAAGTCGCTCTCCTGGTCGCGCAGCGTCGCGTGCGCGAGGTCGGCGAGCCCGGCCTGCGCGGCGGGCCGTTCGCGCGGGTCCTGCACCGAGAGGGCCGCGGCCAGGACCACGCACTCGGCGAGCGCACCCTCGTCGGCGCCCGCAAGCACCATGCGCGCCAGGCGCGGGTCGACCGGGAGCGCCGCGAGCCGTCGCCCCAGGGGCGTGAGTGCGCCGGCGCGGTCGAGCGCGCCGAGCTCGACGAGCGTCTCGAGGCCCTCGGCCACCGCGCGCGGGCTCGGGGCGTCGATGAACGGGAACCGCTCGACGTCGCCGAGGCCGAGCGCCTTCATGCGCAGGACGACGCTCGCGAGGTCGGTGCGCAGGAGCTCCGGCGGCGTGAACTCCTCGCGCGCGGCGTGGTCGGCCTCGCTCCACGTGCGGATGCAGATGCCCGGGCCCGTGCGCCCGCACCGCCCGGCGCGCTGCGCGGCCGACGCGCGAGAGACGGGCTCGACGGGAAGCCGCAGCACGCGCGTGCGGCCGGACCAGCGCGCGAT
>CAYSFS010000080.1:5002-6184 GCA_964430235.1 uncultured Chitinophaga sp. | reverse complement strand
ACGCGCTCCACCGCGGGGCGCTCGGGCTCGCCCTCGGGATCGGGGCGCCAGCGCATCTCGATGGGGTGCAGCCGTCCGCCGACCTCGACCACGGGCGCGCCGCCGAAGTGCGCGCTGAAGCGCTCGACGTCGATGGTGGCCGACGCGACGATCACCTTGAGGTCCGGGCGCCGGTGCAGCAGCCGCTTGAGGTAGCCGAGCAGGAAGTCGATGTTCAGGCTCCGCTCGTGCGCCTCGTCGACGATGATGGTGTCGCTGCGCAGGAACAGCGGGTCGCGCTCGACCTCCGCGAGCAGCACGCCGTCGGTGACGACGCGCACGACGGACGCCGGATCGGTGCGGTCGTCGAAGCGGACCTTCCAGCCGACGGCGCCCCCGAGGCCGACGCCGAGCTCCTCGGCGATGCGCGCGGCCACGGCGCGCGCCGCGATGCGGCGGGGCTGGGTGAGCGTGATGCACCCCTCGACGCCCCGACCCGCCTCGATGCAGATCTTCGGCAGCTGGGTGGTCTTGCCGGAGCCCGTGTCGCCCGCGACCACCACCACCTGGTGGGAGGCAAGCGCCGCGCGGACGCGGTCGCGCGCCTGCGCCACCGGGAGCTCCTCGGGATAGGTGACCGCCGGACGCGCGGCCTCGCGTGCGGCACGGCGGGCCGCGCTCCGCTCGAGGTCTCGTTCCACCGCCTCGAAGGCCCGCTCCGGCGCGGCCGGGCGGCGGCCCTTGGCGCTCAGCCCCGCGATCCGGCGCAGGAGCCCCGGCCGCTCCTGCACGGGGCACGCCGCAAGCCGTTCCTCGAGGCGTCGGATCCGTTCGTCCACGACGCACGGATTCTAGGTCTGTATCCTTGTGCCCCTCGGGCGCTTAGCTCAGCGGCGAGAGCGCTGCTTTTACACAGCAGGGGTCACTGGTTCGAATCCAGTAGCGCCCATTCGGACCGACCACACCCCGCATGCCCACGGCCGCCAATCCCCTGCTCCGAACCCTCGTCCGCACCGCGTGCGCGCTGGCGCTGGTGGCCGCCGGATGCAGCGACATGATGGTGGAGCGCGCGGATCCGGCCATCCAGAAGGCCGCGGTCGACCGTGACGCCGTGAAGGTGGAGTCGATCGACGTCGACCCCATCATGCGCGGCACCGTGGCGGCGGAGACCGGGCTCGTCGGCTTCGAGCCGATCGTGGTCCG
>CAYSFS010000080.1:0-4902 GCA_964430235.1 uncultured Chitinophaga sp. | reverse complement strand
CGCGTGGTGGTGGCGCCGGGCACCTCGACCACCAGCCTCGAGGGCGGGCGCCTGCTCATCGCCGACATGCGCCCGGGACCGCTCTTCACGGGCAGCCGGCAGCCGTTCCCGCTCGCCGAGGGCGCAGGCTCGATCGTGATCAACCCCTTCGTCGAGCCGAACGCCACGCGGCGCGATTCCATCAACCGCACCAGCGGCCGCATCCTCGACGGCGGGCTCGTCAACAAGGACATGCCGCTCAAGCTGCGGATGCACACCCCGAGCCACTCGCGCGCCGAGACCATCCAGAACACGATCAACACCATCTTCCCGCGCGAGCGCGGCCAGCGCGAGGACACCGCGCACGGGCGCTCGGGCGAGTCGATCGACCTCACGGTGCCGCCCTCCTACGCGAAGCGCACCGGCGAGTTCGCCGAGCTCATCCGCCACTGCCCGCTCACGGTCACCAACCCCGAGCAGACCGCGATGGCGATCCGCCGCTCGCTGCTGGCGAACCCCGGCGCGGCCGGCGCGGCGAGCTGGCGGTGGCAGGCGCTGGGCAAGCGCGCGCTGCCGATGATCCAGGACCTCTACGAGTACCCCGAGGAGCAGCCGCGCTTCGCCGCGCTGAACGCGGGCGCCAAGCTCGACGACATGCTCGCCGTGAGCCACCTGCTTTCGATGGCGCACGACAGCGACTCGATCACCTACCGCACCGAGGCCATCAAGCTGCTCGGCCGGATGGGCGTGAACCCCGAGATCGAGCTGGGCCTGAGGAAGCTCCTCGAGGACCGCGAGATCGACGTCCGGCTCGCCGCGTTCGAGGCGCTCGACAAGCGCGGCGACACGCACATCGCGGCCATCGAGGTGGGCAAGAAGTTCGTGCTCAACGTGGTGCCGAGCAAGGTGCCCCTGATCTACGTCACCCAGACGGGCCAGCCCCGCATCGTGGTGTTCGACGACGCGCTGGCGGTGAAGCGCCCGATGACGCTCTACACGTGGGAAGGTCGCCTGATCGTCAAGGCCGACGAGGGCGATTCGCTGCTCGAGGTCTTCTACCGCGAGCGGATGGACGTCCCGGCGGTGGTCGACCGGGTGAAGCCCGACATCTCGTCGTTGGTCACGTACTTCGCCCGGCGGCCGACGTCGGACCGCCCGGAGGCCGGGCTCAACTTCAGCTACAGCGAGACCATCAGCGCCCTGCACGAGCTCTGGCGCCTGAAGTACGTCCCCTGCGACTTCCGGGCCGAGCAGGACCGCATCCTGGCCGAGATCCTCCGGGACGACCAGGGGGAGCGCGACGAACGGCCTGAATTCATGGATCCGGACGACCCCGACGGTTCCGAGCGGGGTCCCGGGCGCGACCTGGCCGACCTGCGCGCGCGGCCCTCGAGCGACCTCGAGTCCGCGTCCGTCGGCAGCGGACTTGATGCCGCGAAGCCGAAGCGCGATACTGTGCCGCGCTGACGGTCGGGCCCTCGCGGACCCGCACCGAACGCCTTGGAGCGCCGCGGCCCAGGAAGGGCCGGGCGAACGACTGACAGGAGGTCCACGTGCGTCTTTCCCGCCTCATCCTGAGCGGCTTCAAGAGCTTCGCCGACACCACGGAGTTCCGGTTCGACTCGCAGATCATCGGGGTCGTCGGACCGAACGGCTGCGGCAAGTCGAACGTCGTGGACGCCATCAAGTGGGTGCTCGGGGAGCGGAGCGCCAAGAGCCTCCGCGGCGGCGCGATGATGGACGTGATCTTCGCCGGCAGCGCCTCGCGCAAGCCGTGCGGGATGGCGAGCGTCACGCTGGTGTTCGACAACCCCGTCCTGAGCGCCGAGGAGCAGGCCAGGCGCCTTTCGGGCGCGCCCGCGGTGCTCGAGGCCGAGGTCGATGCCCCGGCCGAGCAGGTGGACGAGGAAGGCGCCGAGGGATCCTCGGCCGTGAACCGCCACGCCGTGCGCCACCGCGGGCTGCCGGTCGACACGGACGAGGTGGAGGTCACGCGCCGGCTGCACGCCGACGGCCGCAGCGAGTACCTCGTGAACGGGCGCAAGGTGCGCCTGCGCGACATCAAGGAGCTCTTCATGGACACCGGCATCGGGAACGATGCCTACTCCATCATCGAGCAGGGCAAGGTCGACGCGATGCTGCGCGCCGCGCCCATGGAGCGGCGGAACATCCTGGAGGAGGCCGCGGGAGTCGCCAAGTTCCGCGCACGCAAGGTCGAGGCGCAGCGCAAGCTCGAGAACGCCGAGAAGAACCTGGTGCTGGTGCGCGAGCAGCTGGCCACCACCGAGCGGCGCCTGAAGGTGGTGAAGGGCCAGGCCGAGCGCGCGCGGCGGTTCCGCGAGCTCGACGCGCGGCGTCGCGAGCTGCGCCAGGCCGTGGCGTTCGAGACCTACCACGAGCAGCGCGAGAGCCTGTCCGGGCTGACCAGCCAGCTGGCCTCGCTTGAGGCGCAGCGGCAGGAGCTGGCGGCCGCGGTGGTGGTGCTCGAGGACCGACGGAACCTGGCGGAGTCGGCGGCGCAGGCCGCCGGCGACGTGCAGCGCACGCTGGAGCAGCGCCGGATCGAGGCCACCGGACACGAGCGCCAGGCCACCCAGCGGGCCGAGCTCGCCACGCGCGGGCTCGCCGAGGTCGATGAGCAGTCGAGCGCCGACGTGGCGCGCATCGGCGAGCTCGACGGGCGCATCGGCGAGCTCACCGCGCAGGTGGAGGACGCCGCCGAGCGCGTCGCGGCCGCCGCCGAGGCCTCGAACGAGGCCGAGCGCGCCGTGATGACCGCGTCGGACGCGCGCGCCCGGACGGCCGAGGCCGCGCAGCAGGCGCGCACCGCCCTGGAGCGGCTGCGCGACCAGTCGCGCGGGGCCGACCGGGAGGGCGCCCGGGCGGCCGCGGCCGTGACGAGCGTCGACGACCGCGAGGCGCAGCTCGAGGCCGAGCTGCAGCGCGTCGAGCGCCGGCGCGACCCGTTCCGCTTCGAGGTCGACGCGCAGCGCGTCCAGCGCAATCACCACACGGTCCAGCTCATGGTGGCGCGCGACGAGGCCGTGCGCCTCGAGCGCGAGGTGCACTCGCACATCGCGGAGGCCGCGACGCTCGGCGACCGCCATGCGTCGCTCGCGCGGCGGCTCAGCCAGCTGCGCGACGAGCGCACGTCGCTCGAGAGCCGCGCGCGGCTCCTCGAGGAGATGCAGCGCGCGCGCGAGGGCGTGGACGAGGCCGTCCGCGCCGTCGTCGGAGACCGCGCGGCGTACCCCGGCGTCGCCGGCATCCTGGGAGACTGGATCGAGGCGGAGCTGTCGGACGCCGCGGCCGTCGAGGCCGCGCTCGGGCGCGACCTGGAGCTGATCGTCGTGGAGCGCGGCCAGCGGACGCTTGACGTCGCCCGCGCCTGCACCGGGGTCCGCGGCCGCGTCACGCTGGCCGCGGCCGACCATGCCGCCCCGCCCTGCGCGGACCGCGCCGCGGCCGAGGGCTGCGTGGCGCTCGCGTCGCGCGTGCGCACCCGCGAGGGGGCGGAGGAGATCGTCGGCCGCCTGCTGGCGGACACGTGGCTCGTGGACGGCATCGACGAGGCCGAGCGGCTGCTCGCGACCACCCACGCGGGGGCGCGCATGGTGACCCGCCGCGGCGAGGTGGTCGATTCCCTCGGACGCGTCACCGTGGGCACGCCCACCGGCAGCGGTTCGGGCGAGGGCCTGGTGGCCCGGCGCGCCGAGCTCGCCTCGCTGGTCGCTCGGCTCGGGACGCTCGCGGTGGAGGTCGAGCTGGTGGAGGGCGAGGCCTCCGCGCTGCTTGCCCGCACCGACGAGGCGCGCCGGATGCAGCGGGAGGTCGATGACCGGCTCGCCGCGGTGCGCCGCGCGACGGTGGACGCCGAGTACCGTCGCGACCGCTGCGACCAGATGATCCAGCGGATCGAGCACGAGCAGACGGCGCTCGCCGTCGAGATCGACGAACTGCTGCGCCGCATGCGGACGATCTCAACCGAGCGCGAGCAGGCCCACGAGGCCCTCTCGCGGGCCCGGGCGGTCGCCGAGGCGCTCCAGGGCCGCATCGCGGTGGCCGAGGCCGACGCGGCGAAGGCCGCGGCCAAGGCCGAGGCGGCGGCCGAGGCGCTGGCGAACGCGCGGATCGCCTCGAGCGAACGGAGCGCGGCGGTCGACCTCCTCCGGCGCGAGCGCCGGTCGGCGGAACTGTCGCGCGACGAGCTGCAGCGCCAGCGTGCGCAGTCGGCCGAGCAGGCCGAGCGCCGCACGCAGCAGGCCGAGCGCTACCGGGCGACCATCGCGGAGGCGGACGCGGCCCTCGCCGCGGCGCGCGCCGAGCTCGAGGCCGTCGGCGGCGAGCTCGAGTCGGCCGGGACCGCGGTCGAGTCGACGCGGCTCGCGGTCGCCCAGGCCGCCGAGGCGCTCCGGATCGCCCGCGACCAGGCGCACATCCTGGAGCGCAACTGGAACAGCGTGGAGCTGGGGCGCCGCGAGGTCGAGATCAAGCGCGAGGCGCTCGAGGAATCGACGCTTGCGGAGCTCGAGCTCGACCTCGGCGCGGCCTACCCGGGCCACCTCGCGGCCCGCGCGGCCGAGGGCTTCGTCGCGTGCGACCGGGCCGCGGCCGAGCGGGAGCTCGCCGGGCTCAAGGACGGGATCCGTGCCCTCGGCAACGTCAACCTCGACGCGATCGACGAGGAAGGCCAGCTCGAGCAGCGCAACGAGGACCTCGTGCGCCAGGTGGGCGACATCGACTCGGCGACGAAGCAGCTCGGCGAGCTGATCGTGCAGCTCGACGCCGTCAGCCGCGTCCGGTTCGAGCAGGTCTTCAACACGGTGCGCGAGAACTTCGCGGGCAACGGCGGCATGTTCCGCCGCCTCTTCGGCGGCGGCAGCGCCGACCTGTACCTGCTGCCCGACGAGGAGACCGGCGAGG
>CAYSFS010000079.1:9170-11812 GCA_964430235.1 uncultured Chitinophaga sp. | reverse complement strand
CGAGCTCGTCGCGTACGAGGCGGTGCTGGTCGAGTACCGCGCGTTCCTGGACGCCCAGGTCTTCTGGACCGCGGACATGCGGCCGGTGCGGCGTGAGTCGATCGACGAGTTCCGGTCGTTCCTGCGTGCCGCGGCGGATCCCGCGCGGCTGCGGGGGATGGTCGACGACGTGCGCGCGTCCGCCGGGGACCGCCCCGTCGCGTGGTTGCTCTCCGCCGCGCTCGTCGCGGTGCTCGTGACCGGATGGCCGGGCGGGCGGTCGTTGCTCGAACGGCTGGTTCCCGCCGCGGCACGCGGCACCGGGCTCGCGGCCACGCTGCGGGCGGCCGCGGTCGCGATCGTCCGGGCGCTCCCGTTGCCGCTGGGGCTGCACCTCTTCGGGACGCTGCTCGGGTCGACCGCGCCGGGCGACGCGAGCGCCGCGCTCGCGCATGCCGCCTCGAAGCTGGCCGTGCCCGCGTTCTGGCTGTCGTTGGTCGCCACCTGCTGCGCGCACGACGGGCTCGCGACCGAGCAGCTCGGGTGGACGCGCTCCGTGGCCGAGACGCTTCGCCGCGCGGCGACGACCGCGAAGCGGATCGCGCTGCCGTTCATCGGGCTGATGGCCTTCGCTTCCTGGGGCACCGGCCTTCCCGGGGCGGCCGAGGTCGAGCGCGTGGCCTGCGTCGCGGCGCTCGGCACCCTCGCGACGGTGTCGTTCCGCGTCTTCGGCCCGGCGAACGGCGTGTTCGCCGGCATCATCGCCCGGCATCCCACGGGGTGGATCGCCACGCTCGCGCCGACCGTGCGCGCCGTGCTCACTTCGGTCCCGACGGCACTCGCGGCCGCGGCGCTGCTCGGGTACGCGTCCACCGCCGAGATCGTCCTCGAGGACCTGCTCCGCAGCTGGATGGTGCTGTTCGGGGTGGCGGTCGGCGCCAGCGCGTTCGAGCGCGCGGGCCAGGGCGCGTTCCGCCGGCTCGACCTGACCGGCGACATGGACGCCGCGGAGGAACTGAAGTTCGACCGCCAGGTCCGCAGCTTCGGGCGCCTCGCGGTGACCGTGATCGCGGTCGTCGGGCTCGTGTGGGCGTGGCGGGAGCAGGTGCCCGCCCTCTGGAGCATGGCCTCGACGGAGCTCTGGTCCGTGGGGAGGCGTGCGGCCACCGCGACGTCGCCCGCGGTCGCGGGCACGCCCGTGACGATCGCCGACCTCGCGGCCTTCGTCGGCGCGTGCGCGGTCACGGTGGTGCTGGTGCGCGACCTCCCGGGCCTGCTGAACGCGTTGGTGCTTCGCCGGTTCCCCATCGACCGGAGCCTGCGCTACGCGATCGTGGCCCTCGCGCGAAACGTGATGGTGATCGTGGGACTGATCGTCGCCCTCGGTGCGCTCCACATCCGGTGGGAGGACGTGCAGTGGCTCGCGGCGGGCGTGACGGTGGGCCTCGGCTTCGGGCTCCAGGAGATCTTCGCGAACTTCGTCTCGGGCGTCATCGTGCTCGCGGAGCGGCCCGTGCGGGTCGGCGACCTCGTGACCGTGGACGGGGTGACCGGGAAGGTGACCCGCATCTCGACGCGCGCGACCACGCTGCTCGACTTCGACAACAAGGACGTGGTGATCCCCAACAAGGCGCTCATCACGAACCCCATCGTCAACTGGACGCTCGGCGACACCACGGTGCGCGAGATCGTCCGCGTCGGCGTGGCGTACGGGACCGACCTCGAGGCCGCGACGGGCCTGCTTCGCGAGGCGGCCGCGGGCACGAAGGGCGTGCTCGCCTTCCCGGACCCGCAGGTGCAGGTGCAGGGATTCGGCGCGAGCTCCATCGACATCGACGTGGTGGTGTGGCTGAGCACCGAGGAGGGCACGCGCGCCGTGCGCCACGAGCTCTGCCTGCGGATCGACCGCGCGTTCCGCGAGCGGGGCATCGAGATCGCCTTCCCGCAGCTCGACATCCACGTGCGGGACATGCCGGGCACGAGCCCGGCCACCAAGGGAACCCCATGAAGACCACCGACCACGGGATCTCCGACCGACTCCGTCCCTTCGGCGAGAGCGTGTTCGCCGTCATCTCGCGGCTTGCCGCCCAGCACGGCGCGGTCAACCTCGGCCAGGGCTTCCCCGACTTCGACGGGCCGCCCGAGGTGCGCGAGGCGGGCAAGCGCGCCATCGACGCGGGTTTCGGCCAGTACGGCAGGAGCATCGGGCTTCCCGAGCTCAACCGCGCGGTGGCCGCGCGCTGGAAGGCCCTCGGGAGGTTCGAGGTCGACCCCGACGCCGAGGTCACGGTGACCCACGGGTGCACCGAGGCGATCGCGTCCGTGATGATCGGGCTCGTCAACCCGGGCGACGAGGTGGTGCTGGTCGAGCCCTTCTACGACTCGTACCCCGCCTGCGTGGCCATGGCCGGAGGCATCGTCCGCACGGTGCGCCTGCGCGCGCCCGACTTCGCGTTCCCGCTCGAGGACCTCGCGCGCGCGGTGGGCCCGCGCACCAAGGCCATCGTCGTGAACAGCCCGCACAACCCCACCGGGCGCGTGCTCACGCGCGCGGAGCTCCAGGGCGTGGCCGACGTCGCGCGCGCGGCCGGATGCATGGTGGTCTCCGACGAGGTCTACGACGAGATCTGGTTCGGCGAGCGCCCGCTCTCGATCGCGACGCT
>CAYSFS010000079.1:0-9070 GCA_964430235.1 uncultured Chitinophaga sp. | reverse complement strand
ACGAGGTCTACGACGAGATCTGGTTCGGCGAGCGCCCGCTCTCGATCGCGACGCTGCCCGGCATGCGCGAGCGGACCGTCACGCTCTCGAGCCTCGGCAAGACGTTCAGCCTCACGGGCTGGAAGGTGGGGTGGTCCATCGCGCCGCCGGCGCTCACGGCGGGCATCCGCGCGGCGCACCAGTTCCTGACCTTCTGCGGCGCGACGCCCTTGCAGCGCGCGGCGGCCGACGCGCTGGCCGCGCCCGCGGACTACTACGAGTCGCTGCGCGCGGAGTACCGCGAACGGAGGCGCCACATGCTGGACGTGCTGCGCGCGGCCGGGCTGGTGCCGTACGAGCCCGAGGGCTCGTACTTCGCGCTCGCCCCGCACGCCCCGTTCGGGCACGCCGACGACGTGGCCTTCGCGCGGCACCTGGTCTCGGAGGTGGGCGTGGCGGCCATCCCGTGCAGCGCGTTCTACGCCCCCGGCCCGGACGGCACGCGCGACGCCGAGGCGCACGCCCTGGTGCGGTTCGCGTTCTGCAAGCGGCACGAGACCATCGCGGCCGCCGGCGAGCGGCTGCGCGCGCTCACTCCGAGCGCGCGTCCGCCGCGGCCTTGATCGCCATCGCGCGCGGCATCAGCTTCCGCAGGCGCTGGATGCGCGTGGATTCGCTGGGGTGCGTGCTCAGGAACTCGGCCGGCGCGCCGGACTGCCCGGCCATGCGTTCCCACAGCGGGATGGCGGCCTGGGGGTCGTAGCCCGCGTCGGCCGCGATGAAGAGCCCGATCTCGTCGGCCTCGCTCTCCTGCATGCGGCTCCAGGGGAGCATCACGCCCACGTTGGAGCCGAGCCCGAGCGCCGCCATCGTCGCGCGGTGCGCGCCGGGGCTCATGTCCCCGAGCGCCACGGCCGTGCCCTGCAGCGCGCCCTGCACGATCAGGTCGCCCGAGATGCGCTCGCCCGCGTGGCGCGCGATGGCGTGCGCGGCCTCGTGGCCCATCACGACCGCGAGCTCGTCGTCGGTGCGCGCCATGCGGAGCATGCCCGTGTACACGGCGGACTTGCCGCCGGGAAGCGCCCACGCGTTCACGGTCGCCTCGTCGTCGACCACGGCCCACTCCCACGCGAACCCGGCCGTCGCGCGCGGGTGAAGGCGCTGCGCGGCCTCCTCGACGCGGTCGGCGATGCGCTGGACCCGTTCCCAGTCGGGCCCCGCGGTGAGCCGCTTGACGCCCTTGGCCCCCAGCATCTCGGCATAGGCCTCCTCGCCGAGCTCGCGCTCGCGCTCCACGCTCACCATGTTCAGCTGCGAGCGGTTGGTGCCGCTCACCGTGGTGCACCCGGCCATGAAGAGCACGATCTCGACCGCGATCAGCGCGATGATGATCCACTCCAGGAGCTCGGCCCGCACCTGCGCCTGGCGGTCGCGGATCTTCCCGTAGATCGAGTCGAGCGCCTCGGACTTGCGCAGGATGGAGCGCTCCCAGTCGTCCACGTGCATGCGGCGCACGGCCGCCTGGTGCAGCCGCGCGAGCCACTGGTCGCCCAGGAGCTTCAGCGCGTTGTTCACGGACTCGTAGAGCGCCACCGCGTCCACCTGCATCTCGGCGATGCGCCTCGCGTGGTGGAGCACGCGGATGCCGAGCACCCGCGGCCCGCGCAGCGAGTCGGCGGCCGCGCGCACGGCCTCGTCGAGCGCGCGGTCGAGCCGGCCGTCGAGCCATCGCATCTCGGTGAGCTCGACGTTGGCGAACTCGAGCACCGCCAGCGCGTCGCCGGGGCTCGGGTCCACCAGGATCGCCGCGTTCCAGTCGACGGTGGCGAGGTCGTCGGTGGCGTAGCCCACCGCGGTGGCCACGGCGTCGCGGACCTCGTCGGGCCCGAGCGCGCCTTCCTCGGCGCGCAGGATGCGGGCCATCAGCGCGTCGGGCAGCCCGGCGCGGGGACCGCCCGCGATCGGCGGCAGGCGGAACACCGCGTAGTCCTCGCCGTGCTCGGAGAGCGACGGACGCTCGCACGCGAGCGCGATCTCGGCGAGGACGCGCGCCGCGGCGACGCGCGCCGCGTCACGGAGCGCGGCATTGCCGACGAGCGCGCGGGAGAGCGCCACTAGCCCGTCGGCCGGGCCGGCGAGCGGGAAGTCGATGCGGACCGAGATCGCGCCGAAGTCAAAGACGGTGACCTGCGCGGTCGCGGTGCACGCGATGCCCGCGGCGGTCACGGCGGCCACGGGAACGCACGTGCGCAGGGGCCGCGGCTCGAAGTCCTCGCCCCCCGCGTTGCGGCCGCCGCCGGCGAGTCCCGCGCGGGTGCCGTCGCGCGCGCGCAGGCACGACTCGGCGCGCTCGAGGTCGATGGAGAACGCGGCCTCGAAGGCATGGAACACGTGGCACGTGCCGCCGTCGGCCATGCGTCCCGGGGCGCCGGCGTTCACCGCGCGCCTCCACCGTCGGGCGTCCCCGCGACGCCGGTCCGGCCGGCGGGCAGCACGCGCAGGTCATGGGTCGCGTTGGCCACCGAGCCCGGGATGGGCGGCAGGCCCATCAGCTGCAGGGCCAGGTTCCCGGCCTCGGCGCTTCGGATGGGCGGCGGCGAGAGGTCGCGCGGCGCCCACTCCTTGGCCGGGAGCACGGCTCGCCGGTCGCCGTTCAGGGCGGTCAGTTCCTGCGGATCGGTGTCGGCCCCGAGCCACACGATGAACGGGATCAGGAAGTTCAGCGGGTCGGTGTTCGTGGTGTGCGTCTTCGCGGGGACGCCGCCGCCATGGTCCGCCGTGAGGATGATGGCCACGCGCCCGCGGATCGCCGGGTCGCCGTCGATCGCGGCCAGCAGCCGAAGGAGCGCGCCGTCGACCTCCGCGATCGACTGGCGGTACGGCGACCCCGGGCGCACGTCCCAGTCGAGCGAGTGCCCGACGAAGTCCGGGACGCCGAAGTGCACCAGGCTCAGCGAACGGCCCTTGGCCGTCCGGAGCCGCGCAAGCGCCATCTCGAGCGCGTCGTCGCTGGTGCGCGCCGTCACCAGGAGGTCGACCTTGCACCGTCCGTCGTCGGGGCCCTCGGCGTCGGGTGCGCCGTTCTCGTCGTCGAAGCTCTGGGCGAACAGCGCGAACTTGCTCTTGGTGGCGATCACCGCGGTGGCCACGCCGCGGTCGTGCGCCACGTCGAACATGCTGGCGACGTAGGTGCCGCGCCGCTTGTGGAGCGTGCCGCCGTGGCGGATGGCGGGCGGATCGACGTTGTCGGTCCAGCCGTGCCCGAGCGGCCCGCCCACCGGGCGCGAGGTGACCATCGAGACGTGGTTCGGCAGCGTGATGGTGAGGTCCGCGTCGGTGCGCGCCTGCAGCGTGTGCGGGCCGCGCATGAGGCGCCTGAACGCGGGGAGCGGGCCATCCTCGGGGCCGTCGATCGCGTCGGGGCGCAGCCCGTCGACGCTGACCAGGAGCACGTGGTCGAAGGGCCGCAGCTCGGCCGGCGGAGCCGGCGCCGGCGCCTGGAGAAGCACGCCGAGGATGGACAGGACGGCGATCATGGGTCAGCGCCTCGAGAGCACCACGCGCGGCGCGCGCATGGGGAGCGCCACGATGCGGACCAGCACCGGGACCAGCCCGGGGTCGAGCGAGCGGACGCGGAACCGCGAGCACACCGCCGGCACCGTGCGGCGCATGATGAGGCGCGCCGCCGTCTCGCCGAGGCAGATGTGCGGCCCGGTGCCGAACGGCATCGAGGCCGAGACGTCCATGCGCAGCGACGAGCCCTCCATCCAGCGCTCGGGCAGGAACTCGAGCGGGCGCTCGAACGAGCGTTCGTCCCGCTGCATGCAGATGAGGAACGCCATGATCGGCCGGTGCGCCGGGATCACGTGGCCGCGCACCTCGACGGGCGCGCTGGTCACGCGCACGGCGACCGGCACGCCCGCGTAGAGCCGCAGGATCTCCTTGATGCATGCCTCGGTGAACACGGGCTCGTCCTGCGAGGCGGCCTCGGCCGCGATGCGGTCACCGAAGGAGGGGTCCTGGCCGATGTGGTGGAGAAGCAGGCCCGTGGTCTGCGACACGGTGTCGAGCCCGGCCAGCAGCAGGTGGATCGCGTGGTCGGTCAGCTGCGCGCTGCGCGGCAGGCCGGCGCCCTGGGGCGGGAGCATCTGGTCGAGCTGCGCCATCATGCCTCCCGGCGCGGTCTCGACCGTGTCCGAGATCAGCGTGCGCAGGGCGAAGAACCGGTTCACCATCTGGTCGAACGAGACCGGGCCGTCGCCGTCGGACCCGGGCCACAGCTGGTTGAGGTCCGGGATGGCGTGGTGGAAGACCTCGAGCAGGGCCTGCTCGGCCTTGCACAGCTCGTGCTCGCGCGCGGTCTCGAGCGGCCCCAGCACCCATTCCATGAAGACCTTGGTGAGCAGCTCGAGCAGCAGCTTCGCGGCGCCGCACTCCCGGTCGACCGGCCATTCGTCGAGGCCCTGGCCCAGCCGCCGGTCGAGCGCCGACTCGAGCGGAGCGAGGCCCGCGCCGCGGAAGCAGGGCGCCATGGCCACGCGCACCTTGCGGTGCTCGGCGCCCGTGAGCGAGATGAGGCCGTGCGGCGCGGCCGCGCGCAGGGCGAAGTTGCGGATGAGGCCGAGGTCCTCGTCCATCGAGCCGCGCACCAGCACCTGCTTGACCAGGGCCGGATCGGTGACGAGCACGCTCCCCATGCGCCCGTTGGGCCGGGTGACCTGCGCGATCCCGCCGAGCGCGCCGACGACGCGCAGCACGGCGGTCGGGGGATCCTCTCCCGGAAGGGGCTGCAGGTCTGCGGGCGTCGCGACCGGGATCTCGGCGGCTGTCTGCATGCCGCAGTGTAGCCCGGCGCATGCGGCCGCCGGCCGATTCAGAACGGAGACACGAGGCGGAGCACCGCGCGCGCGAACCCGGACGCGTGGCGCACCAGGCCGCCGGGCAGTCCCTCGCCGAGCGCGGCGCTGCGACGCTCGTGCGCGACGGCCGTGACCTTGGTCTCGAAGTCCCGGTGGCGCGCGAGGATCGGCTCGACGCTGGCCTTCGGCAGGCGCAGGAGGCGAGCCGGGCCGTTCGCCGCGACGACGTCCGCGGTGCGGCGCTCGCCGGTGACCAGGGCGATTTCCCCGAAGTGCCCGCCGGGCCCGATGGGGATCCGCTGCCCCGAGGGCAGCACGACCTCGCACGAACCCTCGGTGACGACGAACATCGAGTCCGACTGCTCCCCGCGCCGTACCACGTGCTCGCCGTCGGCCACCTCGACCTCGAGCGCGGCGCGCGCCACCTCGCGGCGCTCGGCGTCGCGGATGGCGCCGTCGGCGAAGAGCGCGCACCGGCGGAGCGCCGCGTGGGCGCCGTCCGCGCGGCGCTGATCGGTCTCGGCCCGCGAGCGTTCCTCGTCCATGCCCGCCATGCGCACGGTGCGGATCGGGAAGGGGATCTCGATGCCGCAGTCCTTGAGCGCGTACCAGAGCCGTGTCCGCACGCGGTCGAGCGTCTCGTCGCGCACCGCGTACGAGGGGATCCAGAACACGAGTTCGTAGACGATGGACGAGTCGCCGTAGTCGACGAGCCACACGTTGGGCTCGGGGTCGCGCAGGACGTTCGGCTCGGTGGCCAGGATGCCCGCCGCCGCGTCCTTCACGCGCGCGGGCGGGACCTCGTACGAGATCCCCACGCGCACCTTCTCGCGCAGCCGCGAGGTCGGCTGGTCGAGGTTCATGAAATCCTTCGTCAGCAGGGTGCCGTTGGGCACCACCAGCACCTGTCCGTCGCGCGTGATGATGCGCGTGGTCGCCAGCGTGCTGTCGAGGATGTTCCCGACCACCGAGCTTCCGGAGCCGGGCAGCCCCAGCTGCACGTGGTCGCCCTTTCGGAACACCTTCGAGGCCTGCAGGCTGTACCCCGCGAACACGTTCCCGAGCGCCGACTGCAGCGCGAGGCCGATGATGAAGACCGAGGCGCCGCCGATCGAGAGCACCGCGGTGCGGATGGGCAGGGTCTCGGCGAAGTGCACCTGGTAGATGACGACCAGCGCCACGATGACGCCGACGAGCCACAGGACGATCCGCTGGAACTGCAGCAGGTGGTCCTTGCCGCGCGTGCGCAGCCACAGGTCGAGGATGCGAACCAGGAGCGCGCTGACGGCCGACCCGCCGGCGAGCTCGGCGAGCGTGCGGCACACCGGGATGTCGACCACGTTGGCCTCGCCGCCGCCGGTTGCCGCGATGGTGATGGGCAGCTCCACCTCCACGCCCACCCATGCGAGGAACCCGAGCAGCGCGAACGCCACCAGCGAGCCCCCGTACACCGGGCCGCCGCCCACCGACGGCCGGAGCGCGCGGATGCCCGCGAGCGCCGCGTAGGGGAACCCCACGAGGGCGAGGACGGTCGAGAGGGGGAATCCGTTTGGCTCGGCTTGCATGGCTCCCCGCGGGCGCGGGGCCGACACGATATCGCGCGGTCGGGGCCCGTGGTCAGGCCAGGATGCCCGTGTGGACGTTCCCCTTGACGTCCGTGAGCCGGAAGTCGCGGCCCGCCCAGCGGTACGTCAGGCGTTCGTGGTCCATGCCCATCAGGTGGAGCAGGGTGGCGTGCCAGTCGTGGATGTCCATCTTGCCGTCCACCGCCTCGATGCCGTGCTCGTCGGTGGCGCCGTAGCTGAGGCCGCCCTTGGTGCCGCCGCCGGCCACCCACATGGTGAAGCCGTGGTGGTTGTGGTCGCGGCCGTCGCTGCCTTGCGCGTACGGCGTGCGCCCGAACTCGCCGCCCCAGACCACCAGGGTGTCGTCGAGCATCTTGCGCTGCTTGAGGTCGGCGAGCAGGGCGGCGATCGGCTGGTCGATCTCGGCGGCCTGGCGCTCGAGGTCGGCCTTCAGGTTGCGGTGCGTGTCCCACCCGCCGTGGTTCACCTCGATGAAGCGGACGCCCTTCTCGGCGAAGCGCCGCGCCATCAGGCACTGGCGCGCGAACGAGTCGTTGCCGCGCCCGATGCCGTACATCTCGAGGGTCTTGGGCTTCTCGCCGGCGAGGTCCATGAGGTCGGGCATCTCGGCCTGCATCCGGAACGCCAGCTCGTAGCTCTCGATGACGCCCTCGATCTGGTCCTCGCTGCGGTCGCGCATGAGGCGCGTCCGGTTGAGCTTCTGCACCAGGTCGAGCTGCTCGCGCTGCGCGTCGGCCGTCAGCCTCGGGTTCCTGAGGTTGGGCATCCCGCCGTCGCCGCCGTTGCGCCGCGCGCTGCGCTCGAGGCCCACGCGAGTGCCCTGGTAGACGGCCGGCAGGAAGCCCGCGCCGTAGTTCTGCGCGCCGCCGTTGCCGGCGGGCGGGTTCAGCGTGATGAATCCCGGCAGGTTCTGGTTCTCGGTGCCGAGCCCGTAGAGCGTCCACGCGCCAAGCGAGGGCCGCACGAACTGGAAGCTCCCCGTGTGCATCAGGACGCTCGCCTGCGCGTGCGCCGGCACGGCGGTGTTCATGCCGCGCAGCAGGCACAGGCTGTCGGCGTGCTCGGCGAGGCGGGGCATGATCTCGCTGATCCAGAGCCCGCTCTTGCCGGACCGGTTGAACTTGAACGGGCTCGGCAGGAGCTGCGCGCCCGCGCGCGTCCCGCCCAGGGTCTTGCCGGCGTCGGTCGCCAGGCGCGGCTTGTAGTCGAACGTGTCGACGTGGCTCGGCCCGCCCGACATGCAGAGGAAGATGATGCGCTTGGCGCGCGGCTCGAGGTGCGTGGACTTCGGCGAGAGCGGGTTGCCCTCGTCCTCGTCGCGGCGCGCCGGGCGCGCCTGCGCCTGGTTGGCGATGCCCGCGAAGGCGAGCAGCCCGAAGCCGCACGAGAGCGCCTGCAGCGCGTCGCGCCGGGTCCAGCTGGTGAAGCGATTGTCGCAGAGGCTCATGGGGAACTCCTTGTCACTCGACCATGCGGAACTCGGCGCCCTGCATCAGGGCTTGGCAGAACGCGGCCCACATGGCGCGCTCCTGGCCCTTGGCCTGGGACTTCGCCGCGCGGCCCGAGGTGCCGGTCTGCGCACCCGCGAAGTCGTCGAAGAACGAGCGAACGGCCACCATCTCGGCCTGCGCGGGCTTGCGCCCGACCGCGAGTTGGAACGCCCGCGTGATGCGGTCGGCCTCGGACTGCCGCTCGCCGAGGATGCGCGTGGCCATGGCCTCGGCGGCCGCGAGCACGCGCGGGCTGTTCATCATGAAGAGCGCCTGCGTCGGCACGCTCGTCTCGTCGCGGTCCCCGGTGACGTAGGCGGGCTCGGCGAAGTCGAAGATGTCGAGCATCTCGTCGACGCGGTCGCGGAGCACCGGCAGGTAGACGGAGCGGCACAGGGCCTCGCCTGCGAGCGCGCGGTCGACCACGGGGTTGCGGTCGGCGCCCTCGAGGAACGCCACCGGCGAACCGACGGGCGGCGTGAGGTCGAGCTGGCCCGAGGCGAGCAGCATGGCGTCGCGGATGCTCTCGGCCGGCAGGCGCCGCTTGGGCATGCGCCAGAGGAGCGCGTTGTCCGGGTCGACCTCGAGCGCCTTCGGGTCGGACTTCGAGGACATGCGGTAGGCGTGGCTCAGGACGAGCTCGCGGATGAGGCGCTTCGAGGACCAGCCGCCCTCCATGAAGTCGACCGCGAGCCAGTCGAGGAGCGGCTGGTCGGTGGGACGCACGCCGCTGGCGCCGAAGTTGTCGGGCGTGGGCACGATTCCCTTGCCAAAGAGGTTGAGCCACACGCGGTTCACCCACACGCGGGCGGTGAGCGGGTTCGACTCGCTCGCGATCCAGTCGGCGAGCTCGCGCCGTCCGCTGCCCGACCGGATGGGGCGGTCGCCCGGCGCGGCCAGCACCTGCAGGAAGCCGCGCGGCACCTGCTGCCCGGGCGTCGAGAGCTCGCCGCGCGCCAGGATGCGCGTGTCCTTCGGCTTGTCGGCGTCGGTGGCGCCCATCGCCAGGCGGTTGGCGGCGGTGGCGCGGCCGTCGGGGCCGAAGCGCACCAGGAGGTCGCCGCTCGCCTCGGCGCGCCCGTCGGCGCTGCGCGCGCGCTGGAGCTGCTGCTGTTCCTGCGCGGTGAGCTTGACGCCGCTTCCCGGCATGCGTGCC